>NZ_JBHTRI010000017.1:72058-159597 GCF_042796085.1 Streptomyces sp. NPDC056452
TGGGTTTGCCTGGGTTGGAGCGTTTTGGTTGTTCCGGGGGGGGGGGCGGGGGGGGGGGGGCGGGGGGGGGGGGGGGGGCGGGGGGGGGGGGGGGGGGGGGGGGGGGGCCGCGGCCCGGCGCGGCCGGCCCCCGACGGGTCACTTGGCGAGCTTGAGCCCGCGGTCCTCGATGCCCGACTCCGCCTTGCGCTGGCCGGCGACGACGCCGCCGCTGAAGCCGCTCCTGGCCGAGGCGTCCTGCACCGCCGTGTAGACGTCCATCTGGTTCGGGCCCCAGGTCCAGCCGGGGACGATGGTGTCGACCTGCTCGGAGGCGAGCTTGTAGATGTCCTGCCCGTTGAAGTACGCGGTGTCGAACTGCGCGGCGGCGACCTCACGCATCTCCGGGTTGGCCGGCAGGGCGCTGCTGGGGGACTTCTTGTCGCTCAGCCGGGCCTTGACCGCGGCGCCGTCGGTGGTGACCCACTTGATGAACTCGGCCGCCGCCTCGGTGTGCTTGCTGCCCTTGAGGACGCCGTAGGAGGTGCCGCCGTAGTTGCCGCTGGCGGCGGTGCCCCAGTTGGGCATGGGCGCCGCGGCCCACTTGCCCTCGAGGTCGGGCAGGGAGGTCTTCATGCCGCCCGCGGACCAGGAGGCGCCGAGGAAGCTGAGGGTCTTGCCCTCGATCCGGGCCTTGGTCTCCTCCGGGCTCCATCCGGTGAAGGTCTGCACGAGGTCGTTCTTGATCAGCCCGTCCCAGTAGGCGGCGACCTTCTTGGAGCCGGCGTCGTCGACGGCGGGCTTCCACGCCTCACCCTTGATGGAGAACCACTTGCTGTCGGCCTGCCAGGCAAGTGCGGCGAGCAGGGCGGGGTCCGACTTGGGCATCGAGGCCAGTCGGACGCTCTTGTCCTGCTGCTTGACCTTGGCGGCGGCCGTCTCGAACTCGTCCCAGGTCTTGGGGACTTCGATGCCGTACTTCTTGAACAGGTCGGTGCGGTAGTAGTACAGCTGCGGCGCGGCGTCGAAGGGGACCGTCCAGGTCCTGCCGCCGAAGTTGACCAGGTCCTGGATGGGCTGGGGGAACTTCTCCTTGACGGTGTCGCCGGCGAGTTCGGTGAGGTCGACCAGGTTTCCCTGGCTGGCGAACTCCGGGACCATCTGGTACTCGATGGTGGCCACGTCGGGCGCGTTGCCCGCCTTCACGGCGTTGGCCAGCTTGCTGTAGCCCTCGGCGGAGCTCGGGATCTCCGTGAACTTGACCTGGATGTCCTTGTGGGTCCGGTTGAACTCCTCCGCGGTCGCCTTGGCGCCCAGGGTCCAGGTCCAGTAGTTGATGGTGACCGGCTTGCCGTCCGAACCGGCTTCGGTCGAGCCGTTGTCCCCGCCGCAGGCTGTGGCGAGCAGCCCCAGAGCGGCGAGGGAGGACACGGCGGCTATACGGAACGAACGTGAAGTGCGCGGCATTGCACGGCTCCTACGAGACCTCGTACGGGCGAGAGGCGAACGAGGAACATCATTTGCGCAACATCGATCACAGTCAAGAGAGAACGCACACAACAATCAAATCGATCAGGCAACGATCACTTCGATGCTTGCTTCGTCCCTTCGCTTGCTCCGCAGGAGGCCCTGACCCTCAACTCGGGCAGCAGATCGAGGTGCTGGCGCGGCGTCGGTGTCCGGCCCGACGAGCGCTCGGCCAGCCGCTGCAGGAGGAGCTTCGCCGCCAGCTCACCCACCGCGCGGGTCGGTGGCGCGACCGCGGTCAACGGCACGTCGGACAGCCCGGCCACCTCGTCGTCGTACGCGATGATGGCCAGGTCGGAGGGGATGGCGATGCCGCGCGCCTGCAAGCGCGGCACGAGCACGACCGCGTCCTCGTCGCTGTGGACGAGTACCGCGGTGACCCCCCTGTTCTCCACCGCGTCGACCAGGTAGTCCGCCATCTCGTCGTACTCGCCGTGCCCCCTGGTGGCCGGCGATCCGGGCACGGGCGTCAGCCCGAGCGCCTCCACGGCGGCCAGGTACCCGGCAGTGATCTGCGCGGCGTGCGGACCTTCCTGGAGTACGGCGGCGACCGCGCGGTGGCCGAGTTGCGCGAAGTGACCGACGGCTTCCGCCGCACCGTGGGAACGGTCGGTGCGCACCCGGTCGAGGACCGCGGCGGGGTTGCCCGCCGGCGCCGAGCGCTCGATGAGGACAGCCGGGACGGAGCACTCCAGCAGCCATTTCTCCTGGCCGTCGGCCGGCACACCGCCGAACCAGCTGGGAGCGATGAGCAGGCCCTCGGCCCCGCCCGCCAGGAGGTGTTCGGCCTGCACCGGGTCCTCGGTGTCCACGTAGCCGGACATCCCGAGCACCAGGCGGCCCCCCTGCGCCTCAACGGTCTCGCGGGCCCCCCGCACGATGTCGGCGAAGATCAGCGTGGTGGTCGGCACGATCATTCCGATCACGACGCCCTCGGCGGCCGGCGGCTGCGGCACCGCCTCGGCGGGGGCCTGCTCCGTCGGCCACACCACGGCCCCGTGCAGACGCTGCACCCTCCCCTGGGCCGCCAGCGTCTCCACGTCCCGTCGCAGGGTCACCGCGGAGACCCCGAGCTCGGACGCCAGTTCGGCAACCCTGAGGCTGCCACGTTCCCGGACGAGTTCGAGCACCCGCTCGTGGCGCTGGTCGACGTGCAGACGCATGGGTTCCCCCTGGGGCAAGGCCGGGACGAAAGCGGAGAGTGCCTCCGCGCAGGTCACTGTATGTCGAATAGCGTATCGAACGTTTGCGTTCAATACGATCGTTCCGGTGCGCGGCTCCGTCGCTTCATCGAGCCGGCCCGTACGGTCCCGGAGACGGGCCGCGCGCTTGCCGGCAGACCTGGCCGAAGGCCTGACGTGCCTCGATGTACACGACGGCGGCCGCGGGACACGGGACGGAGCGGTTCACAGCGGGGGGCCGCCCGGCGACCCGCTCCGGGGCTGTCCGGCTCAGCCGGACCGACAGGGCGGTGAGAATTTACCAGCAGTGGTGATCAGGACCCACGCGCCCGGCCGGGTCGGGCTCCTAGCGTGGACGCAGGGCGGGACCGATCAAGGGCCCCGACCGACCCGCGGGTGCGGCACCGCGCCCGAAACACTCGTCCCGCCCGCTCCTTCCACGAGAGAGTCACCGTGCCCATTCGCCCCACCGCCGCGCAACTGGCCTGGCAGCAGGACGGCTTCGGGCTGTTCCTCCACTTCGGGATCAACACCTTCAACGGGAAGGAGTGGAGCGACGGTTCGCTCGACCCCGCCACGTTCGATCCGACGGGACTCGACGCCCGGCAGTGGGTCGGGACGGCGGTCGCGGCAGGCGCCGCGTACGTCGTCCTGACCGCCAAGCATCACGACGGCTTCTGTCTCTGGCCGACCGGCACCACGGACTACTCCGTCGCCGCGTCGCCCTGGCGCGAGGGCAGGGGCGACGTGGTCGCCGAGCTGGCCGAGGCGTGCCGCGAGGCAGGCATCGGCCTCGGGCTGTACCTCTCGCCGTGGGACCGCCATGCCGACTGCTACGACGATCCGGAGGCCTACGACGCCTTCTACCTGCGGCAGCTGACCGAACTCTGCACCGGCTACGGCCCGCTGTACGAACTGTGGTTCGACGGTGCGGGCTCCGAGGGGCGTACGTACGACTGGGACGCCGTCATGGCCGTCGTCGACGAGCACCAGCCGGACGCCATGGTCTTCAACATGGGCCGCCCGACGATCCGGTGGGTCGGCAACGAGGACGGGCTCGCCGCCGATCCGTGCCGGTACACGGTCGATGCGACGGGAATCAGTGTGTACGACGACGGGACGACCCGACTGGACGAGCTCCAGTACCTGCCGCCCGAATGCGACGTACCGATCCGCCGGAACTGGTTCTGGCAGCCGGACGACCTGGACACGCTCAAGAGCCTCGACCACCTGCTGGCCATCTGGTACCACTCGGTCGGACTGGGCGCCGGACTGCTCCTGAACGTTCCGCCCGACCGCAGCGGACGGATCGACCCCGCGGACCGGCAACGGCTGCTGGAGCTTCGCGAAGAGCTGGGGCGCCGGTTCGCACGGCCGGAGACCGCCACGCTGGTGGCCGGGGCGGACGGCACGGTGGTGGCCCGCTTCCCGGAGCCGGTGGTTCTGGACCATCTGGAGCTGCGGGAGGACCTGTCCGACGGGCAGCGAATCGACGGGCACGAGGTATGCGCCGACGACCGCGTCCTTGCCTCAGGCCACAGCGTGGGTGTGCGTCGGCTCCATGCCTTCCCCGCCGTCGAGGTCTCTGAGCTCCGTATCCGGTTGGCGGGAGCGCACGCACGCCTGCTCGCCGTCCACGGCTTCCGCACGGGCTACGGCACCGATCCCGTTCGACCGGAGCCGCACACACCCGTGGAGAAGCTGGACGCCGGACGTCCCAGCTGAAAGCCTCACGGCCGGGGCACGGAGAGCACGGCGACAGAGCCATATCCTGCTGAAGCACCGGACCGCGGCCGACGAGGAGGACACGATCGACACTGCCGAAATGGGCCGGCACCCGCTGGACTCCGCCAGCATCATGAACGCGAGGAACACCCTCCTTGAACTCCTGGGCCGCGCGGGAGTCTTCCGGGACGAGGCCGAGGAACTGATCGCGCTCGTCGAGGCCGGCGCGATCGCGGACGCGCACCACGAGGTCGGGAAGGCGGAGGGCCTCCCGGACGAGAAGGGTGAGCCGTACGACGTCGGCCGGCACGACGGCGCCCGGGCCGTCCGTGACGAACTCGCGCGCATCGCCGAGCGGGCCCTCGATCGTGCCATCGGCCCGGCGATGTCCGGTTCCGAAGGGGGCACCGTACGGGGCCATCACCCCGTCGGGCAGGTGGACGTGGAGCGTGCGAAGGTCGCCGTGACGCCGCTCAGTCGCTCCTTCAGCGATGTCTCGGGCCTCGACCCCGAGGTGTCGGACGAGGTCCTCACCGCGGTGCTCGGCACGATGAGCGTCGTGGGACGGGTCGGGTACGCGGGACAACTGGAGCAGTTCACCGAGTCCCATCGGGGGCGGCTCGCCCAGGTGTACGCGCAGTACGGGCCCGGCAGCCGCATCGCCGTCCACGGTCGCTACTCCCTCCTCCACTCCCCCACGAGCATCGCCGTACTCGAACGCCTCACCGCCGCGCCGGCAGCGCTCCGGGCGGAGTGGGACCACGCGGAACTGCCCCCGGCGTGGCTGGAGGGACTCGCGACCGCCTGGCACGCATCACAGGCCCCGCCGGGATGACGCCGCCGCCCCGGGGCCGGCGGCGTCCCGGTTCAGGGGTTCAGATCAGGTCGGCCTGCGCGGGGGTGTCGTCCAGGAAGCCGCCCGACTGGTGCTGCCACAGCTTCGCGTAGGTGCCGTCGGACGCGAGCAGCTCCTGGTGCGTGCCCTGCTCGACGATCCGCCCTCGGTCCAGGACGACGAGCCGGTCCATGGTGGCGACCGTGCTGAGCCGGTGCGCCACCACGAGTGCTGTCCTTCCCTCCATGAGGTGCCACAACGCCTTCTGGACGAGGACCTCGCTCTCGGAGTCCAGGGCGCTGGTCGCCTCGTCGAGCAGCAGGATCGGCGCGTCGCGCAGGATCGCCCTGGCGAGGGCGACCCGCTGCCGCTGCCCGCCGGACAGCTTGACGCCCCGCTCGCCCACCATGGTGTCGAAGCCGTCCGCCAGGGCGTCGGCGAACTCCGTGACGTGGGCCGCCTCGGCCGCGCGGCGGATCTCGGCTTCGGTGGCGTCGGGCCGGGCGAACGCGATGTTGTCCCGCAGCGTGCGGTGGAACATCGCCGGGTCCTGCGGCACGTAGGCGATCAGGCTGCGCAGATCGGCCTGGCGCAGCTTGGTGATGTCCTGCCCGCCGATCAGGATCCGGCCGGAGTCGATGTCCGTCATGCGCAGCAGCAGTCTTCCGAGCGTCGTCTTGCCGCCGCCGGACCGGCCGACGAGTCCGGTCTTCGCGCCACTGCTCACATCGAGGTCGAGGCGCTCGAAGAGCGGCTTCGCGCCCGCGTGGGCGAAGGTCACCTGCTCGAAGCGGACATCTGCGGCCTTCGACAACAGCGGTTCCGGCGACGGCGGGTCGAGCACGACGGGCTGTTCCAGCAGCAGTTCGGTGAACTGCCCGGCCTCCGTCATCGAGCTCTCGAGGCGGCGGTAGATCTGGTTGAACTCGAACATGATCCGCGTCGCGTTGGTGTAGTACGTGAAGGCGACGACGACCGCCTCCACGCCGTGCCCGCCCCCGCCGAGAGTGACCGCGAGCAGCAGGCCCATCGCGTTGGTCAGCACGGACATCGGAGCGACGAGCGTGTCGATGCGCAGGTTGCCGTAGTCCCAGGACCGCAAGGTGAGCCGGCGCGACTTCGCGACGCGTGAGCGGTGCTCGGCGGCCTCGCGCTGCTCGGCGCCGAAGGCCCGGACGGTGTCCATGTTCATGAGGCTGTCGGCGACGTGGCCCGAGACCTGGGCGATCGCCTCCTCGCGCTGGTCCACGAGCGCCTGCCGGCGGCGGATGAGGGGCATCACGCACAGGGCGGTGAGCACGATCATCGCCAGGAGACCTACGACGAGCAGCGGTTCGTAGCTCCACAGCACGACCGACCCGAACAGCAGCGGCACGAAGCTGCCCACGACCGAGAAGGTCAGCGTGTCGACGAACTCCTCGAAGCGGGAGGCGAAACTGAGGACCCGCTTGGTCAGCGACCCGGCGAAGTTCTCATGGAAGAACGTGGCGTCCTTGGCGAACAGTTCGTCCATGCCGATCACGTAGAGGTGCTCGATGCCGCGGGCGTCGAGGCGGTTCAGGAAGTGCAGACCGATGCGCCAGAACGCCTCCGCGAGCAGCAGTACACCGGCGAAGCCGAGCACGTAGGGCATCATCGAGGTGACGGTGGTGCCGCCGCCGTCGGCGATGTGGCCGACGAGTTTCGCGACGATCAGCGGCGCGATGTAGTTGATGCCGATGTTGCCCAGTGCCGGCGACAGCATGGCGGGTGCCGTGAGCCACCGGAGCCGGACCAACTCCCTTCCGTAGTAACGCAGTGCCAGGAGCACGGACCCCTTGCCCGGCGATTCCTCGTGTGCTTCGGTCAGTCCCATTGCCACCCTGTGCGGTCGTGCGGCGGGCCCGCCCACGCGCCTCGGGGGAGGCGTCGTCGCGGTGCCGGCCGCGGGGCGATCGGGTTCGGCTGCATGCCTCGGCGGGATCGCCTTCCGACCGAGCAGGGCATGGCTGCGGAGCCCCCACACGGCTCGCGGTGATGTGTCCGCGCGAGTACGGAGGGCCAGGAATCGCAGTCTCCCGCGTCGGCGTCGGGGCGGTCCACGCGTTTTTCTCGGCCACGGGCGACGCCGCAATCGGGTCAGCGCCACCTCTGTCGACGGGGCGCGGAGCGGTGATTCAGCACCGGGACATGCGGAGCCGACGGGACTGGGCAGGCAGCGACGCACGGGGTGCACCGGTTCGGGGGTGCACCGGTTCGGGGGTGCACCGGTTCGGGGGTGCACCGGTTCGGGGGTGCACCGGTTCGCCCTGTCCGGGGAGCGGGCGCCGGTGCCCGGTGGCACGCTGCTTGTGTACGAGGTGCGTGACCTTTCATAACCCTCCGTGACTGTCCGCGCCGTCCCTCGCGACCCTAGGAACCACCGTGATCACTACTGACTTCGTTCCCGGCTCCCCGTGCTGGCTCGATCTCGGCTCGCGCGACGTCGCGGCGTCGGCGGCCTTCTACGGCGCCGTGTTCGGCTGGGAGTTCCAGGACCTCGGTCCCGGTGCGGAGGACTACGGCGCCTTCAAGCTGGACGGAAAGGCAGTCGGTGGTCTGGGCAAGCTCACCGAGGAGGGAGCACGTCCGGCGTGGATGATCTACTTCCACACGCCGGACGCCACGGCGACGACCGAGACCGTACGGCGCCTCGGCGGCACCGTGCGGGTCGAGCCGATGGACGCGGACGGAGCAGGCCGGATGGCGCAGTACACCGATCCGAGCGGTGCCCAGTTCGCCGTCTGGCAGCCGGGGGAGATGAACGGGCTGGAGGTCGCGGACCAGCCGGGATCCCTGTGCTGGACCGAGCTGTACACGACGGACGCGGCCGGCGCCAAGGACTTCTACGGCAACCTGTTCGGCTGGACGACCGAGGACATGCCCCTGCCGGGCGGGGGTGGAACGTACTCGATGATCACCCCGGCGGGCCGGCCGGCGGAGCGCATGCACGGCGGCCTGATGGAGATGCCCGCCGACCAGCTCGTCGCGACCGGCGGTCGGTCCTACTGGCATCCGGTGTTCGCCTCCGCGGACTGCGACGCCACGGTCGACCGGGTCAGGACCAACGGGGGTTCGGTGCAGATGGGCCCCGAGGACGCGGAGGGAGTCGGGCGTCTGGCGCTCTGCGCCGACCCGGCGGGCGCGGACTTCGTGGTGCTGACCCCGGCCCCGATGTAGGCCCTGCCCCGGTCGGACGCGGCGGTGCCGACCGGTGGCGGCCGGCACCGGCCGGCACCGCGGGGAGCTGCCCGCGGTGGCAGACAGTGGGCCGAACCGGCGGGGAATCGCCCTGCGGCTTCCCTTGTACGGACCTACCGCGGTTGTGCGCGCCCCGGGGACGGCGGATTCTGTAGGGGATGGATGGGGCTGATGTGGCGCCATTGACTGCATGGAACGCTGAGCAGAGTGCCGACTTCCGTGGTCCCCTCGATGTCACCAGGGCCGCCACGGCGGTGGTCGACGCCCAGGACACGGTCATCGGATGGAGTCCTGCGGCGGAGCGGCTCTTCGGTTACCCCTCGGACGAGATCATCGGCCGCCCACTGGCCACGTTCCTGTCACCCGGCCCGTCGCCCTCCGTTCCCCCTCTCCGTTCCCGCTTCCGGGGGAACGAGACCCACGTCGCCCGGCACCGGGACGGGCATGAGCTGGTCGTCGCCACCGCGGTGTGTCCCCTGTCGGGCGGCGGCACGGCGGAGCGCGTCCTCGTGGCGACGGAGCTGAAGGATCTCCGGCTGTGGGAGTCCCAGCTCGCCCTGTTGAACGGGCTGGCCACCCAGTCACCCCTCGGCCTGGCCATCTACGGCACCGACCTGCGCCTGACCTGGTGCAACGCGGCCTACGAACAAGAGATCGGACGACCGTTCGCCGAGTTCCGCGGCCTGCGGGCCGATGAGCTGTACTCCGACGGAACGTTCCTGACCAGGGGGCATCCGCCCACCCTCGACGCGGTCATGCGTCATGTACTGGACACGGGTGAACCCTTTCTGGATTTGCATTTCCAGGGCCGCCCGCCCAGCGACCCGCAGACGGACCACCTCTGGTCCTGCGCCTACTACCGGCTCCAGGACGCCGACGGACACGTGCTCGGGGTGTGCGAGGACGCTTTCGACATCTCCGATCGCTACAAGGCCCAGCGACGGCTGGCCCTGCTGGTCGAGGCGGGCCGCGGGATCGGCACCGCCCTCGATGTCGTGGTCACCGCCGAGAAGCTCACCGAGGTGGCGGTGCCGGGGTTCGCCGCCACGGTCGCGGTCGACCTTTCGAGGGCGGTACTGGAGGGCGAGGTGCCGGCCACCGGCGGCCCGGCGGCGATGGCTCTGGTGCGGGTCGCCCACCGCTCGACCGAGGAGGCCGACCAGGACAGGCCGGGACAGCGGTCTCCTCCCCCGGTGAAGCACTCCCCTCTGGAGTACCCCACCGGGTCCCCGCAGTACCGCAGCCTCTCCTCGGGCGGGCTCGTGCTCGACGACACGACACTGGTCGTGCCGCTGCGGGCCGGGAACAGCACGCTGGGGCTGGTCACCTTCGTCCGCAGCACCGGTGGGGCCACCTTCGACAGCGGCGAAGTGGCACTGGCCGACGAGCTGGTCGCCCGTACGGCCGTGTCCATCGACAACGCCCGGCGCTTCACCCGTGAGCGCACCGCCTCCCTTGCCCTCCAGCGCCAGCTGCTGCCGCAGCACGTGCCGCAGCAGTCCGCTGTCGACCTGGCCTACCGCTACCTGCCCACGGACGCCGTGACAGGGGTCGGCGGTGACTGGTTCGACGTCATCCCGCTGTCCGGGACCCGGGTCGGACTCGTGGTCGGGGACGTGGTCGGCCACGGCCTGCAGGCAGCGGCCACGATGGGGCGGCTGCGTACGACCGTGCGCGCGTTCGCGCAGATGGACATCGATCCCGACGAACTGCTGTCGCGGCTCGACGACCTGGTGGGGCAGTCGACGGAGGAACCGTGGGGTGAGCTGGGCACACCCGAAGCCGATGTGACCATCGGTGCGACATGCCTCTACGCGGTGTACGACCCGGTCTCGCGGCGCTGCGTCATGGCCAGGGCCGGGCACCTGCCACCGGCGGTCGTCGACCCGGAGGGCCGCGTGTCCTTCCCGGACCTGCCGGCCGGCCCGCCGCTGGGCCTCGGCGGCCTGCCGTTCGAGTCCATGGAGATCGAGCTGCCGGAGGGCAGCCTGCTGGCTCTCTTCACCGACGGCCTGGTCGAGTCCCGCGAACGGGACATCGATCAGGGACTCGCCATCCTGGGCGGTGTACTCGGCGACCGGAACGCGTCACTCGAAGAACTGTGCGACCGGTCCGTCGCGGAACTCCTACCGGACGGCACGACGGCCGACGACACCGCCCTGCTGGTCGTCCGCACCCGCGAACTCGACAGATCACAGGTCGCCGAGTGGGAGCTGCCCGCGGAGCCGATCGCCGCGCACCGCGCCCGGGACCTGGCCAACGAGAAGTTGCTCGACTGGGGCCTGGAGGAGCTGTCGTTCGCGACGGAGCTCGTGGTCAGCGAACTGGTGACCAACGCGGTCAGGTACTCCGAAGGACCGCTCCACGTACGCCTCATCCGCGACCGCACCCTTCTGTGCGAAGTCGCGGACACCGGCCACACCTCACCGCACCTGCGCCACAGCGGCGAGGACGACGAAGGCGGGCGCGGTCTGTTCATCGTCGCGCAACTCGTCCAGAGGTGGGGGACGCGCTACACCCGCTCCGGCAAGACCATCTGGACCGAGCAGGCCTTCCCTTCGACGGAAGAGCCATCGCAACGCCAGGAATAGGTTAGGTTAGGCATGCCTAAGTAATAGCACCCGGGCCCCGCCGACCGCTCCCCTGGAGAATGTGGATGCACCCCTTCAGCGCCCGCCCCACCCGGCCGACCCCCGCCGAACGCGTGCGGTCGATCCTGACCGCGGCCCATTCGATGACGGTCGTGAGCGACGGCCTTCAATCCGAGGTACGCCACCTCGACGGCAAGGGCGCCATGGGTCACATCCACATGCACGAACCGTCCGAGGCCGGCCCCTCCCTGCCCGCCCCGCGCGTCCCCGTACGGCTCGAGTTCACCGACATCGCACCCACGCCGGTACGCGACCGGCTGCGCGCCCGCGTCACGGTGACCGGCCTGCTGGCGGCCCCGTACACGGCCGAGTCCACGGAGAGCACCTGCATGGAGTTCGGCCAGGCAGTCCTCCATGACTCCGGCGGCCGCGCGTTCGTCACCCTGGAGGCACTGCAGGAGACGGACCTCGATCCGATCGCCACGAGCGAGGCGGGCATGCTGACCCATCTCATGGACAGCCACAGAGAACTGGTTCCCCTGCTCCTGCGCCTCGTGCGACCGAAGCTGACCAGGGGGATCGCGCGCGCGGTCCCGGTGGCGATGGACCGCTACGGCGTGACGCTGCGGCTGGAAGGCCCCAGCGCCCACCACGACGTCCGGCTGCCGTTCGCGACACCCGTGACCGACATCGCCCAGGCCCGCCCCCAGATCCACGCACTCCTGGCCGCGGCCCGCCGCGCCTCCCACCCCAACCGCCTGCTCGCCTGATCCGCGGCCATGGGCCCTCACGTTCGAAACGCCGCCCCGTTCCTCCGGGTCGCCACCGGAGGAACGGCGCCGGAATGTGCTCCCCTACCGGGCGGCCCGGTCCATCAGTTCGAAGAAGGTGTCGCCCCTCACCACCTCGAACGGGTCCGTGAGCAGTTCGCCGAGCTCGGCGATGTCGCTCGGCGTCCAGTTCCACGCGTTGACCGCTCCGGCGATGAACAGCGGACCGTTCCCGTCCCAGCCCTCGATGTGCTTCACCAGGCCGTCCCGGTACTCGGCCGCGTTGCCCTGCGGCCAGTAGTTGCCGATCACCGGGAGCCCCGCGGGCCGGATCTGGAGGTCACCGGTCTCCCAGGACTGGATGATGCCGCGCAGCGGGGTGTGGTCCCGGTAGGAGCGGACGATGCGCTCGTCGAAGGGGACCCAGCCGTTGCCCTCCTGGAGCCGTTGGTTGTAGGCGTAGACGAGGTCCATGCCGGTGCGGCGCAGGAAGCTCCCGGTGAGCCGGGTGTACGCGTCCAGCGCCTCCTGAGGCCAGGAACCCGGGTAGGTGTACCCGGCGCCGGACGGGCCGCAGATCAGCAGGTCGTTGGCCGTGGCGGTGCGCTGGTAGTGGGCCAGCAGCGCGGGGCCGATGTCGGCCAGGAGCGGGCTGACCGTCCAGTTGACGGGCACCTGTCCGCGTGCGGGGTTGTCCCAAAGGTCGCGCATACGGCGTTGGCAGTACTGGACGTTGTCGCCCTCGCCGACGGTGAGCGTGAGGTACACCCGCTTGCGAAGGGTCGCCCGCGGACGGGGGCGTACGCGGTCGGACACCTTCGCCCCGGTTCCGGCGTGCACCGTGCCGTTCATGTAGAAGTCGGTGGGTACCACCTCCACGCCGTGCTGCGAGGCCCGGTCGACCCCGCCCCACTCCCCCGCCACGTCGTTGGAGAACCAGCCGCAGTACGGGGTGGTCGGCTCGACCCGGCTGAACACCTCGTCGAGCAGTTCGCCGGTGGCTCCCGAGGGCGGCAGCCACACCACCATGGCCCGTGAGGCGACCGCGTAGTCGCGGAAGTACGGGAAGGGCTCGACGCGGGTGGGCGAGGTGGTCGTGGCGGTGACGAGGTACTGGTTCCACAGGTCGGCGTCGACGGTCAGGCTGGTGGTCCCGGCCGGTGCGGTGAACCGGTAGATGAAGTAGCCGCCTCCGTCGCAGAAGCGGTTGCCGTCGCTGCCGACGGAGGAGTTGAGGCCGTCGAAGAGGTACGGGGCCTCGGCGTCCGTGCCCGGCGCGAAGGACGCGACCTCCTGGCCGTCGGCCCGTACGGTGATCCGTCCCACCGAGGCGCCCCAGCCGTCGTCCCCCAAGGAGTCCTGGAAGCGGAGGAACGCACCGTCGGAACCGGGGAGTTCGGTACTGAGGTCGAAGGTGCGCACGGCCCGGTTGGAGGAGTCGCGGACACGGTTCGGCTCGCGGGCGATCTCCCGCCACCGGACACCGTCCACCTTCACGGTCCTGGTGGGCGGCAGTCCGGCCAGCAGGGTCTGGGCGCAGCGGGGGAAGAGGTTGTCGAGTTGCCAGCGGTAGACCGCGTGCGGGTCGTCGGCGGCGAAGCGGCCCCGCAGATCGGCGACGACCTTCAGGCCGTACCTGGCCGCCTGTTCGGCGGTGGCCGCGACGGCGTTCTCCAGGCCGGCCAGCGTGGTGGCGACGTTCACCGAGTCGGGGACCTCGGGGTCGTGCAGGACGGCGCCGCGGACCTCGCCGCGGTAGCGGCCGATCAGGTCGAGGGCGTTGTCGTGGCGGGTGATGTCGGCGCCGGTACCGGGCAGCCAGCGCATGTCGAGACCGCTGGCGTCGTAGGCGAAGTAGAGGCGGGGGCGGCGCCGGTTGACGACTCCTTGGAGGGTGGTCAGCAGCAGCTGATCGTCACCGTGGAGCGTGCTCACGTCGGCGACGTCGAGCGTGGTGGCGCGGCCGAAGGACGGCAGCAGGCGGGTGGGACTGCTCTGTCCGGCGGCGGCCCGACCGGGGAGGCCGAGGCCGAGTCCCGCTGCCGCCAGGATCGTTCCGTTGGTCAGCAGGAAGTCTCTTCGGGAAACCATGGACGATCACTGCTCCTCAGGTGCGGAGTTGACATCGTTGTCATCAGCCAGTGAAGGTAGCGACGCCCGTGGCACGTGTAAAGGGTCCGGACACGGGTGCGGAACATCAACGCGCGCCAGGAGCTGCTCATTTGGGGTCAGAAAGGCTCAGGTCGGCAGTGTGGGCGCGTAGGTCGAGTGGAAGACCAGGGAGGCCGCACCGATGGCCGCAGCGTCGGCTCCCATCGGCGCGATCTCCACCCGCACCTCGTGCAGACGGCGGTTGAACGAGCGGGTGTTCACCGCTTCGGCCATGGCGTCACGGAAGGCATCCGCGGTCTCGCGCAGGGCCGGGCCGCCGATCAGGAGGAGGTCGACGTCGAGCAGGTTGACGATGCTCACGGCAGCATCGGCCAGCCGCGCGGCGACGCCCCGGATCGTCCCCCTCGCGTCGGTGTCCCCGGCCCGGAAGGCCGCACAGATCCCGGCATGGGTCAGCCGTCGGCCGGTGCGCGCGGCGTGCAGGGCCTCGATCGCGGCGGGGCTGCATTCGGCCTCCAGGCACCCACGGTTGCCGCAGTAGCACTCGGCCCCGCCGGGGACGACGGTGAGGTGGCCGAACTCCGCCGCGCTGAAGGACCGCCCCCGGTAGATCTGGTGGTCGAGGATGAGGCCTCCACCGATTCCCGTACCGAAGTACAGGTAGGCGTAACTGGGCACGGATCGGCCGGCACCGGCCCAGCGTTCGCCGATCGCGGCCGCTGTGGCGTCGTTGTCGAAGGCGACGGCGAAGCCGGTGGCCTCCTCAAGGAGGGCCCGAAGGGGGATCCGGTCCCAGTCGTTGAGCTGGGGCGGCGAGTGCATGGTGCCGTCCGCGTCCAGCGGGCCGGGGCACGCGAGACCGACACCGAGGATGCGGGCGTCGGGGACCTGGGCGGCGTCCAGCAGGGACCGCGCTGCCCGTGCCATGACGGCGATCACGGCCGCGGGCCGGATGCCGTGGGTCAGGGTGCGGCGGCAGGTCCGTACCGGAATCCCGGCCAGGTTGGCGAGGACGACGGTGATCTCGGCGGGGTCGAAGTGGATCCCGATCGCGTATCCGGCATCGGGATCGATCCGCAGGATCGTGCGTGGTTTGCCGCCGGTCGACGGCAGCGTTCCGCCCTCGCGTACGAGCCCCTGGCCGAGGAGCCGTCGCACAATCACGGAGACGGTCTGCGCGGTGAGGCCCGTCCGGTCGGCGATCTGGACGCGGCTGATTCCGTCCGAGGTCTGGATCGCCTCCAGCACGACGGCCTGGTTGTAACTCCCCATACCTGGGTGGTTCGTTCCCATCGGCATGCGAGGCAATATCACACAGCGTATTGACTTAGTAAATCAGACTGACTTACGTTTCCCGGCACTTGAGGCACGACAGCGCGCAACACCGTCACTTGGAGGACGAGTTGAAAAGGCGCACTCTGCTGGCCGGGGCACTCGCGACGACAGCCGCCGGAGCGACCGCAGTCACCGGTTGTTCGAGTGGTTCCGGTAAGAATTCGAACGAGATCGAGGTCCTCTACCGTGTGGAGCCCACCTGGCCCCACCTGGAGAAGTCCCTCAAGGGAGCCAGAACCGAGTACGAGGCCGCCCACCCGGACGTCAAGATCAAACTGACGGCCGTCCAGGGCTCCAACGAGGACTACTACACCAAGCTCGCGCTGCTGAACCGGTCCGCCGACTCCGCACCCGACGTCTACCTCCACGACACCTTCCAGGTGAACGCCGATGTCGCCGCCGGGAAGCTGGCCCCGCTGGACGACTTCCTCGCCAAGTGGCCCGACTGGCAGGAGCAGTTCCCCGAGTCGGTCCAGAAGGCGGCGCAGGGACTCGACGGGAAGACGTACGGGGTGCCCATCTCGACCGACACCCGCGGTCTCTGGTACCACAAGGATGTCTTCCGGTCGGCAGGTCTGCCCGTCCCCTGGACCCCGAAGACCTGGGACGACGTGCTGGAGGCGGCGCGTGCCGTCAAGCGCAAGGTCCGCGGGGTCACCCCGTTCTCCATGTACTCGACGAAGATCCTCGGCGAGGCCGCGACCATGCAGGGCTTCGAGATGCTGCTGTACGGGACACCTGGCGGGACGCTCTTCGACAAAGAGAAGTGGGTGACGTCCGGCAAGGGAATCACCGATTCGCTGAAGTTCGTCGACACCGTCTACCGGGAGAACCTCGGCCCGAAGAAGGCCGACGCGCTCAACGCCAAGCTCGGCGACAAGGTGCTCCTGGAGTGGTTCCCCAAGGGCAAGCTCGGTATCGCGCTGGACGGCGCATGGGCTTCGAGTGCCTGGACGCCGACCAGTCCCACCCCTTGGGCCGACTGGACGAAGAAGATGGGCTGGACGCCCATGCCCACCCAGAACGGCGAGGCGCCGGGTGCGGTGAGCATGTCGGGCGGCTGGGTGATGGCGGTGAGTTCGTACAGCAAGCGCAAGCAGGACGGCTTCGACTTCATCACCTTCGCGATGAACAAGAAGCACGCCATGGAGTACTCGATGGGCACGGGTGACCTCGCCGTGCGCAAGGACGTGTCGGCCGACCCGAAGTACATCGCGGGGAACCCGGCGGTGGAGTTCTGGACCGGTCTCGCGAAGGTGTCGCACTACCGGCCGGCGTACGAGGCGTATCCGAAGGTCTCCACGCAGATCCAGGAGGCGATGGAAGCGGTCACGCTCGGATCGAAGTCGCCCGAGGAGGCGGCCGAGCAGTACGCGGAGGGTGTGGAGCGGGCCGTAGGTGCCGACAACGTTGTCGGCAAGGCGTCGTGACGCTCACCGCGGCGGCCGGACCGAAGCGGGCGCCGGCAGCGGACGTGCTGCCGTCGCCCGCGCGGCGCGGGAGGACCCTGCGCTGGCTGCTCCCCCTGAGCCCCACGCTCGTCCTGCTGGCGATCTTCCTGGTGGGCCCGGTCGGGTGGAGCGTGTACGTCGCGTTCACCAACGAGACGCTCACCGGCTCGGCGTCCGTCAACGCCCGCTTCATCGGGCTCGACAACTTCACCCGTCTCTTCGACGACGAGGCATTCGTCAGCTCGCTGTTCCGCACCCTCGTCTTCGTCCTCGGCTCGGCCGTCATCGGGCAGAACGTCCTCGGCATGCTCATCGCCCTGCTCCAGCGCGGCAAGAGCCGCATGACGCGCGGCGTGGTGAACGGCGTGGTCATCGCCGCGTGGGTGATGCCCGAAGTGGTCGCCGCCGCCTGCTGGTTCTCCTTCCTCGGCGACGAGGGCACCCTGAACTCGCTGTTCGGGATGCACCAGGAGTGGCTGGTCTCCGCACCGCTCTTCGCGGTGATCCTCGCCAACGTCTGGCGTGGCACCGCGTTCTCGATGCTCGTGTACTCGGCGGCGCTCTCCGAGGTCCCGCGCGACCTCCTGGAGGCCGCGAAGGTGGACGGCGCCTCCACCCGCCGTACGTTCTTCAGCGTCACGCTGCCCCTGATCCGCCGATCGGTTCTGTCCAACCTGATGCTGACGACCCTTCAGACGCTGGCCAGTTTCGGCCTGATCTACGCCCTGACCGGCGGCGGACCGGGCGAGGCCAGCCAGACCACCCCGCTGTACATGTACGAGCAGGCGTTCCGGTACTTCGAGATCGGCTACGGCAGTGCCATGGCGCTGGTGATGCTGGTCATCGGTGCCCTCTTCTCGCTGGTCTACCTGCGACTGATCAAGGTGGAGTCCTGATGACCCGCTGGGGCGCGCGCTGGTCGGCCCACGCCGTACTCGCGCTGATCACCCTGTCCTTCCTCGGCCCCTTCCTCTGGGTGCTGCTCTCCTCCGTCCAGCCCGGCTCCTCTCCTGCCGCCAAGCCCGCCCTCTCCTTCTCGCTCGACAACTTCAGGGCCGTCCTCACCTACGACACCGTGTACGGTCCGCTGCTCAACTCCGTGGTCATCTCCGGAGGGACCGCCGTCCTCACCGTCGTCGTGGCGGGTCTGGCCGCCTACCCGCTCTCCCGCTACCGGCTGCGCTTCAAGCGCCACTTCATGCTCACCCTGCTCTTCTCCACCGGCCTCCCGCTGACCGCGATCATGGTCCCGGTCTATGCGATGTTCTTCCGCTTCAGCCTGTACGGCTCGGTCCCCGCGATGGTCCTGTTCCTGACGGCGAGTTCGCTGCCGTTCTCCATCTGGATGATGAAGAACTTCATGGACGGGGTGCCGATCAACCTGGAGGAGGCCGCCTGGGTGGACGGGGCCGGGTGGATGAAGTCGCTGCGGTACGTCGTGGCCCCGCTGATGGCCCCGGGCATCGCGGTCGTCGCGATCTTCGTGTTCGTCGGGCAGTGGGGGAACTTCTTCGTCCCGTTCGTGCTGCTCGACTCCCCGGAGGAGCAGCCGGCGGCCGTCACCATCTACACGTTCTTCTCCCAGTACGGGCGGGTCGCCTACGGCCAGTTGGCCGCGTTCTCCGTCATCTACACCACTCCCGCGGTCCTGCTCTACGTCGCGGTCAGCAAATACCTCTCCGGCTCGTTCAACATGGCCGGCTCGGTGAAGGGATAGCACGGTGCGCATCGTCGAGGTCGAGTCGACCGACCTGTTCGTCGGATCCGCGGACGATCCCCTGCAGGTCGTACGTGTCACGCTGAGCGAACCGGGACGGGTCGTCATCACCGGCCCCGGTGTGCACGGGGAAGGGAGCGCCGGCGAGATCGGCGTACGGTGCGGGGCCGCCGTGCCTGGAACCGTCGTGCCCATCACCGTCCGGGCCGGCGACGCGCGGGTGGAGGCGGAACTCACCGTGGCCGAACCGGGGTGGACGGTGTGGATGGTGCCGCACTTCCACTACGACCCGGTGTGGTGGAACACCCAGGCCGCCTACACCACCACGTGGGACGCGGCGGGCGACACCGCCCAGCAGTTCCGGATCGACTTCCAGCAGACCGGTTTCGAGCTGATGCGACTGCATCTGCGGACCGCCCGCCGTGACCCCGACTACCGGTTCGTCCTCGCGGAGATCGACTACCTCAAACCGTACTGGGACGCCCATCCCGGCGACCGCGCACTGCTGCGCCGGCTGCTCGCCGAGGGGCGGATCGAGCTGATGGGCGGCACGTACAACGAGCCGAACACCAACCTCACCTCCGCCGAGTCCACCGCCCGCAACCTGGTCTACGGGATCGGCTTCCAGCGCGGTGTCATGGGCGGCGACCCGCGGACCGCCTGGCAGTTGGACGTCTTCGGCCACGACCCGCAGTTCCCGGGCCTGGTCGCCGATGCGGGTCTGACGTCGTCGTCGTGGGCGCGGGGCCCGTACCACCAGTGGGGTCCGATGCTCACCGACCGCGACCGGGAGAAGGACGGCTGGGGCGACCCGTCGGGGATGCAGTTCCCGGCCGAGTTCGAGTGGCTGTCGCCCAGCGGGCGCGGAGTACTCACCCACTACATGCCGGCGCACTACAGCGCGGGCTGGTGGATGGACAGTGCGACGACCCTCGGCGAGGCGGAGGACGCGGTCCTCGAGCTGTACCGGCTGATGCGCGGAGTGTCCGCGACCCGCAACATCCTGCTGCCGGTGGGTACCGACTACACACCGCCGAACCGCTGGGTCACCGAGATCCACCGCGACTTCGCCGCCCGCTACACCTGGCCGCGCCTGGTGTGCGCGCTGCCCCGCGACTTCTTCGCCGCGGTCCGCGCCGAACTCCCCGCGCCCTCGCCTCAGACCCGGGACATGAACCCGGTCTACACCGGCAAGGACGTGTCGTTCATCGACACGAAGCAGGCTCAGCGCGCGGCCGAGAACCTGCTCACCGACGCGGAGAAGTTCGCGACCGTCGACTCGGTCGAGACCGGGGCCGCGTACCCGCACGCCCGTATCGACAAGGCGTGGCGGCAGCTCGCGTACGGCGCGCACCACGACGCGATCACCGGATCCGAGTCCGACCAGGTCTATCTGGACCTGGTGACGAGCTGGCGGGAGGCGTACGACACCGGGCGCGACGTGCTGGACGCGTCGCTGAGGAGCCTGGGCGCCGACGGCGCGATCAGCGTGTTCAACCCGTCCGCCTGGCCGCGCACCGACCTGGTCCGCACGCGCCTGACCCTTTCTCAACATGGTTTCCATGGCTGGGAGTTCGAGGACGGGACACCGACCCTCGTGGAGAACGCCGTACTCCACGAGGACGGCTCGCTCGCGGAGGCGGACCTCGTCTTCCTCGCCCGTGATGTGCCCTCGCTCGGCTACCGCCTCTACCGGCCGGTCCCTTCGCGTACGGGCTCCGGCTGGACACCGTCCGAAGGCCACCGGATCGCGAATTCCACCCACACCCTGGAGGTCGACCCCCGGCGGGGCGGCTGCGTCTCCCGGCTGGCCGTCGAGGGCCGCGAGCTGCTCCAGCCGGGGCGGGTGGGCAACGAACTACTGGTGTACGAGGAGTACCCGGCGCATCCCCGGTACCACGAGGGCCCCTGGCATCTGGTCCCCAGCGGACCGGTGACCGGCTCGGCGTCCTTCCCCGCCGAGTCGGTGACGGTCGAGGCGAGCCCGCTGGGCGAGCGGATCACCGTCACGGGCACGGTCGGCCCGGTCTCGTACACCCAGCGGCTGACCCTGTGGCACGGGCTGGACCGGCTCGACGGAGTCACCCGCATCGACGCCTTCGACGGGGCGGACCAGCTGCTACGGCTGCGCTGGCCGGTACACGTGCCGGGTGCGCTGCCGGTGAGTGAGGTCGCCGACGCGGTGATCGGGCGCGGCTTCGGGCTCATCGACGTCGACTCCGAGGAGCACCCCTGGACCCTGGACAATCCGGCAGGCAACTGGTTCGCACTGTCGTCGACGGCCCGGGTCCAACTGCCGGGCGGGGCACGGGCGATCGGCATCGCGGAGATCGTCACACCGGACGGGGGCGGGGCACGCGACCTGGCGGTGGCACTGGTCAGGTCCGGTGTGACCAGCACCTGTTCGGCCGCGCCGGGCGCCCGGTACGGGGATCTGGCGATCGACTCCAACCTGCCCGATGTACGCATCACGGTCGGCTGCCCCGAGGAGAACCCGTTCACCGCGGAGGTGCTGAGCGGTGCGTACGCCGACGCGTTCGCGGAGCAGCTGGCCGCCACCGGGCGGGTGCGGTTGTGGATACCGGCCGACACGCCGCTGGAGAAGGTGTGGGTGCCCGGCGCCGATCTGCGCGGTGCCCGCACGCTGCCGGTGCTGGTGATCGCCGGCGAGGGTGCGGTGGAGGCTCTCGTGGCGGACCTCGACGACGCCGTGATCGAGGTCGCCGAGGCCGGATCGCTCACCGAGCCGCCGCTCGACGACTACACGGTCGCCCTCGTCAACCAGGGCATGCCGGGCTTCGCCGTGGACACCGGTGGCGCGCTGCACCTGTCGTTGATGCGCTCCTGCACCGGGTGGCCGTCGGGTATCTGGATCGACCCGCCGCACCGCACCACCCCCGACGGGTCCGCCTTCCAGCAGCAGCACTGGACCCACTCCTTCGACTACACGCTCCTGGCGGGCGCCGGGGACTGGCGGGCCCGGGGCGTCGTACCGCTCGCCCATGACATCAACCACCCGCTGCGCGCGGCCCACGGTGAGCGCCACGACCAGCCCGAGGAGCGCTCCTACCTGTCGGTGGAACCGGCCGGGCAGGTCGTCCTCACCGCCCTGAAGCCCACGGGCAATCCCCTGTCCGACGGGCATGTCGCCGGCCCGGTCGAGAGCCTCACGATGCGCTGGCACGAGGCGGTGGGCCGGGATGTGCGGGCCGCCATCACCACGGGCCTTCCGGTGGCCGAGGCCCACCGCGCGGACCTGCTGGAACACCCCGGCAGTGTGCTCCCCGGCCTCACCCTGGACCTCGGCGGCATGGACATCGCCACGGTGGTCGCCCCTCTCACCACCCCGGGCGGCCCTCCCGCTCCCGGCCGGGAGCCTCACCAGCCGGTCTTCACCCGGTACTGGCTCAACAACACGGGCCCCGCACCGATCGGCAACATGCCGCTCGCGCTCCACCTCGAACCGTCCGTCCTTCGGGACGCCGACGACGAGATCACGGTGACGGTCGCTTCGACCCTCGCCGACCGGCAGGCCACGGGGAACGTCGAGTTCATCCTCCCCGAGGGCTGGTCGGCCGGGACCGGACCGCTCCCGTACGACCTCGAGCCGGGCGGTCACACCTCCCGTACGGTCAGGATCACTCCGCCCGCGGCGGCCGAGCCGGGCACGTACTGGGTGCGGGCGCGCACTGCTCATGACGGCCAGGTCTTCGAGGACGTGACCCGGGTACTGATCGGCGACGCGCCGGCCGACGAGCCGGTGGCGACACCGGGGACGACCGAGGTGCGGCTGGCGCCGGGCGAGTCCGGGGCCGTGGAGGTGACGCTCACCTCCCAGGTGCGCACGCCCGTCTCCGTGCAGGCTCAACTCATCAGTCCCTGGGGCACGTTCGAGCTCTTCCCGGAGTGGGACAAGGGCGCCGAGGTGCCCGCGCTCGGTGCGGCCGTGGTGCGCTTCCCCGTCACCGTCCCGGCCGGCACCCACCCCGGCCGCTGGTGGGCCGTGGTCAAGCTGGCGGCGGCGGGCTGGCTGCACTACACCGAGGCGGTAGAGATCGAGGTGACCCCGTGACCGGGGCGGGGGTGGCCGCGCGCGTCGGGGAGCGCACCGTCACCGAGGAGGCGGTGGAATCACGGGTCACAGCCCTGCGCCGGGGGCCGCTGGCCTCCCGGCTGCCCCGCCCGGGCACGGCGGACGCCCGCAATCTGCGCCGCTGGGTGGTCCAGCTGCTGACGTACGAGGCGGTGGTCGAGGAGGCGGCGGCGAGCATGGGGCTGACCGCCGAAAAGACGTGCCGACGAAGGGAGTTCAGCCTGTCCGCCGCGCTCGGTACAGGGGGCGTCACCGCAGCGGTCCTCGCCTCGCTCCCGGTCGCCACGGCCGTGTACGACCGGATCACGGCCGACATCACCGTCGCCCCGTCCGAGGTACGCGCCTACTACGACCGCAACCGCGACCAGCACCCCGGTCCGTACGACACCTCCCGACCCGCCATCTCGGATGAACTGCGCCGAGCGGCAGCGGACCGCCATTTCACCTTCTGGCTCGAACGGCGCCACGCGACGACGGTCACCCTCCACCCCGGCTTCGAGCACCCGGCCGACCCCCGCCACGCCGACGCCACCCACCGGCACTGACGCGGCACGGACCCAGTACTGACGCCGGCAGGGCGCTTCACCTCCGAGCGCCCTGCCGCCGGCTGCTCAAAACTGCCACCCTGACGCGGTGACGATTCTCCGTATTCGGCGCAGCCTGTCGTGTCCGGCGCCGAAGCGGATGAACTCCGGCCGAGGGGGCAGCACGTGAGGAAGTACCTACAGCGGGCTCGGATGGTCGAACCGAAGGTCTCCCCGGCCGAGCAGGAGCTGTTCGGCGGCCCTCTGCGCTACGACATGGCCTTTGCCGAGCACGAACGGGCACGGCTGGACCTGACCCTGCTTTCGGCGATCCGAGCCATGCCCCGGCTGGTCGCCGGCACGCTGCGCCGGGCCTGGGTCGCCGACCGGCCGGCGCTGCTGACCGTCGGCATCAGCGAGGTCGGACAGGGCATCGCGGCAGCCGTGGGTCTGCTGGCGGTCAACTCCGTGATGCACGCCCTGCTCGGCAGCGGGGACCCCGTCGACCGGCTGCACTCCGCGGTACCCGCGCTCGTCGTGGGCGCGGTGGTCGCGGTGGTGAACGCCGGCCTCGCCGGTCTGTCCACGTCTCGGGCCGGCCGCTTGGAGCCCCTGGTCGAGCGGATCGCGACCACGGAGTACCTGGCCGCGACCACGGTGGTCGAGCTGGAGGCGATAGAGGATCCGGAGTTCCGCCGGCTCATCGATGTGGCCCAGTTCGGTGCCGCCTCCGCACGCCGCATGATCAGCGCGTGCGTGGCCGCGTTGAACGGCACGATCTCCCTGATCGCGACGGCGAGCATCCTGACCGTCCTGCACCCGGCGCTGCTTCCGATGCTGCTGCTGATCGCGGCACCTCGCGGCTGGGGAGCGATGCGGGTCGCCCAGGAACGGTACGTGTCGGTGATGACATGGGTGGAGCACATGCGCGCCAGTCGTCTGATCGGCAACCTGCTGACCGAGCGCGGTGCGGCCCAGGAGGTACGGATCCACGGGGTGGGTGCGTTCCTGCTGGAGAAGTACCGCGGCATGGCCGAGAGTGCCGAGACCGAACAGAAGCGGCTCGCGAACGGCAAGGCACTGACCGAGCTGGTGGCCGCCGCGCTGTCCGGGCTCGCGATGGCCTGTACGTACGGCGTGATGCTCTGGCTGATCATGGCCGGGCACATGAGTCTGGCCGTGGCCGGTACCGCGGTGATCGCCGTGCGGTCCGGGTCGGCGAGTCTTGGTGGGCTCGTCATGAACGTCAACCAGCTGCACGAGGAGAGCCTCTACGTGCAGGACCACGACCGGTTCCTGTCCGAGGCCGCACGACGAGCCATCGCCGACGGCGGGCAGGACCTGCCCGAGCGGGTGGGCCAGGTGGTGCTCGACGAGGTCACCTACCGCTACCCGGACCGTGAGACTCCCGCGCTGGACGGGGTCTCGATAGCACTTCCCATGGGGTCGGTGACCGCCGTCGTGGGCGAGAACGGATCGGGCAAGAGCACTCTGATGAAGATTCTCGCCGGGCTGCTGCTGCCGCAGAGCGGCACGGTGCACTGGGGTGCGGAAGAACTCTCCAAGCTCAACCGCTACCAGGTGTTCGAGCGTGTGGCCCTGCTGACCCAGGATTTCCAGCGCTGGCCGGTGACCGCCGCGCTCAATATCCGCATCGGCCGCCCCGGCCGGCCGGCCGGGCACGAGGATCTCCAGCCCTCCGTCGACTACGCCGGCGCGGCCCCTGTCATCGCCAAACTCCCCCATGGCCTGGGCAGCCTGCTTGCCCGTATGTTCCGTGGAGCGTCCGAACTCTCCGGCGGCGAATGGCAGAAGATCGGCCTCGCCCGCACCCACTGGCGCACCGAGACCTCTCACTCGGACACCGTCCTGATCGTCGACGAACCCACCTCGGCGCTCGACCCGGAAGCCGAGATCGCAGCGTTCGACGCCATCCGCCGGCTCGCCGGCCCGCACCGGGCGGTCGTCCTGGTCACCCACCGCATGTCCGGCGTCCGGCACGCCGACACCATCTACGTCCTCGACCGGGGCCGTCTCACCGAACGCGGCAGCCACGACGAGCTCATGACCGCGCGGGGGCGCAACGCGGCCATGTTCACCACGCAGGCGGCCCAGTACGCACCGGAGCCGCAAGCCGCGGTACCGCACCCGAGCGCACCGCCCCGAGCGAGCACGGCCGTCTCGCCCGCACCGGACTGATGCTGCAGATCTCACCCTCCTTCCCGCACCTCACACGTGGGAGTGAACTCCTGCCGTTGCCATGCCGGTGAGCGCTTCTCGGTGAACGCCCGGGCGCCTTCGGTGGCGGCAGCGGCATTCGCGGTGCCGTATCGCCCGGACGAGAACCGCCGTAAGAGAGCTGCGCCTGCGAATCGACACCCTCATGTCCGCTCTCGCCGCCGACACGCAGCCCTGACTCAGTCCCCCGCCCGTGAGGCGGACGCGTCGACGCCTGATGCCCGCAGCTTGCGGGCCAGGAACTCCATCTCGGGCAGGGTCCCCGAGTACTGTCCGGTCAGGACCTGCTCCAGCACCGCCTTGATGCCGTCCAGGCCGATGCCGAGTTCTGCCCGCAGCACCCGCATGACGGTGGCGTTCCTCGTCGGCGGACCGACCTGCAGCGTTGCCCACCCGTGCTCGGAGAGCAATCGGCCACGCAACTCATCCGGCAGGTCACCGCCACAGACGGCCAGGGCAGACCCACAGGCCGGACACGTCGACTCGACATCCCACCGCAGTTCCTCACCCACCAGCGCCTGGACGCCGCACCACTTCGCCTCGGCACCGCACTCCTGGCACACACCGTCGTACGTGATGGACTCGACCAGGATCGGTTCCACCAAACCCCCCTCACGAGCAATGGCCGGACGGCTGGCGCCGAGAGCCTTCCGGACTTCGCCAGGACACGCTCGGGCAGGCTCTGTCATATGCCGACGGTTCTTTCGTGCACGACCCTGTTGATCCCGCCGGACCGGTGGCAGTGTGTCAGCTACGCGGTCCCCGTGGTCAACCCCCGGACACGGGATCGCACCTGCCCCGCCTGCGCGCCGACGCCGACGGTGCCGCGCCGCCCCTTCCCGGCTCCCCACGGGAAGGGTCCTGGCGTGTCCGCACCGCCGACCCATGCGCAGACTCGCGGGCCGGCGGCGCTACTTCTTCGACCGGAGGCCGCGCATACCCCCCACGGGATGCGCGGCCTCCGGCGTTCTGGGGGTCGACCGGTCAGCGCACGTGCACCGCGTGGATCACGGTCTGGTCGATGCTGCTGCCCGCGGCGTTCTCCCCGTGGATCCGCAGGGATATCCCCTTGGAGCCCTTCGGGGCCTTGAGGACTCCGGTGACCGTGCCCTTGTACGTCACGGCCGTGACCTTCTTCCAGGTCGTCCCCTCGTCGTAGGAGACCTCGACGGTGCCCTTAGTGAGTGCCGCCCGGGTGCCGTCGGGGTTACGGAAGGACACCGATACCGGGTGGTACTTCCCTGCGGTGACGCTGGAGTCCAGGGCCACACCCTCCAGGTGGTAGTCGGCCTGGAGTAGGGGGAGTCGAGCCGCGGCCTCGCCATCGACGTGGGCCGAGGAGAAGTTCCAGGCGGTGTGCTGCTCGGTGGAGACCGACCACCACTTGTTGTTCCGCTTGGCGTCCGTCTCGATGCGGTACTGCGAAGCCTCCTGCGGCAGGTTGTTGACCGCGACCCAGGCGTTGGGAGCGGAGCCGAGCAGGGTGCCGTTCCGGTAGAGACGGAACGCGGTCTCGTCGCCTTCGGCGTTGCGGCCACCGTACTCGTAGGAGTCGGACCGTCCCGTGACGTACTTCGGGATCGCGATGATCATCGAGTCGCCCTTGCGGTACGGCTGAGTGCTTCCCGACGGATCGGTGCCGGGACCGGGTGTGCCCGCGTGCAGAACCGGCTTGAACCACTCCTGGGTGGAGCGGCTGCCCGGCTTGTAGGAGGCTCCGGCCGAAAAGTACGGCTGTGCCGAGAGGTAACCGGAAAGGTAGGCCGTGCGGGACCACGTGGTGTCGGCGGCGAGGAGGTAGGAGTGCTGCGTGGCGCCCAGGTTCACCTCGCCGAACGTGCCCGCACCGTCACCGGTGACGGTGCTCAGTCCCAACCAGGATCCCTGCGAGTAGAGTTCGCCCGCGCCCGCCGGTGCGGGTGAGTAGTCCTTGGTGAGAACGTCGGCGAACTCCGACTGTGCGGGCGCGGTGGTCCAGCTCCCGGGCAGCGCACCCTTGTGGCTGTTCACCGTCTGATAGGTGTACGAGGTTGTGAGTTCACCGGTCAGCCGCACCGTGACACGTCCGCGTGCGACAGCTGCCAGGACACGGTCGCCCTGGGATTTGGGCACGGTGAACATGGGTGTCCTGTTGATCGCGCCGGTCGTCAGTACGTCGTCGGAGCTGTTGACCAGCATCACCGCTGCGGCTCCCGCGTCCGCCACCCTGGTCAGGGCAGTGAGAGGCAACTCGCTGCCCAGACGGACCATCGCGAGCTTCCCGGTGACGTCGTGCGCGGCGAGGTCCTCGGCCGTTCCGAATCCCGCGTCGACTGCGGTCGGTCTCCTGACACCCTCGAACCGACCAGAGCCCCCGACATGCTGGGCGGTGAGGTCGACACGGCCTGTCGGCAGCTGCGCCTCCGCGGAGATCGGCCGGGACCGGAAGCTCTCGACGACGGTGGAGGCGAGCCTGCCGTCCTGGGCGGCGGACGAGGGCAGCAGGTAACGCTGGCCCGGTCCACCCAACAGCCCGGCCATCACGCCGATGCTCTGCTCGGCCGACTGGCGCCCGACCATCACGGCCGAGCCGACCGGCTCAGTGGGCTTGGGTGTCTTCGTCAGGATCCGAGCCGCCTTGCGGCCGTCGGCGGTGAGAGCCAGGTCGTGATCGGTGACATTGACGTCCGGCAGCACGAAGGTCACGCTTGTGCTGCCCTTGAACAGGTGGCCGAGGATCGCGTAACGGCCGGGCTTGAGCCGGGCGTTGACCACCCCGGCGGCATCGACCGGGAGCCGCACCGGAGGGGCGTTCTTCCGAAGGTCGTACACGGACAGGGACGCACTGCCGGGCGCGGTGCCGTCCGGCATCAGGGTCTGAAGACCGATCTTGTAGGTCGGCAGGTCACGACTCAGGGCGACGGTGGCGTGCGCGGTGACGCCTTCACCGGCGGCCGTGATCGTGCCGGTGTAGGTGCCGCCGGTGGTGGCGAGGTCAGGGTCGACGGTGACCTCGACGTCCTGACTGCCGCCCGCGGGCAGGGTGATGCCGGCGCTGCCCAGGGTGAGCGCCCCGGCCACTTCCGAGCCGCCGTCCCGAGAGAGCGCGCCCGACAGGGCGAGGGTGATCTCCTTGTCGGCGGTGTTGTGGAACGTGACGGTCCTGGTGACCGGCTCGGAGGCGGCGCCCTGTGCGTAGGCGCCCATGGAAGCGTTGGTGGCCCAGACACCGGCGTGGATCGCGGTGGCCAGGTCGACCCGGCCCGAGCCCTCCTGGAAGCCTCCGTTGCCGCTGGTCCTCGCGCTGGACATGAGGGCGCCCTTGAGGTCGGCGGCGTCCCAGTCCGGGTGTTCCTGCGCGAGGATCGCGGCGGCGCCCGAAACGTGCGGGGTGGCCATCGACGTACCGCTGGCAGACGTGTAGCCGGCTTCGGCCGGGGCGCCCATGGCGGTTCCTGCTGCACGGGCGGCGACGATGTTCACGCCCGGGGCGGCTATATCCGGCTTCATGGCCTTGTCACCGAAGCGCGGGCCCCGGCTGGAGAACGAGGCGATCGTGTCCCGGTCGTCGACCGCCGCCACGGTCAGGGCAGCGTCGGCGGCGCCGGGCGTGCCGATGGTGCCCGCGTCGGGGCCCGTGTTGCCCGCGGCGACGACGAAGAGGGCGCCGGTGTCCTTCGTCAGCGTGTTGACGGCTTGGCTCATCGGGTCGGTGCCGTCGGTGTAGCTGTTCGCCCCGAGGCTCATGCTGACGACCTTGGCGCCGCTGTGCGCGGCCCAGTCCATGCCTGCGAGCACCCCTGACTCGCTCCCGGAGCCGTTGTCGCCGAGAACCTTGCCGATCAGCAGCTTCGTGCCGGGGGCGACACCCTTGTACTTCCCGCCCGATGCCGCGCCGGAACCGGCGATCGTGGAGGCGACGTGGGTGCCGTGTCCGTGGCGGTCGACCGCGTCGGCCGAGTCCGAGAAGTTGCGGGCCTCGTCGATCCGGTCCGAGAGGTCGGCGTGGGTGGCGTCGATTCCCGTGTCGAGGATGGCGACCTTCGTGCCCGAGCCGTCGTATCCGGCCGCCCACGCGGTGGGGGCCCCGATCTGCGGCACGCTCTTGTCGAGGGTGGGGGTGACCTTGCCGTCGAGCCACACCTTCCGCACACCGTCGGCCAGCCGCTTCGCCGTGGCACCGTCCTGCTTGTCCCGCAGCCCTGCCCAGAACTTCTGCGCCTGCTCCGGATCGACCGCGGCGGCCGTGGCCTTGATGGCCGGCAACCGCCGCACCTGTCTGGAGTTGGCCGGTGACTTCGCCGACGCACTGGAGTTCTGCACGATCAGAGGCAGATCCCGGCCGTCGGCGTATCCCTGCTCGATCAGCGCGCCGACCTCGAAGAGCCGCGGGTCCAGCACGCCGGAGTCCAGCAGTGGCCGGGCTTCCTCCGGGACGACGGTGATGTCCTTGCCGTGCTGGAGGATCGATGCGGTCCCGGTCGGGCTGTCGGAGTCGGGGGCGAACGACACCTGGCGGTCGACCCCGCTGCCGTTCACCACGACCCGGTCTCCGGTCACCAGTCGCACCGTATGGGCGGAACTCGCCACCGCCGAGGGCTTGAGGACGGACACGGCCGGAACATCGTCCGAGGAAGCACCTGCCGGAGAGGCGAGGCCTGCGGCCAACAGAGCCGTAAGCACCGCCACGGCGGGCAGGGATCCCTGTCTGAAGGGTCTGCGCATGGTGAGGAAACTCCTTCGCATCGGGTGGGCAGGTACGCAACTCTTCCAACCGTCACCCGCCGTGCATAGGTGATTCCGTGGCGTACGCATGTCACTGTCACGAGCACGCCATTTGGCCCCCAACAGGGCCCACCTGCAACGGATTTCATCCACGGCGAGCCCGGAACCGACGGTGCCACCACCCCTCCGGGGGCAGTGGCACCGTCATGTCCTGCCGTGCGGGGTCAGCTGACGGGGATCGCCCGGGGAAGGGCAGAGTCCACGGTGTTGCCGTGCCTGTCCTCGGCCGTCACGCGGACGCCCAGGAAGCCACCCGACTTCAGCGCCGTGTGGGGTGCGAGGAACCGGTACTCACCGTCGTAGCCGAGGATCACGACCTGCTTCCAGGTCACGCCGTTGTCGGAGGTGACCCAGGCGCGGACGTTGCGCAGGCCGTCGACCGCACCGGTGACATCGGCCTGGACCAGCAGCGGGAGGCCGGCCCGTGCCTGGTTGAGGTTGTTCAGCGGCGCGTCGAACGACACGTTGAGGAGGTTCACCGGTGTCGCCGTCTCACCCGTGCCGCCAGCGGTGAAGGTCCACTTGGAGGTGGCCTCGCCGCCCATCGGGAAGATCCCGGCGGAGGTGTAGGTGCGCCGGAGTTCGTACGACGCCTTGTCCGCGTCCGCGAACGTCTTGTCGATCTGCGCACCGCGGTCGACGACCAGCGTGCCGTTGCGGTAGAGCTGGCTCGTGGACTGGGTGCGCTGCGGGAAGTTGAAGTCGCCGAGCTGCGGGGCGAACCCCTTCGGGTTGACGGCGTCGTCCACCTTCAGCTGGAGACGGGCACCCGTGGCCTGGCCCGTGGCGCGCACCGAGAGCGGTCCGGCGAACCAGGAGTCCTTCGTGGAGGTGCCCGGCTTGTAGGTGAACTGGGCCGGCGAGTAGTTCATCGCCACGCCCCCCTGGTTGCGGTAGGTGAACCGCAGCCAGGTCCTGTCCTCGGCCTGGATGTACTCCGTGCGCTCGCGCGGGACGGTCAGGTAGGACGGCGAGGAGGTGTTGAGACCGTTCAGCCCGGTCCCGTAGACCGTGCTTCCCTCCTGGTAGCGGAGCTTCTCGTTCATGCCCCGGTACGTCGTGCGGACCTTGGCGAACTTCTTGATCTCGCCGCGCGTCAGCCGACGCTCGGGGTTGTCGGCGACCTCGTCCCGGGCGTACGCCGCATCGTAGAGGGCGGACGTGTCGCCCACGGTGATGTCGCTGTCCGCGTCGGCGAGGCGCCAGCGTTCGTTGAACACGACCTTGCCGAGGTGGGCCTCGGTGGTCGGCGTGATCCAGAGGGCGTCCTTGGAGAAGGCCCCGTAGGCACCGCCGGCCAGCATGCTGTGACGGATGCCGAACCGGCCGTCGTCGGTGGTGCGGGACAGGTTGCCCGCCATGAACTCGGGGCGGGTGTCCTTGCCTTCGACCGAGGCGGTCCAGCGACGGGCCTTGCGGGCGTCGAAGACGATCTCGTTCGTGTCGGCCTTGAGGTCGGCGCTGACGATCGCGATCTGCTGGATGCCGTCGATGGTCATGCGGATCATGGCCAGGCCCATGTAGGTGCCCTCGGGGACCCGCAGGTCACGGGTTCCCTCGGCGCGGACCTCCGCGTTCAGCGAGGCGCCGCTCTCCGCGTTGAGCAGGGAGATCTGGGCGGGTGCGGGCTTGCCCGCGCGGTCGAGCGTGGTGACCTTGACGGACTGCGCCCGGTCCAGGAGCAGCGGGATGCGCAGCGCCTGGCCGCCGCCGGCGGGGAGCGCCGTCAGCGCGCCGCTGTACGTACCCGTCGGAGTGCCCGTGGCGTCGACGGTCAGGGTGACTTCGGAGGTCTCACCGGCGCCCAGCGTCACGGAGGAGGCGGACAGCTCCAGCAGGCCGGCCGGAGGGGGCGAGCCGGCCGGGGCCAGCGTGCCGGTGAGGTCCAGGGTGACGGCCGCGGCGCCCTTGTTGGTGAGCTTCACCGTGCGGGTCCCGGTGCCGTCGGACACGTCCAGGCGCCCGAAGTCGACGGCGCCGGTGTCGGCGACGACGGTCTGCTTGAGGGCGGCGGGGAGGTTCACGACGCCGCTGCCGACGTCGTACAGCGACTGACCGCTCTGCGGAGCCGTCGTGGTGCCCATCAGGGTGTGCTTGATCTGGTCCGGGGTCCAGTCGGGGTGCTCCTGGGAGAGCAGGGCCGCGGCGCCCGTGATGTGCGGGGCTGCCATCGACGTACCGGACAGTGCGGTGTAAGCGGGGTCGGCCTGTACAGTGCCGAGGTTCGTGCCCGTGGCGCGTGCCGCGACGACATTGACGCCGGGGGCGGCTATTTCGGGCTTGACGGTGCCGTTGAACGACGGTCCGCGGCTGGAGAACGAGGCGGTTCCGCCCGTGAAGTCCACCGCGGCGACCGACAGGGCGTGCGGGGCGATCGACGGGGCGGACACGGTGCTGATGTTGGGACCGTTGTTGCCCGCCGAGACCACGAACAGGGTGCCGGACGAGGTGGCCAGCGCTTCGAGCGACTGCGTGACCGGGTCCTGGCCGTTCGTCGGGCCGCTGCCCAGCGACATGTTGACGACCTTCGCGCCCTGCGCGACGGCCCACTCCATACCGGCGATGACCTGCGAGTCCGAACCGGAGCCGTCGTCGCCGAGCACCTTGCCGACGATCAGGTCGGCATCCGGCGCCACACCGGAACGGAGGCCCGGTGCCCCCGCACCGCTGCCGGCCACGGTCGCCGCGACGTGCGTGCCGTGGCCCTGCCTGTCGAGCGTGCTGCCGCTGCCCGAGAAGTCCTTGGTCTCGCTGATCCGACCCGCCAGGTCCGCGTGCGTCTGATCGACACCTGTGTCCAGCACGGCGACCTTGACGCCCTTGCCGGTACGGCCGGCCTGCCAGGCACTGTCGGCACCGATCTGGGTGAGGTTGCGGTCCAGCGCGTCCGCGTGCACCTTTCCGTCGAGCCAGATGCTCTTGACGCCGTCCAGCTCGCCCTTGCTGTCGAGGGCGTCGCCCACCTCGGCCGCGTCGTCCTTGTCGAGGACCGCCGTGCTCGCCCTGAGCGCGTGGAAGTCCCGCTTGGCGGGCATCAGTCCGTCGCTCTCGAGGGCTTCCGGACGGTCGGCGCCGGTGCGCCGCACGATCAGCGGCAGCGCGTCGACGCGGGAGTCGTCGTAGCCGTCGCGGACCAGTCCGTCGACGTTGAACAGCTGCGGGTCCAGGAGGGAACCGACCTTGCCGATCACATCGCTCGGGTAGAAGTACGCGTCGCCGTCGATGTCCGTACGGGCCAGCACCGTGCGCGGGGCGGAATCCGCTGCGGGCACGGCACTGTACGACTTCCGGCCGTCCGGTGTGGTGGTGACCGTCACCCGGTCACCCGTGATCAGCGTGACCGTGTGGCTCACCGACGCGCCGAACGCGGCGGCGGTCGGCTCCGGCACGGGCGTGGCGGTAGCCGTAGGCAGAACGGCGGGCGAGCACAGGGCGGCGACGGTGACCGCCGCAACGAGTCTGGCGCGGGCAAAGGGTTTCACGGGGACTCCGGCTTCGGGACGGTGTACGGTGTCGGTGTGCCGTGCACGGGGCGCGCCGGCAGCTTGATGCGGTACGCACTCACGTCGCCCGTCTCCTCCTCGGCGAGCAGAGTGGAACCGGTGAGCCGGCACCACCCATGGACGGAGGAGCGGACCTGAGGGTTGGCACTGTGCAGTTCCAGCACGCTGCCGAGCGGCAGCTCGCACCGGCGCCGCTCCAGCAGACCGAGGATCCGTGACCACGGTTCGCCACCCGCGTCCACGACGGCGCGGACCGGGTCATCCGGACCTGTCGCGTCGAACGACGCGGCGGGCGAGGCAGGACACATAGGCAGTTCATCCTCGGCGGGCGGAGCGGGCACACACCCCGCGGTTCGGGGTTGGCCAGACCGTAGGCAACCGTCGTTACCCGCGAATTACCGCCGGAGCGACCATGTCGTCCCTGGCGCAGCAGGGCTGCCCGCCGGGTCTGTGTCGGCCGCCGGGTCGCTGGGTGCAGCACCGGGCCGAACCATCACCGCATGGGCCGCCTGCCCTGTCGGACACCCCCGTCGTGGCAACGCCCGGGTAATGGGCGTGGTCTAGCGTCCGCCGCCCGAGGAGAGAAACACGGCAGGAACTGGGGTGGGAGATGCGGCGTGCACTACGCCGGAGCGGGGAGACCACAGACGTCGGACTCGCAGCCCTGGGGGTGACCGTGGGAGAGGAAGAGCTCTACCGGCACCTGCTGCGCTCGGGCCCGGCGTCCGCCGAGGAGCTCGCCGCTGCGCTGCATCAGCCGCACGCGGAAGTGGCACGACGGACCGAGGCATTGGCTGCGCTGCAACTGGTCGCCCTGACTGCCGGCGCGCCGGAGCGGTGGGTGGCCGCGGCTCCGGAAGTTGCGGTGGAGCGGCTCATGGAGTGCCGCCAGCGGGAGCTGAACCGGGCCCGCGGTGGGCTGGCCCGGCTGATGGACGAGTACAGGTCGGGCCACCGGCCCGGTGCGGTGGCAGGCCCGGTCGAGGTGGTCGAGGGCGCGGAGCGGTGCGGGCGCCGGTATGCGGAGACGGTGGCGAACACCGCCCGGGAGCTGCTCGTGCTCAGCAGGCCTCCGTTCGTCATCCACGGTGGTGTCTCCCTCGATGTCCTGGGCACCCTCGACCGGAACGTCCGTTGCCGGTCGATCTACGACCGGCGTGCCCTGGACCAGCCGCACTCCGTCGCCGACATCACCTCCTACCAGGCCGCGGGCGAGCAGGTACGCGTCCTCGACGAACTTCCCTTGAAGCTGCTGATCTCGGACCGGACCACGGCGCTTCTCCCCGGCGGCGACGACCGGCCCGGCGAGTGGTTCGTGGTGTCCGGCAGCACGCTCGTGGAGGGCCTGGTCTCGTTGTTCGAGCTGCTGTGGGAACGCAGCGTCCCGCTCGTCCCGGTGCACGCCGAGACGGACGTGACGGAGGCCGGACTGCCCGCGTCAGACATCCAACTGCTCGGGCTGCTCTTCGCCGGGCTCACGGACGCGGCGATCGCCCGCCAGCTGAGCACCAGCGTGCGCACCGTGCAGCGCCGCCTGACCCGGCTGATGGAGCGGGCGGGCGTGGGAAACCGCGCGCAGCTCGCCTGGCACGCGGCGCGCGGCGGGTGGCTCACCCATTAGGGCGTGTATCGAGTCGTGATCAATCGCCTGTTGAACGTCCGTTTCATGGCCGCCCGTTCTGGCGCGGGGTTCGGTGTGGCGTCAGCTTTGGAACCACACCGAGCCCCGCGTTTCAGATCAGGAGCCGTCGATCAGTTTCTGCACCTCGGGCGGGAGCTCTGAGCCGGAGTCGACGGCGAAGAACGTGGCTGTCTTCGGTGTGTCCCCGATGGCGATGGCAACCTTGGGAGAGATGCCGTCCACTTCGTAGGCCGTCGCCGTCGTATCCGGCTCCTCGCTCCTGTCCCGGCCGCCGGTGTCTTCGCAGGGTGGTTTGGTGGCGACGCCGAGCTTCCTCCCGGGTGTGAATTCAACGTTCGCCACGTCACGATACGAACTGTGCTGGTAGGTGTACCGATTGACGCAGGAGGCCCCACCGCCACCGCTGTCGGCCGTGCACGCGGCCACTGACATCACCATGGCCGCCGCCCCCAGCAAGCCGGCGGATCGCCCGGTCCAGCTCATGCGTGTCCCCCCTCAGTAGATGCAGCAAAGAAGAGGAGTGCCTCCTCCCTGCCACATGGCCTCACCATCGCTCAGCACGGGAATGAGACCGTGCCCATGGTGAGGTCTTCGTGTTCCGAAATCCGACGTCGGCAATTCGGATCAGGTTCCCTTGCCACGCTTCTTTCGACCCGAGATGTGATCTTGCAGCCTGGGGGCGGGCGGCAAGGATCACACTCAGGTCAGCCGAGCGGTGGCAGCCGCTGCTCCTGGTACACCGGCGGCGCGGCAAAATCCGAGCAGGCATGCGAAGCGCCAGCTGATGTGCAACTCGGCCCAGCGGAACCGCTCAGCCGCGCCCTGTCGTCGAAAGTGCGTCACACGGGTTCGACGGGAAGCCACAGCTCGCAGGTCGCAGTGCTGAAATCGTCCGCGCGCTCGAGGACCGCGACGACCGAAGGTCCCGGCCGTAGCCGCCACGGGTTGGAGGGGAACCACTCGGTCGCGGTCGCGGCCCAGGTCGTCTGCAGGGCATGCGGATGCGGTCCGCTGGTACGGAAGACCGCCCACATTCCGGCCGGTACCTCGATGGTGTCGAGCCCGTCCGGGACCGGTGTGTCCGGGCTGAGAGCGACTCCGTGCAGGTAGGTCAGTTCGCTGCCCTCCCGGCCGTCGGGGTCGAGGTCGTCACTGACCTGCAGCAAGCCCGCGGGTTCGGTGTCGCTGAGGGCCTTCAGTCGCACATGCTCCTCCTGGGGCAGCGCGGTGATGTGTTCCTGGATATGAGGGTTGACGCCCCGGTGAATGAGCGGAACCCGGGCTGCGTGTCCTACCAGTCTGAACGCGGGGCGGTCGGCGAGGCGGGTGTCCATGGGGAGAATCCCTTCGACGGTCAGGCGGAACCTGAGTTGCGGTTGCGTGCGCAAGGGGCCTCCGTCACGGCGCGCGTCACCGGGGCCGACACCGTGGACCGCTCGGAACGCGCGTCCGAACGCCTCACTCGAGCCGTATCCGTGGCGGACGGCGATGCCCAGCAGGTCCTCCTCGCCCCGGACGACGTCGGCGGCGGCGACGGTCATGCGGCGCCGTCGCACGTACTCCGACAACGGCATACCGGCCAACGACGAGAACATCCGGCGCAGGTGGTACTCGGTCGTGCCGAGCGCTCCGGCCAGCCCGCCGACGTCGAGCTCCTCGACGAGGTGCTCCTCGACGAGATCGACGAGCTGGTTGAGTGCCGAGATCACGAGGCCTCCCTTTCGACTCCAACCCTGGCAGCAGGTACCCCGGCCGTACCCGACCGTTGCGAACCGATCCGATCAGGTGCCTGGACGGACACGCCAGTGGACACACACTCCTGCCACAGCAGTCCTTCCGACGGCTGCAAAACGTTCCGCCCGCCGACGGGAGCGCTCAGTCACGGCTGGGCGGGGCCCGCCCGGCAGCCGTTGTGACAACCCGCCTGCCTTGGTGACGACCATCGTGCTTCGGCTCACCGGACAAGCCCTCTCGACAAGATCTTCGTCAGCCTTCTGGTGCGCGTTCTCGCCGGACCCGTCACGCGAGAGGGCCGTCGCCCGCACCAGCGGTCGGCGGCCCTCACTGTCACCGTGCGTCGCGGCATGTGCCTGCCGCGACGCACGCTCGGTCACTTCAGCGCGTACGCCTTCGTGATGTCCTGGACCGTGCTGTTACCCGCTGCGTCCCATACTTCCGTCCGCAGGCTCACGAAGCCGTCGGTGGAAGCGAGTTCAGGGTGTACGTACGTGGCCTTGAAGGTGTTGCCGTCCTTACGGCTGACCGGCACCCGCTGCCAGGTGGCGCCGCCGTCGTAGCTGACGGACACCTTCGCTCCGGCCATGTCGGTGGATCCGGTGAAGCCCTTGGAGCGTGACGCGTCGACGGTCAGGGTGTAGTCCTGATCGGCGTCGACCCTGTTGAGGATGTCGGCCTTCATGGCGTAGTCGAGCAGTACGACGGGCAGCGCCTCGCACAAGGTCGCCTTGGGCACGGTGACCTTGCAGTCCTTGACGGACATGGCGCTCGGGGCTGCCGATCCGAAGGTGTACTCGGTGTGGATCTTCGACCCGAGTGTCACGCCAGGGTAATCCTTGGACCTGACCGAGTCGTCCTCGAACCGGTACGTGGCCCTCTCCGGGACCATGATCGCTTCACCGGCCGGGATGGGCTCACCGTCGCGGTAGTACGTCCACGCCCGAGCGCGACCCCCTCTGAGGTAGTGGTCGCTCTGTCCGTCCCCGCCCAGCTGCGGCTGGAACACCGTTCCGGCGTCAGTGCGGCAGAAGTTGCAGGCGTAGTCGGTGGTGTTGGCGGTGTGCATGGCCGGGCCGAACCAGTCGCTGCGGTGCGTCGCGCCCGGTCGGTAACTCTTGACCGTCTCCGTCATCTCGGCACCGTAGTTGGTGCCGGCCGTCACACTCTGCCTGTACGTGGCGCCCTCGGCGGCCAGGATGTAGTCGTCCCGCACTTCTCCCTGCTGCAGGAACTGGGCCGAGCGGAACGAGGTCATGGGGAACGGGCCCCAGGAGTGCAGCGTGTGGTATCCGACCCGTTCCTCCCCGTCCGTGTGGTAGGCGTTCATGACCTTGGCGAACTTGTTGGCCCGGACAGTCATGCGCATGTTCGCGGGAATGCCCTCGTTGAAGTCCCACTCGCCCGCGTAGGTGTAGCGCGACTCCTTCACGCCCTCCAATGTGATGCTGGTACGCGGCGAGTTCCCGACGGCGGTGGCGAGGTCCCGGCCCTCCCGGTAGGTCGTGGCGAGGTAGGGCACGGTGACTCCGGTGGCGAGGAACATCTGCGGGGAGTCGTCGTTCGGCGCGACGACGATGGCCTCGGCACCCGCAGCTTCGACGGCCCGCAGTGTCGTGCCCGCTCTCTCGGTGCGGTCGACGTGCACCAGGGCGGCCTTGCCCCTGACGTCGGTCGCGGCGAGGTCGGCAGCCGAACCACTGCCCGCATCCACCACGTCGTACTTCCGCGTGCCCTCGAAGCGCCGGAGGTAGTTGGACGTCTTCGCCGACAGGGTCTTCGTCTCGGGCCGCGTCACGGTGGCCCGGATGAGCGGTTCGCGCTTGGAGTAGTGGACGGATATCCACAGCTCGCCGGTGGCTGGTTCGGCGACCGGGATCGCGCCGTAGCGCTCGTCGGACCAGTTGAGCAGGCCTGCTATGCCGGACACGACGTGCAGGGCACGGTTCTCGGTGAACCGGACGGTCTGGAACGAGAAGTCCGAGCGTTCCAGCGCCCGGCTCTCGTCGGGCAGCCGCACGTCGAAGTCCGTGGCCTTCGTTCCGTCGACGGTCACCGCGACGTCGCCGTCCCTGAGGTCGATCTCCGGCTGGGCGAAGAGGTCGGTGGCGTAGCTCTCGGTCGCGTTACCGGTCCCGGCGGTCTCCAGGCGGCCGGTGACCGAGTACTTTCCGGCGGGCAGACGGAGCTCCTTGCTTCCACCGGCGGCCGACGTGCTGGCGAAGTAGCCGTTGTCCAGCCCCAGTACGAGGAAGGAGGCCAGGTTCGCCGGCTTGCCCTTGCGGTCCTTGAAGTTCAGCGTGAGGCCGTGGCGCTCCGCCTCCTTGATGAAGCCGATGGCCGTGTGCGCGCTCGCACCGCTCGCGGTGGTCGCCGTGAGGTGGCCACTGTACTGACCGTTCGGGACAGCGTTCGGGTCGAGGACGACCGTCACCTCGGTGGAACCGCCGGCCGGGACGGTGACCGGCTCCGACGTGACAGTCAGCGCTCCGGCGGGCAGCGTGCTGCCCGCTTCGGCACGGAGCGTCACCGTGGTGTCTGCGGAGGTCGGATTGGTGAGGGTGACCTTGTGGGTCTCCTTCTCGTAGCCCGATTCCTGCCACTCGATGAGGCCGAAGTCCGCCGTGCCGGACATCTCCAGCTCGGGGTCGAGGGCCGCGGGTATGTCGACGCGCCCGTTGCCCTGCTGGTACACCGTCGGACCGGTGGCGGTCCTGGAGTGCGTGGTGAGCGCGTCCTTGATCCGCTGACCGCTCCAGTCGGGGTGGCGCTGGGCGAGGATCGCGGCGGCGCCCGCGACGTGCGGGGTGGCCATGGAGGTGCCGCTGGCCGACGTGTAGTACTGGTTGACCGGGGTGCCCATGGTGGTGCCTGCGGCGCGGGCGGCCACGATGGCGACTCCCGGGGCGGTGATTTCCGGCTTGATGGCACTGTCCCCGACCCGGGGGCCCCGGCTGGAGAAGCCCGCGAGGACGTCGGACTTGTCGACGGCGCCCACCGTCAGGGCCGAGTCCGCGGTGCCGGGCGTGCCGATGGTTGTCTCGCCGGGGCCCGCGTTGCCGGCCGCGATGACGAAGAGCGTGCCGGTCGAGGCGCTCAGACGGTCGACCGCTTCGGTCATGGCGTCGTCGGGCGATGAAGCAGCTCCGCCGAGGCTCATGCTGATCACGTCGGCACCCTGAGCCGCGGCCCATTCCATGCCGGCCATGATCCAGCTGTACTGGCCGCTGCCCCCGTTGTCGAGGACCTTGCCGACCAGGAGGTCCGCGCCGGGAGCAACGCCCTTGAACCGGCCCTCGGAGTTGGCCCCGCTGCCGACGATGGTGGAGGCGACGTGGGTACCGTGGCCCTGCCCGTCGTCCACCGGCAGTCCGGGAACGAAGCTGGCCGTCGTGGTCAGCCGGTCCTTGACGTCGGCGTTGGTGAGGTCGATGCCCGTATCCAGGACGGCGACCTTGGCACCCTTGCCGTCGTATCCGGCCGCCCATGCCTCGGGGGCGCCGATCTGCGGGACGCTCCGGTCCAGGGTGGCCTTCGCCTTCGCGTCGTACCAGAGCTTGGCCACGCCTGCGCTGCCGGGCGCGGTGACCGGGGTGCCCTCGTGCGGCGCCTTGCTGACCGGTTTCACCTTCTGCCAGAAGGAGCTGGCACCCTTCTTGGCGACCGCCACTCCGGTCATGTCGAGCCGGTCCAGGACGGCGCCGCGATCAGCGCCGGGCAGCGCGTCCGCCCGCTTCTTCAGCGTCGCGGCGGTCGGCTTGTCCTGGTAGGCGACGATGACCGGCAGGGTGTCGGCCCGGCCGTCCGCGTAGCCGTCCTTGATCAGTTGCGTGACGTTGAACAGACGCTGGTCCAGCGCACCCGAGGCAATGCCTTCGACCGCGTCGTCGGGGTAGACGAAGAGGTTCCCCTGAGGGTCCGTCATGGTCTGGAACGTCTTGGCCTTGCCGTCGGCCGCCGTCGCCACGACGGACTGACGGCCGCCGGCGTCGACGTCGACCGTCACCCGGTCCCCGGTGATGAGGGTGACCGTGGACGGCTTCGCTGCTCCCGCAGCGGGTGCGACCAGACCCGTGGGCGAGGGTGTCGCCTGGGCTCCGGTCACGGCAGGAAGGGTGACACCGACTGCGAGGGCCAGACAGGTGGCCAGCAGTCGATTTCTCGTTCTCCCCTGGGGGCGCTTCATGGGCTCCTCCTGGATGAGGCTCGGATCGCGCCGGAGCGCGCCGCGGCCGGTCGGCCACGGCCTGGTTCCAGCGCGTGTGTCCGAGACGCTACCGGCGGTGATCGGGCCCGCAGAAGGTCGAGGCGCGGCGCATAGGTGACACCGGCACCTATGCGTCACGGAGGCTCATGGACCACCAACGCCCGGGCGGATCCCACGAGTTCACGCACGAGGGCCGGACTCCGGTGTACTTCACCGTGAGTCCGGCCCTGTTCACGGCCGGGCGCTCCCGCCGGCCGGCCTCGGCGTTCCGTTCACGTCACTCCGCGACGCGTACCGCGTTGATGACGGTCTGCTCGATGCGACTGCCCGCTGCGTTCTCCCCCATCACGCGGAGGGAGACCGACGCGGCCCCCTTCGGAGCCCTCAACTGCACCGTCGCCGCCCGTGAGGTCGTCTGCGCGGCCGAACGCTGCCATGTCTTCCCACCGTCGTACGAGACCTCGACCGACGCGGACCTGAGAGGCGACCGCGAACCGTCGGCGCTGCGGAAGGAGACGGTGAGCTTGTATGCCGCCCGCGGCTTGATCGAACTGTCGAGCGCCACTCCCCGGAGGTCGTAGTCGGCGTGGAGCATCGGCAGTGTGTGCCAGTCGACGCCTTCCGGTTGCGCGGAGTCGAACGTCCAAGCGGTGTGCGTCTCGGTACTGGCCTGCCACCACTCCTGGGTCCGCTTCGCGTCGAGTTCGAAGCGGTACCGGGACTTCTGCGCGGGCAGTCCGGTGATCGAGGCATAGGGGTAGGCGGCGGTGCCGATGAGTGCGCCGTCGCGGTAGACGCGGAACTCGTCCACATCACCCGGCGCCATGGAGCCGCCGCCCTCGTAGAAGTGGCCGTCGGGCGAGGCCCACACGGGGATCTGGACGAGCATCTCCTCGTCATTCCTCGACGGCGTCATACCGCTCCCGGGGGCGTATACGTCGACGGGCGACGTCGGGCGCTGCACCGGCTTGAACCACTCCTCCGTCACCTCCTTGCCCGCCGTGTACGGACGCAGCATGGAGACCATGGAGGCGCCGTTACCGGGCACGACGACGCGCTGCCACTTGGCGTCCTCGGCGTTCACGTAGACGTGCTGCGTCGTGCCGAACGCCATGTCGGCGAACGACCCTGCGCCGCGCTGCGCGACAGTGCTGTAGCCGAGCCAGCCGTCCTGGCTGTTGCGGACGTCGTCGGGGTTCGCGGCCGGCGAGTAGTTCTTGATCGCGATGTCCGCGAACGTGCGCCGGTCCGGATCGAAGGTCTGGTCGGCGGCGATGCCGTCGTCCTCGCCGCGCACAAGACCATAGAGGTACGAGGGGTTGCTCTCGACGGTGAGCCGGACACGGACCGGCCCCCGGGTGAGGGCCTGGGTCAGCAGGTCGCCCCGGCTCTTCGGGACGCCGAAGACGGGCACCGTGGTGCTGATCGCACCGGGAAGCCGTTCGTCGGCCGAGTTGACCACCATGATCGCGGCGGCGCCCGCCTCGACCAGTCGGGGCAGGACCGTGTACACGTCGACGTCAGCGGTCCGCCGTACCATCGCCAGCCTGCCCTTGACATCGACGGCCGCGAGCTCCGCGGCCGATCCGGTGCCGACGTCGGCGACGGCCAGTCGACGCTGGCCGTCGAACCTGCCGGAGAAGGTGAACGACTCGGCCTGCAGGTCCACGTCGTCGCGCAGCTGGGCCTCGGCGACGATCGGAGGGCTCTGCAGGATCCAGTTGACGTTCGTCCCGAAGGTGCCGTCCTTGGGCTTCGCGCTCGGCAGCGCCCACTGGTGACCACCTGCGCGGCCGAGCACGAAGGTGGAGGAGGCGCCGGTCGACTGCTCACCGGATCGGCGTCCCACCGACAGGATCAGGCTGCGCAGTTCGCTGCGCAGGGGTGTCCGGGCCTTGATGGGCCGCGCCTTGCGGCCGTCGGCGGAGACGGCGACGTCCTGGTCGCCCACCTCGATGTCCGGAATCCCGAAGGTGACGAAGTCGCTGTTCCTGCGGAGGTGTCCGAAGATCGTGTAGCGCCCCGGCTTGACCTGGGCCGTGGCCACACCGTCGGCTCCCACCCGGATCTGGACCGGCGGGCCGGAGTCGGTGAGATCGCGGAGGGTGACGGTGCTGGCGCTGGTCGCGGGGCTTCCGTCGGGCATCAGACCTGTGAACGTCAGCTTGATCGCGGGCTGTTCGCGGTTCAGTGCCACGGTGGCGTGCGCGGTGACGCCCTCCCCCGTTGCCGTGATGGTCCCGGTGTACGTCCCGTAGGCGGTGGCGAGGTCGGGCGCGACCGTGACGTCGACGTCCGCGCTGCCGTGGGCAGGAATGGTCAAGGTGTCGGCACCCAAGGTCAGCGCGCCGGCGGCGACGGCGCCGCCGTCGAGCTTGAGGGATCCGGCCAGCGAGACGGTCATCTCCCGGTCGGCCGAGTTGTGGAACGTGACCTTGCGGGTGATCGGGGCCGCGGCACCACGGGCCGCGACCGTGCCGAAGGACGCGTTGGTGGCCCAGACCGTCTGGTCCAGGGCCGCCGGGATGTCGGCACGCCCGGAGCCCTCGGCGAACGCTCCGCCCGCAAGCGTCTTCGCGCTCGACATCAGCGCGCCCTTGAGCTCGGCGGCGGTCCACTCGGGGTGGGCCTGGGCGAGGATGGCGGCGGCTCCGGCCACGTGCGGGGTGGCCATCGACGTGCCGCTGGCCGAGGTGTAGGACTCACCGGTGGGCGTACCCATGGTGGTACCCGATGCCCGGGCCGCGACGATATCGACTCCGGGCGCCGCGATGTCGGGCTTGAGCGCGTTGTCGCCGAGGCGCGGGCCGCGGCTGGAGAACGAGGCGAGCTTGTCCTGCTTGTCGACGGCGGCGACGGTCAGCGCCGCGTCGGCGGCGCCGGGCGAGCCGATCGTGGTCTGGTCCGGGCCGGCGTTTCCGGCGGCTATCACGAACAGCGTGCCGGTCTCGGCGGTGAGTTCGTCGACGGCTTCGCTCAGCGGATCGGTGCCGTCGGAGGCTGCACGGCTGCCCAGACTCATGCTGATGACCTTGGCGCCGCTGTGCGCAGCCCATTCCATACCCGCGAGGACCGACGAATCGCTGCCCGAACCCTCGTCGTTCAGGACCTTCCCGACGAGCAGTTCGGCGCCGGGCGCGACCCCCTTGTTCCTCCCTCCGGAGGCTGCCCCCGAGCCCGCCACCGTGGAGGCGACGTGTGTGCCGTGGCCGTGGTGGTCGACCGCGTCCTCGGTCTCCGTGAAGTTGCGGGCTTCACCGACCCGTCCCGCCAGGTCGGGGTGGGTCCCGTCCACCCCGGTGTCCAGCACGGCCACCTTCACGCCGCTGCCGTCCTTGCCGACCGCCCATGCCTGGGGTGCGCCGATCTGGGGCACGCTGTCGGCCAGGGTGGCCCGGACCTTGCCGTCCAGCCAGACCTTCTCGACGCCGGTGGCGAGCCTCTTGGCCGAGGCGCCCTTCTGCTTCGACCGCAGCCCCGACCAGAACACGCTGGTGCGGCCCGCCTCGACATGCGTCGCTGCCGACTTCAGCCCGCGCAGCTTGCGCACCTTCCCGGCACCCTGCGGGAGCGGCACGTCCGCCTTGGTGCCCCGGACGATCAGCGGCAGTTCGGCGCCGTCGGAGTAGCCCTGCGCGATCAGCGCGTCGATGTCGAAGAGGCGGGGGTCCAGGGTTCCGGCGTCGAGGAGCGGGCGCACCTCGTCGGGGATCACGGTGATCTGGTCACCGGTCTGATCGATGCGCGCGATGCCCTCGGGGCTGTCACCGTCAGGCTTGAAGGACACGTTCTGTTCGGCGCCGGTGCCGGTGACCACGACGGTGTCACCTGTGATGAGACGGACGGTGTGGATGGCCGCCGACGTCGAGGGGCTCAGGGCGCTCACCCGGGGTTCCCGCGCGGTGTCGGCGCCGAGGGCGGCGGGCGCCGTGGCGCCTATCAGCGCGGCGAGCGCGACGGCTGTCGATGCTCTGAGTATGGGTCGGTGCATGGCAGTGATGTCTCCTGTAGGAAAGAGTGGCCGGGGCCGCGCACCCCTGCGGGGCACGGCCTCGGACGGTCGTCGGGATGCGCATCGCTCACGCCTGTGGGCCGGTCGAGGTCATGCGGGCGAATGCGCGGGACGGTTCGCCGTGCGCACGCACGTGGCGAGGGCCGCTCGACGACCCCGGATCGCAGCTGACGTGCCGGCTGATCCGGGAGGAACGGTTCCAGTTCGGCGCCGCTCCGTACAGACATTCCTCTGGCACATCGGCGTCAATGACCCTGATACGCCACGTGCTTGCCCCGGGACCCTGCCGAGGTGAGCCTTTACCGGCCGCCTGCCCGGCCTCTTGGGCGCAGGGAGGCGGCCGGCCGATGAGGTGCCGCTCCAGGGGCTATTTCAGCGCGTAGGCACGGCTGATGGTCTCCACCGTGCGTCCGCCGTCGCGGTCCCAGACCTCCGTGCGCAGCGTCACGTACCCGTCCGTCGCAGCGCGCTCGGGGTGGGCGACCGTGACCCGGAAGGAGTCGTCGTGCGCGCGTCGCGTGCGCGCTTCGTTCCAGGTCGTCCCGCCGTCGTAACTGACGGAGACCTTCGCGCCCGCCACGTCCGTACCGCCGTGCCGACCACGCGGCCGGGAGGTACGGACAGTGAAGTCGAACGGGCGGCCCGCCGGGGCCTCGTTGAAGAGGTTCAGCGGCATCGTGTAGTCGAGCAGCAGCACGGGAAGCGGCTCGCACCGCGTCGCCCCCGCGACGACGTCCCCACAGCCCTTGATCTCCGCCTTCCGCGGGACCGCGGAGCGGAAGCTCCACTCCGTACGGGTCGTGGAGCCCAAGGTCACCCCGGTGTAGTCGCCGAAGCGCTTGGTGTCCATGACGACCCGGTAGTCCGCAGGCTCCGGGACCATGAGGTGCTCGAGATCGGTCGCCTTCTCGCCGTTGCGGTAGTACGTCCAGGTGGGAAGCCGCCCGGCGACGATCGCGTGGCCGGGGTCCGAGTCTCCTCCGGAGTTGGCGGTGAAGAAGACGCCCTTGTCCGTACGGCAGAAGGAACAGGCCAGCTCCGTGTGGGCCGACGGATGCATGGGGGCGGCGTACCAGTCCGCACGATAGGTGCGGCCGGGCCGCTCGTAGACGGTCTCGGGGCTCACCATCTGCGCGGCGTACGAGGTGTGCGGGGCTACCAGCTGCTGGTACCTGACCCGGTTGTCGGCGAGGATGTGGTCCTCGCGGGTGCCTCCCTGGCCGAGCGCCTGGCCGGTCTGGAGCGAGGGGATGCCGTACGGGCCCCAGGCGTTGAGTATCTCCCAGCCGACGCGACGGACGCGGTCCGAGTGGAAGGTGTTCCTGACGGTGACGAAGTCCTCGGTGGACGCGCGCCGGGCCGCCCGCACGGGCAACGCACCGGTGTCGTAGTACTGCGCCGAGTAGGTGTAGCGGGACTCGTTCACCCCGGTGAAGGCGATGGTCACGCCGCCCCGCCCGGCGAGTTCGACCAGACGCCTACCGTCCTCGTAGCCCGCGACGGTGACCGGGATGGTCAGACCGGTGCCGACGAAGCCGGCGCGCGGGCCCTCCCGCGGAGGTACGGCGATGACCGCCTCGGCGCCGGCCTCGGAGGCCCAACGCGCCTGATCGGTGATCCCGACCAGGTTGTCCGAGGTCACCAGGACCGCCTTGCCCCGCACGTCGGCGTCGGCGATCTCCGCCCGGCCGCCCGCGCCCACGTCCACGAGGCCCAGATTCTTCGTTCCGGAGAATCGCGCGGTGTTGACCGGGGCGCGCACCGCGATGTCCTCGCGCACGGGGCGGGTGACGGTAAGCTTCTGGAGGGGCTCGCGCACGGCGACGAAGGTCGAGAGCACGAACTCGCCGGTGACGGCCTTTCCGCTGGGGATGACTCCGTACTTCTCGTCGGAGGCCGCCTGGACGTCGGTGTAGCCGCGCATCTGGGTCATCGCGCCACCGGGCGACGTGCGCTGCATCGTCAGGGTGAAGTGCGACGCCTCCAGGGGTCCGCGCTCATCGGCGACGTCCAGTGACAGGTCCTTCGCCCGCGCCGCGTCGACGTGGAGTGCCTGTGGCTCACGGGTGAGGTCGATCTCGGGGAAGGCGAACACGTCGGTGGCGTACTCGACGGTCTCGATACCGGCAGGATCGTCCGTGATCAGGGTGCCGATGATGGAGTACCTTCCCAGGGGCAGGCGCAGGCTGAAGCTGTCCCGGCCTCGGAGGCGATGGCCCGTCACATACGTGTTGTCCAGGCCCTGCACGGTCAGTTCGACCATGGACGGGATCTTGCCGAGCCGGTCCTTGAAGTCGACGGTGACGGCCCGCCGCGGGGTCTCCTTGATGAAGCCGACCGGGGTGTGGACGGTCCGGCCGTCGGGTGCGGTCGCCGTGAGGGCGCCGGTGTACCGGCCTGCGGGGACGAGGTCGGGGTCGAGCGTCGCGGTCAGCTCGGCGCTTCCGCCGGCAGGCACGGTCACCTTGCCGGCTGCCGTCCCGTCGCCGCCGCTCAGGCTGAGCGCGCCGGCCGGAAGGGGCGTGCCGGCACGTTCCGTGACCGCCAGATCCAGCGTCAACTCGACCGCTTCGCTGCCCTCGTTGGCGATCCGGAGCTTCTGGGAACGCTTGTCGAACGTACCGTCCTGCCACATGACCAGGCCGTAGTCGACCGTGCCGGCGAGCGAGAGGTCGGAGTCGACGGCGGCGGCGATGTCCAGCCGCCCGTATCCCTGCTCGTAGACCGTCTGGCCGCTGATCTGCCGGGCGTGGGAGGTGAGGGCGGCCTTGATCTGCTGCCCGTCCCAGTCCGGGTGACGCTGCGCCATGATCGCGGCCGCACCCGCCACGTGCGGGGTGGCCATCGAGGTGCCGTTCATCGCTATGTGGTGGGCGTCGACCGGTATACCGAGGGTCGTACCCGCGGCGCGGGCTGCCACGATGCCCACGCCCGGTGCGGTGATCTCGGGCTTGATGCCCGCGTCACCGATCCGGGGGCCACGGCTGGAGAACGGCGCCATCACGTCTGCCCGGTCGACCGCACCCACCGTGAGCGCGGAGGGTGCGTTCGCGGGAGTGGCGACGGTCACCTCTCCCGGGCCGCTGTTGCCGGCCGCGATGACGAAGAGGGTTCCGGTCGAGGCGCTCATCGAGTCGACCGCCTCGGTCAAGGCGTCGCGCGCGGCGGTCGCCGCGGTTCCGAGGCTCATGTTGACGACGTCGGCGCCCTCCGCCGCAGCCCATTCCATGCCGGCCATGACGTCGGAGAAGTCGCCGCCACCGCTGTTGTTCAGGACCTTCCCGACCATCAGGTCGGCGGCGGGCGCGACTCCCTTGTACTTTCCACCGGACGCTGCGCCGGTGCCCGCGATGGTGGCGGCGACGTGCGTGCCGTGACCGAAGCCGTCCTGGACGTCCTCGCCGAGGACGAAGCTCCGGCTCAGGCTCACCCGCCCTGCCACGTCGGGGTGGTCCAGGTCGATACCGGAGTCGAGGACGGCAACCTTCGCTCCCTTGCCGTCGAAGCCCGCGGCCCAGGCCGCGGGGGCACCGACCTGCGCGGTGCTCCGGTCGAGGGTCGCCTTCACCTTGCCGTCGTACCAGAGCCGGGTGATGGCCGGGTCGGTGGACTGCGCGCGCCTCCCCGGCGCCCTGCCCTTGGACCGCACGGCGCGGAAGAAGCTCGCGGCCTCCTCCTTCTCCACGGTCACCGCGGTCATGCCGAGCCTGGGCAGCGTCGCGTTGCGCTCGCTGGCGGGGAGGTCGTCGGCCGCCTTGCTGAGCTTCGGCGTGACCGGTCTGCCCGCGTAGGCGACCAGCGCGGGGATCTCATCGGTGCGTGTGTCCGCCCGGCCGTCCTTGATCAACTGGGTGATGTTGAAGAGTTCGGCGTCCACGAGGCCGGAGTCGACCGCGTCGGTGGAGTCCTGCGGATAGACGTAGAGGTCGCCGTCGGCACCGGTCGACGTGTGGAACGTGGTCGGCCGGTCGCCCGCCGAGAGGACGTTCACCGCCTTGACGCGTCCGGCCTCGAGCGTGGTCGTGACGACATCGCCTGTGATGAGGGTGATGCGGGACGTCTGGGCCACCGGCTTCTGCGCCGGGGCACCGACCACGCCTGTCGCCGTCGGCGCTTGTGTCCCGGCGGCTGCCGGCGAACCTGGCGTACTGGCGACCGCGGCCAGCACGATCGCCGCGACCGCGAGGGTTCTCAGCCTCGTTCGGCCGGCGGTGGGGAGGGGATACACATCAGCTCCGTATGTGTAGGGATCGATACCGTTCGCCGGGGGGCACTCTGCGCGCCGGGTCAGGTCGTACGAACGGCCGCGGGCCCGGCCTCCCGAGCCCACGGCCGCGGTGTCGTCAGCAGCGGGTGCGGTGGGCGTCCCGGGTCACCAGGCTGGTGTCGCCGAACGTCGAGTCCAGCCACAGGACCCGTCGGCCCTCACCCAGCACCGGTGCCTCCTGCGCGCCGGGATTGCAGCTCACCGGTTCGGCGGTGCCGCCCTTGATCGGCATGATCCACAGGTTGGGCAGCGTGTCCTCCGTGGCGGTGTTCGAGGTGTAGTAGCCGCGGTAGTCGCTGTAGACCAGCCACGTGTCGTTCACCGTGATCTGGGGCGCGAAAGGAGTGTCGGGAGTGCCCTGGGGGACGAGCACCCGGTCGTCGCTGCCGTCCGCGTCGGCGCTGCGGAGCTGGAGGTCCTCGTCGAAGTCCGTCTCCGACCAGACGATCCGGGTGCCGTTGGTGTCCACCTGCACCGCGTACGCCATCGGGTTGCCGGAGGAGTCCTTGCCCGCGGGCAGGATCGTGCGGCGTCCGCCGGACAGGTCGTACGTCGCGGCGTTGCGGCCGTTGAAGGCGCCCGCCACGTGGATGTAGGCGATCATGTCGCCGGAGATCCGGGGGAAGTAGCCCTGGACCTTCAGTTCAGGAGTGAGGTTGGTGACCGGCGCGTCGCCGGACTTCGTGAACAGGTCGTTGTGGTCGCCCGTTCCCCCCAGGGGTTCGTCCCCGCTCCACACGAACGTGTCGCCCGAGACATCGGCGTTGCCCTGCATGCCGCCGCCGGGGTGCAGGTCGGTGACCGTGCCGCCGTCGAAGGAGCCGCGGACGACATCGGCGTTCACCCAGTACGGGCTGACCCGGGTCAGCCGGGTCCACACGACGGTGTTGCCGCTGATCCGCGGGGCCGTGTTGCCGATGACGCCGTTCACCGTCCTGGATCCGGTGACGGGCTCCGAGATGACCCGGGTTCGTGTGCTGCCCAAGGTGCCGACCCTGATCTGTGGGTCACCCGTCTCGGGGTCCGTCTCACCGATCACCCAGCGCTTGCCGTCCACGTCCGGGGCGCTGCTCGGCTGTACGCCGCTCAGCACGGTCCGTGAGTCGTGCGGCAGCCGCAGCTGCCAGGACTTGGTGATGCCGTGGCTGTCGAATGCCTTGGATATGGCAGTGAGTTCGCGCTTCCCGGTGTCGAGGGACCGGGCCGCGTCGAGGACCGCCAGCCGGCCTGCGTAGAAGTCCGTGAACGGGGTGAAGTACTGGGTGAGCGCGGTGTAGATGATCTTGTCCGCGCTTTTCGGGTCCAGCTTCTCCCTGATGTCCCACAGGGCTCCTGAGAAGATGGTCGAGTTGAGGTGCACTCCCCCGTTGTCGACATCGGGCGGGAGCGACAGGTAGTCCCGCTCGGCCCTGCGGCCGTCGTTCATGTCGCGCAGCGCGCAGCCCTGCGGTGAGGTCTGCGGGGAGGTCTGCGGGGAGGTCTGCGGGCAGAGGTCCTCCCCCAGGAGTCCGGCGGCCGGATCGCCCATCGGGGTACGGGAGTCGGTGACGTCGATGGCGTTTCCGAAGTAGTCGGAGACGGCCTCGTTGATGGCTCCGGACTGCTGGAGGTAGATCAGTCCGCCGGAGTGGTCGGTGACGCCGTGGGTCATCTCGTGCCCCACGACGTCCAGGTCCGCGGCGAAGGACCGTCCGTTGGACGATCGGCCGTAGACCATCTTCGTGCCGTCCCAGAAGGCGTTGTCGAACGGGCGGCCCCCGTAGGTGACGTCGACGACCGAGCGCATGGAGCCACCCTTGCCGTCGATGCCGTCGCGGCCGAGGGAACGGTAGAAGTCGTACACCTGGCCCGCGCCCCAGTGGGCGTCCACCGCACCGGAGTCGGTGTTCCTGCCGTCGAAGTGCGCGGCGCCCGAGAGGGCGAGCTCGGCGTCGGTGGGCATGGTGCCCTGGTACTTGGTGACGCTGGCCCCGGCCGCGTCGTAGGTGAGGATCTCGCCGCCCTGACCGGCCCACATGGGCTTGGAACGGTCGCGCAGCTCATACCCGCTGTCCGTGTCGTACACCGCGAGGGGCTTGGTCACGCCCTGCTGGTTCACGCCGGTGCCGTCGGCCGGGCCGGCGTGCTGAAGGTTGTCGTAGTCGAGTGCGAGGGTGCCGTGGTGAGCGTCCAGGTACACCTCGCGGCGGCTGGGCTTCCCTGCCGGAGTCAGCCCGGTGACGGTCAGGTGGTAGGCGAGCGTGCCGGTTCCGTCGGGAAGGACCACGAGCCCGTGTCCCTCGGTCTCGCGGGTGCCGTCGGTGTACGCGGTGGTGTCCACGAACGGGAGGAGGTCGATGGCCGCCTGTTGGGTGAAGGCCGGTTCGGTGTCCACGGTCAGATCGGTGAAGAGCGATCCGGCGGCGCTGGTGACGCCCGATGTGTCCGCGTGCACGAGATACGTGCCGCCGAGCACCGGAACACCGTGGTGGCGCTGGGTGAAACGGACGGTCGTGGTGTCCCCGGCCACGGACGTCCCCGCGGCGGCCAGGCCGAGGCCACGTGCGTGATAGACGTCGTCGTTGTCGGCGAGATGCCGGCGGGCCCGCTCCTGCGGCGAGGCCGAGACGGACGGGGCCTCGCTCTCCAGACCCGCGACGTGGGTGGGCGTACGGGAGTTCAGGCCGGAGATGATGTCCGGCGGCGGCTCGTCGGCTGCGGCAGGGGAACCCCCGAGTACGAGGGGCACAGCGAGTGCGGCGGCCATACCGGCACCGGCAAGGCGTCTGAGACGCATGGCTTGTTCGGCCTCCAGGTCGGGAACAGTTGCCGCACGCTAGGCAGCCGCCATTACCCGGCAATTACCGGCGCCGCTCCATGGAGGTCTCCGAAAGGGGGCCGGGCCGTCACTCACTCCGTGCCGGGCTGCGGGGCGCGCACCGGCGGCGCTTGTCGGGAAGTACCTGGGTGATGCCCTGGGCGTCACAGTGCTCCAGCAGGGGGACGGTGACGCGTCGGCTGGTGTCCAGGGCGCGGCTCGCCGTTCCCACGGTGAACGGTTGGTCGAGTTCGCTCAGTCGGTCGGCCGCCAGCCGGGGCGCGTCCGGTAGCAGCACCACGTGGTCCGCGAGCCGAAGCACCGCTCCGTGGCGGACCGCCGTGGCGAGCTCACGGCGGCCGAAGCCGAGTTCCGCGAGCCGCTGGGCATGGGGAGCGGCGAAGGGCCGCCCGTCGAGTTCGGCGGTGAGCCGGCGTACCGCGTCCGCCACAGGGGCCGGCTGTGCCGCGGGCCCAACGGTCACTCGCCCACGGCTCATCCGCAGGGGCGGCGTGACCAGTGCCTCCACGAGGGAGACGGCCGGCAGCCCCAGACGGTGCCGAGCGGCCTCCACCGGTATGCCGTCCTCGGTGGGCCGCTCGGAGAGGTTCGCCGCCACCAGTTCGGCCAGCCGGGCGCGCAAGGTGGTCCAGTGTGCGGGGTCGGCGAGCCAGTCCCCCGCAACGGGTGCGGTATGAACGGCCACCCCCATCGCGGTCAACTCCGCCCGCCTGACCAGCAGTCGGCGACGCAGCTCGGACGCCTCGCCCGGGGTGCCGTCGGCGTCACCCAGCTCGGCCGCCCGCCGCGCCGCCGCGCCGCGTCGCCGCAGTTCCGGTGGCTGGGGGTCGAGCACCGTCAGACCTGCGAGCACGCGCCGCAGCCCGGGATCGCGCAGCACCGCGCGATCGCCGATGCGCAGCGGCAGTGCTTCCGGGAGGGTCAGGCGGACGATGTCCGGACCGAGCGGCCGTACGCGTACGGGCACGGCCGCCGAGCCGATGTGGGCGACAGCGGTGCGGGGCAGTTCCGAGGCAGGCGTTCCGCCCTGTACGCGCACGTCACAGCTCACGCAGGGGAGGAAGCTCTCGGGGGTGAGCAGGGCGTCACCACGGCCCGTCGACTCCTTGTCGAGGCCCCGGAGGTTGACGGCGACCCGGGCGGTGGCCCGCACCAGGCCGGTCTCCTCGCCGAGGGCCTGCAGCCCCCTGACGCGCACGGGACGGCCGGAGCGGGCGGTCACCAGGACGTCGCCCCTGCGGATCTGCCCCGCCCCGAGCGTGCCGGTGACCACCAACCCGCTGCCGCGCACGGTGAAGGACCGGTCGATCCACAGCCGTACCGGGGATTCGGCGTCCCCGTCCGGCAGCCGCGCGACCAGCCGGTCGAGGGCGGCGCGCAGCTCGGCGAGTCCCGCGCCGCTGCGGGCGCTGACGGCCACGGCCTCGATGCTGCCGAGGGTGCTGGACCGGATCCGGTCCTGTGCCTGCGCCGTGGCGGGACCGGGGTCGGCCACGTCGCAGCGGGTGATGACGAGCAGTCCGTGCCGTACGCCGAGGGCGTCCACGGCGGCGAGGTGTTCGGCGGACTGGGGCTTCCAGCCCTCGTCGGCGGCGACGACGAACAGCACGGCGGGCACGGGCCCCACGCCGGCCAGCATGGTGGGCACGAACCTCTCGTGCCCCGGTACGTCGACGAATGCCAGCCGTTCGCCCGATGGCAGATCCGTCCATGCGAAGCCCAGGTCGATGGTCAGGCCACGGCGCCGCTCCTCCGCCAGCCGGTCGGGGTGGGTGCCGGTCAGCGCGTGGATCAGCGTGCTCTTGCCGTGGTCGACATGCCCGGCCGTCGCGATGACCCGCATGATCAGCGTCCCGCCGCGCGCAGCACCGCGGCGAGGACGTCGCTGTCGCACTCCTCCGGTACGCACCGGAGGTCCAGGAGGAGCCGGCCGCGCACCACCCGCCCGAGCACGGCCGGTTCTCCGGTGCGCAGCGGTTCTGCCAGGTCGTCGGGGAGGCTGAGCGCGCAGGAAGGCAGAACGGTCCCGGGCGCGCCGCCTCCTCCGACCACCGCCTCGTGGGGCACGACGCGTGCGTCCAGACCTCGGCGGGCGGCGTCCTCGGCCATGCGCAGCGTGCGGATGCGCAGCTGCGGCAGCGGCATGTGCACGGCTGTGTGCACGGGGGGCTCGGGACCGCGCAGTGTCGCTTCCAGCGCGGCCAGGGTGAACTTGTCCACCCGCAGGGCGCGGGCCAGCGGATGGCGGCGCATCCGTTCCACGACGGCGGCACGGCCGAGGACCATCCCGGCCTGCGGCCCGCCGAGCAGCTTGTCCCCGCTGGCGGTGACCAGGGTGGCCCCGGCGCGCAGGGCCGTGGCCGCGTCGGGCTCGTCCGGCAGCACCGGGTCGGGAGCGAGGAGGCCGGAGCCGATGTCGACGACGACGGGCAGGCCCAGCGACGCCAGTTCCCCGGGGCCCACTCCCCCGGTGAAGCCGCTCACCGTGAAGTTCGACGGGTGGACCTTGAGGATGAAGCCGGTGTCCGGGCCTGCGGCGTCCGCGTAGTCGCCGAGGCGGGTCCGGTTGGTGGTGCCGACCTCGCGTATCCGGGCGCCGCAGGAGGCCAGCAGTTCGGGTATCCGGAAGCCGTCGCCGATCTCCACGAACTCGCCCCGGCTGAGCAGGATGTCGCGCCCCGGGGCCAGCGTCACCGCCGCCAGGGCCAGGGCGGCGGCTCCGTTGTTGACCACGTGCACCGCCTCCGCGGCCGGAACCGCTTCCCGCAGGGCAGCCATGGCGCCGCGGCCACGTGGCGCCCGTCGGCCGGTGCGGAGGTCCAGCTCGACGTCCGTGTATCCGCCTGCCTCCGCCATGGCCTCCAGTGCGGACCGTGACAGCGGGGCCCGTCCCAGATTGGTGTGCAGTACGACGCCGGTGGCGTTGTGCACGGGGCTCAGTCCGCCTGTGTGCGCGGGGAGCGCGGCCAGCGCGGCGTGGACGGCGTCGCCCGGGCCGATCCGTCCTTCACGTACGAGCTGTTGGGCGGTGCCGACCGCGGCCTTGACGATGGGCCTGCCCAGTCGTGCGGACGCCTCGCTCAGCCGGGGGTCGCCGAGGAGCACCGTGGTGCTCGGCACCTGCCTCCGGATGTCCGCAGGCGGCTCCTCCGTCTTGTCCGCCACCCGTGCCACCCCGATCGAAGTCAGCGGAGGCGGACGGGAATCGAACCCGCCTGGCCCGGTTTCCGGACCACACCGATTTTGAAGATCGGGAGGGGCACCAGCCCGCCCAACGCCTCCGGAGCAAGATTGTGGTCCCCGCACACTGCTGGGGCAAGAGGTGAAATGATCGCCGTATGACGACAGTTGGCCCCGCCGTACCGGCCGCGCCCGTGCGGCTGACCCAGTTCGCACACGGCGGCGGCTGCGCCTGCAAGATCCCTCCGGGGGAACTCGAGGCGATGGTCGCGGGACTGCTGCCGCCCCGGAACCCCGGACGGGCCGTCGGCAGCGACGAGGACCGGCTGCTGGTCGGACTCGACGACGGTGACGACGCCGCGGTGGTACTCACCGGTGACGGCACCGCCCTGGTGTCGACGGCGGACTTCTTCACACCCGTCGTCGACGACGCCCGCGACTGGGGCCGGATCGCCGCGGCCAACGCCCTGTCCGACGTCTACGCGATGGGCGGACGGCCCGTCGTCGGGCTCAACCTGCTGGGCTGGCCCCGTGACGTACTGCCCGCGGAACTGGCCCGGGAGGTCCTGGCAGGTGCGCTCGAAGTCGCCCGCGACGCCGGCTGCTTCGTCGGCGGCGGCCACAGTATCGACAGCCCGGAACCGCTCTACGGAATGGCCGTGACCGGCCTGGTGGATCCTGACCGGCTGCTGCGCAACGACGCCGGCCGGCCGGGCGTGCCCCTGACCCTGACCAAACCGCTGGGCGTCGGAATACTCAACAACCGTCACAAGCGGACCGGTGAGGTCTTCGCGCACGCCGTCGCCACCATGGCGGCGCTCAACGACAAGGCCTCTGCGGCAGCGTTGGAGGCCGGCGCCGTGTGCGCCACCGATGTGACCGGATTCGGGCTGCTCGGCCATCTGCACAAGCTGGCCAGAGCGAGCGGCGTCACGGCCGTGGTGGACGCAGCCGCCGTCCCCGTGCTCGACGGCGCCCGGGAGTCCCTGCGGGCCGGGTACGTCAGCGGGGGCACCCTGCGCAATCTCGAATGGGTCCGCCCGCACCTCGACGCGGGACGGGCGGGCGAGGACCAACTGCACCTGCTTGCCGACGCCCAGACCTCCGGCGGCCTCCTGGTAGCCGGGGAAGTGCCCGGACATCCCGTCATCGGGGAACTGGTTCCCGCCGTGGCCGGCACCACACTGGTGATCCGCTGAGCGCTGCGGACGGCCGCGGGGCCCCGGGCAGGGCCCGGGGTCCCGCGGCCGGCTCGCTACCGATAGCGGATGTGCAGGTGGTTGTCGTGGTTCGCGTAGCTCGTGGTCAGGCCTTCCGAGATCAGCTGCGGGTCGTTGAAGAAGATCAGCTGGACATGACCGGGGGCCTTCGCACGGATCTCCTGAACGAGCCTGCGGGTGGCCGCGCGGTCGTACGTGCTCGACTGCCAGGTGATACGCCCCGCGGTGCACTGCGCCGAGTCGGTGCGGGCGGGCCACACGTCGATGTCCATCCCGACTTCGTGGCTGCCGTGGCCGGGGATGTCCCCGCCGTGCTCGAAGCCCGCGTCGCCGACCGGCAGTCTGCCGTTCCCGGTGGCGGCGAAGGTGGCGGCGGCGGCCTCCAGTTGGCCGACGGCGCCGGCTGTCGCCCAGTGGGCACCGGCGTTGCCGTCGGGGCTCTGCGCGCACATCGTGCTGCCGCCGAAGTTGATGTTCTCGTAGTGCCAGAGCAGGTTCTGCCAGGTGGTAGGCCCGACGACACCGTCCGCGCCGATTCCCGCATGGGACTGGAAGGTGCGCACGGCGGTGCCGGTGGCGGGTCCGAATGCCCCGTCGGCCGAGAGGCCTGCGCCCCGCTTGGCGTTGAGCAGCGACTGGAGGGCCGTCACCGCCGGCCCGTTGTCGCCCTGTCGAACGGTGAGGGCGAGCGCGCCCCAGGTGGCGGGCCCGACGATGCCGTCCGCGGTCAGGCCCTTGGACTGCTGGAAGCCCACCACGGCGCTGCGGGTGCCCGATCCGAAGGCGCCGTCCACCGCCACGGGGCGGCCGTGCGCGGCAAGCAGGTGCTGCAGCGCGACGACGTCGGAGCCTCGGCTGCCGTTGCTGGTCAGCGGGAACGCTGCCTGCGGGAAGGCCTGCGCGGGGACGCCCAGCCCGAGGAGCAGGCCCGCCAGCGCGGCGAACAGCGTGATGATGCGTGCGAGTCGCCTCATGGTTTCTGCCTCACTTTCCTGTTCATTCGCCTGCTCACTTTCCGGACTGGAGGGCGCCCCACGTGGCGGGGCCGACGATGCCGTCGGCGCCCAGCCCGCGCGAGGACTGGTAGTCGCGTACGGCCTGGGCGGTACCCGAGCCGAAGACGCCGTCGATCGACACCGTCCGGCTGAGCGCGGCGGTCAGGGCGCGCTGCAGCCGGGTGACGGCCTCTCCCGTCGAGCCGCTCTGGACGGTCGGGGTGGATCCGCGGGAGAGCAGGGCCGTCCAGGTCTTCGCACCGACCACACCGTCCGCCGTGAGCCCCTTGCTGGACTGGAAGTTCCGGGCGGCGGCGGTCGTGTCGGGCCCGAAGATCCCGTCGGGGGTGCCCGGGTCGAAGCCGGCGGCCTTGAGCAGGCACTGGGCGGCCTTGACCCGGTCTCCGGTCGAGCCGCTCTGGACGGTGGAGTACGCGGTGAAGTCGAGATTCGCACCGCTGCAGCTGGGTGTGGGCGTGGAGCCGTTGCCGACGTCCAGGTAGTCGCGGTCGATGTTGATCGAGTAGCCGCCGTAGGACTCGGTGACCTCGCCCGCGTACTGGTGGATCCGCTGGTGGTTGGACCAGTAGGAGGACGGCACGTAGGAACCGGTGTTGGTGTCGGCGGCGCCGTTCCACCACGCGTAGAAGAGGTGGTCAACGCGTGTGTAGGCGCCGTTGTTGTACTCGGCGGCGGCGTCCTTGATGCCGGAGGCGGCGCTGGAGTAGAAGCCCGACAGGTAGCCGCTGCTGTGCAGCCGTTCGGTCCAGCCGGACAGGTACGACAGCACCGACGCCTTGCAGGAGGCCGTGGAGGTGTACGCCTCGATGTCGCTGTAGATGGCGCTGCCCGCCGGGATGCCGAGGCCCGAAGCGGCGGTGATGGCGCCGGCCGCCGCGGTGACGCCCTGGGACTTGGCCGTGGCCGGATCGGTGGACATCTTCAGCGAGTAGCTGGTGCAGGGTGCCTGGCGGCCGACGTCGATGGGGAACAGACGCCATCCGTTGTTCGTCTGGCTGGTCACCCAGCTCGCCGTCAGATTCGGCTGGGCGCAGCCGCGGAAGGAGCCGCTGATGTAGACGCCGACCGCACTGTAGGGCGAGCTCGTCTGCCAGGCGTTCATGGCGGCCTGCGAGGGCGCGGTGCAGGCGTCGAAGCCCTTGCCCACGTAGCTTCCGGGTTGCGGTCCGGCCGCGGCGAGGGGGGTGGCATCGGACCGCTGGGCCGCGCGGGGCAGCGCGGTGCGCTCGGCGCCCCCGGTGAGCTCGGCCGAGGCGAGGACGCCGCGTACGAGGTTCTCGGTCTCCGGTGTGTGGGCGGCGGTCACGAGGACGCCGGCGTCCTCGACCGCGATCTGGATGGTGTCGTTGCTGGAGGTGGCGGTCGGGGCGATGGCCTTGCCGCGCTGGGTCCGCGCGGTCGCAGCCGTCGCCCGGCCGGCGGAGCGGGCGGTGATGGGCTCCACGACGATGCCCGCCGTACGGCCGACGACTCCGGCGGGGCAGTCGTTCTGCTCGGCGGGCTCGCCCAGGTAGACGGCGGGTCTGTCGAAACGGAGGCAGGCGCGCGGGTTCTCGGCCAGGTCGACCACCTGCCAGTCGGCGGGCACCTCGACGCGGTAGCCGCGGTAGGTGACGCTCTGCAGGCCCTCGGGCTGGGAATCTGCCTGGGCGGGGACGGGGGCGGCGAACGCGCCGATACCGGCGAGCACCGCCAGCAGGGCAGTTCCGGCGCGGGCGCGCCAGGGGATCCGGGAGGACATCGGTTCACTCCTACTCGAAGGCGGGGGGAGAGTGAGGGTGAGCGGCTCGGCAGGTCTGCTCCGGTTCGGCCACGGGCCGCGCCTGCCCGTGGCCGAACCGGAGCCTGATCGGCCGCGCACCCTGCGGACGGTGCGGGCCCGTCTTCCCCGGGCCGGAGTCCGGCCCGGGGAAGGCGGGCTGCTGTGCGGGTGCGGTGGCGACGTGCGGGTCAGACGCCGCAGTTGGGGGCGGACCAGGAGCGGCTGGTGCGTCCGTCCACGTGGGTGTGGTCGTTGTGGTCGGGGTAGCCGGGGCCGAAGATGCCGCCGAAGCCGTGCGAGCGAGCGCGCTGGGCGAGCGCGCAGAACGACGGGCTGCCGACCAGATCGGCGGCGTCACCGTAGAGGTGCCGGCTGTTCGAGGCACCGCCCGCCGCGTTGTTGCAGGCCGTCGAGCGGAATCCGCTGGACACGGAGATCGGCACGTCGCCCATCGCGTGCCGCAGGGCCTCCAGCTTCCACATCGTGCGCAGGCCGTTGGACTTTGCCGTCGCGGCGCTCACCGCACCACCGGACCAGTCGGAGTTGCACTTGTTCAGCTCGGCGTAGGTGAAGTGGATGGGGGTGCAGTCCGGGTCCTGCAGCGCGTAGATCTTGCTGAACGTCTGGGAACCCGCGACGCCGTCCGCTCCCAGGCCGTACGCCTGCTGGAACTTGACGACCGCGGCCTTGGTCCGCGGTCCGAAGTTGCCGTCGACGGAGAGGATCTCGCCGTAGTCGACATGCCCGGCCACCCGGATCTGCAGCTGGGTCACGTCGGCGCCCGACATGCCTTCGGACAGGGTGCGGCCCCAGCTGTAGCACTCGTCGGCCTGGGCCGGGGCGGCGGTGGCCAGCACTCCCCCTACCGATGCCGCCATGATCATGACAAACGCTAGGGCGAGTTGGATCGTACGCCTCAACATGGCGCCTCCATTGTGAGTCCTTCCCAATTCCCCGCTAGAGGGTTGAGGCGAGTTTGGCCCCCCTCTCCGTGGCGTGTCCACACCGTCACCATCTGCCACAGGACCAGACCTCCGGCACAACTGGCGTGCAGACAAAGGGAGTTGTGTCACCTGGGGGAATGCGGTGTCCGGCCCCGGCCGGGGTATGCCGCCCGGGCGGGGCGGGGACGCTACTGCCAGACCGCGGAGGCGGCAGCGGCGATCAGCACGGAGGACACGACGGTCATGCCGCTCAGCCGCCCCGCGAGCCGGTCGTCCCAGCGCTCCCCGTCTCCGGAGAGCCTGCGCAGAGCCGGGGTGAGTGCCCGGCCCGCCCCGAAGCCGAGTCCGGCGGCCAGGGCGGGCGCGTAGGAGCCCCCCGACAGGAGCACCGCCACCGCCATCGCGTACGGCGCGCTCGCCGAGACGTACGTGCGCACGCCCGTACCGAGCTCGAAGCCGAACTGCAGGGCGCCGCGGGCCAGATGACGCCGCAGGACGTCCTGCGGTATCTGGCGGGCGTTCTGCGGCAGCCGCAGCGACAGCTTGCCCGCGTCGCGCAGTGCGGCGAGCAGCGCGACGGCCACGATCAGCCCTTGCCGCACGCCGACCGGGAGCGGTGTGAAGAGACCGGACACGAGCCACAGCACCCCGGCCGAAAGCACCCCGCCGGCCAGCAGACCGCAGGTGAACACGCCGAGGACCAGCGCCTGTCTGTACGTTGCCCGCCAACCTGGCGAGGCCAGCGCGAATGCGCTGTTACGCGTTCAAACGGAGCCGGAGAGCGAGTAGCCGGCCAGACCACCGGTGATCGCCCAGGTCAGCACGGGGGCGTGGAGGACGGCGGCGATCACCGCGATCCCGAGGGCCGCCACGGGCAGAACAGGATCGGTGAACAGCGCCCGTACGGCACGGGCGCCGCTCGGCCGGTCCGCGGGACGGACGGACTCGCCCACCTAGACCGTCCCGGTCAGTGTGAGCCAGGTGTTCTGGCCGACCACGCCGTCGGCGGTCAGGCCGTGCAGCGACTGGAAGGAGATGACGGCCTGCCGTGTGAGCGAACCGAAGTTGCCGTCGACCGTCAGCGCGGAGCCGTGCTTGTTGAGCTGCCGCTGCGCTCCCCGTACGGCATCGTTCACGTCTCCCTGGCGCACGGTGACGACCAGGACGGGCCAGGTCGCCGCGCTGACGCTGCCCGTGGGACTGAGCCCTTCCGCCGACTGGAACGCCTCGACCTGCGCCTCGGTGTCCGTGCCGAAGATGCCGTCGACGTCCGTGGGATGGCCGTGGTGGGTGAGCAGATGCTGGATCGTGAAGACGTCGGGCCCGGTGGCGCCGCGGCCGATGGTCGGCCAGGTCACGGAGCCCGGGCAGTCACAGTCGGTGGTCCAGCGGCAGATGGACTTCACCCAGCCGGAGCCGGTGTTGCGGTACCCGTCGTGGCAGCGCCGCTCGATACCGCAGCCGCAGCTGCCGCAGGCCGCGCTGTAGCGCCACAGCCAGCCGTCGTAGGTACCGGCGTAGCACTGGTTGGGCCGCAGGGTCCAGGTGACTCCGTCCGTCCGGTGGAAGCCGGTGTTCGTCCCCGAAGTCACGCACGCGTCGGCATAGATGGTGCTGGGCCCGCAGCCCGGGGAGCAGTTGTGGTCCGCGGCGTAACTGGGGCACGCTCCGGTCCAGATGTCGTATCCGTCGGCGTACGCCTCCCGGGCGGCGGAGAACACCCCCAGTGCGGCGAAGCCCGCGGCGGTCGCCGCCTGCAGCACGGTGCGCCTGGACGGCGCGAAGGAGGGGAGGGCCCCGCGCCCGGTCCGGGAGCGGCGGCCACCGCTCCCTGAGCGGCGCAGCGTGGGCACGTCGTCCAGTGAAGTCATGGCCGGCTCCTCGGCGTTGCGGGTGCGATGTCGTCGAGCAGCCGCAGCAGCGCGGTGGGTGAACCGAGCGGCTCGGAACGCACGATCCGGCGTTCCGGATCGATGGCCACCGCGTAGGGGGTGGCGGGTATGTCGTAGGCCGTGAACAGCTCCGGACGGTGGTCCCTGACCGGGACGGCGCCCTCGTCGGCCTCTGGTCCGGCGCCCGCGTAGAGCCCGAGCACCTGCGGGGCGGCCGTGTCGTCCTGGCGGACCGTCCAGGCGCCGGCTTCGGCGAGCACCTGGCCGCAGGTGCGGCAGTCCGCGTCGAGGAAGAGCAGCAGCGCGGCACGGCCCGGTGCCAGGAGGCCGTCGAGCCCTGCCGGATCGGGGCGGGCCGCATCGAGCCCTGGCGCCTGTGCGCCGGGGGCGATACCCACCCGCCCGGGGCGGTGCGGCTGCGTCCGTGACAGCTGGTGCACCTGCCTGATGAGCCCCGAGACGACCAGCGCGAGCAGCGCGATCGCCGCCCACGAGGCGATCAGGGCGCTGGTGGTGAAGTCCATCGCGTTGGCACTCCTTCGGCGGTCCGGTGCACGGTGGCCCTGTCCTGCTGGTGCGCAGGGGCCCTGGTCGGTGGGTGGACGGTGGCTGCGGTCGGCTCGTGCATGGCGGCGGGCAGGGACCACAACAGCGCGGTGCAGGCGGGAGCCGCGAGCATCAGCGTGATCAGCTCCGCCGTGGAGAGCCGTACGGGGCCGGCCCCGATCACGGCGGCGCCGGTCGTCGCGAGGACGGCAAGGGCCGCGGCCCGCCGGGTCACCCAGCGGCTCAGGGGCACATCCCTGCCGGAACAGCCGCACGGCCCCCCGCGGCCGAGGGCGAGGACGTGCCGCGTGTAGCCGGCGTAGAGCGCGAAGAGGGCGGCCCCCACCGCGAGTACGGCCTGCAGCACCCTCTGGTGACCCGTCAGGAGGGCGGCCGCGCCGGCCGCCCCCAGGACACCCTCCGCGACCGGCAGCACGACGGCCGCCGACCTGCGGAACCGCGGGCCCAGCACGCCGTGCGCCCACAGCGCGTCGCCCAGGGCAGCCGGAGTGGCGGCGTGGGAGCCCGCACCCATGAGCAGGGTCAGGATGATGATGGAGGCGGTCAGCCCGCCGTAGAAGCCGATCACCGGCGGATCACCCGGCGTGCCGCAGCGTGAGCCGCCCGACGAGATCGGGCACCCGCTCGACGGGAGTCGACGCCAGCGGCACCAGCGTGGCCCAGATGTCGGTGGAGGAGAGCACGAAGAACGGGCTGCCGTCGGAGAGGGTGTCGCGGAACAGCTCTCCGGACGCGACCGCCACCCCCTTCCAGGGCGGGAGCTGGGCGGTGTGTTCCTTCGTCCGCCGGGACAGCTCCAGCAGTCCGAGGCCGGGTACCTCCTTGATCACCGTCGCGGGCCGCGCGAAGGCGCTTCCGGCGGAGGGATCCGGCTGGAGGGTCAGCCCGTGCTCGCTCTCCGCGATGCGCACCGACCGGAGCAGTCCGAGCACCGCGGCCACGTCCAGGCCGTACAGCCGGGTCACGAGTGCGTGGCGCTCGCCGCGCCACACGACGAGCGACGGCCGCTCCACGAGCCCCGAGCGCGGCTCGCGTTCGACCGACCGGAAGATGCGCAGCGTGCCCTTCTGGAAGGTGAGTTCGGATTCGGGTGACCCGATGCCCAGGGAGGTGGCGACATCGTCCCCCAAGGAGGCCGGACCGGCGGTGAATTCGACCAGTCGGCCACCGGCCACCACCTCGACGGCCGACGTGCACGGGGACCGGAGGTCGACGTCGCCCTCCAGGTGGTACGTCCCGCCATCGAGTGCGCGATGAGTGACGAACGATGCGGCCATGTGCATCCTCCCGGGGGCGGGGGGTCTGATGTGACACCGCAGCCGCTGAGGAAACTAGACAAGAGTCATGACCCTGTCAATCACCGGGGACCGCCCGCGAGCGGATCAGACACGATCCCGGTCCTTCGTTCCGGCCGGACGATCAAGGGAACACCGGACTTGCCCGGGTGAGCCCATGACCTGACGGTCGTGGTGCCCGGGCAAACCGGCGAAGGTGCGCCCTCGTCGCGCTCCGGCGCAGGAGCGCACATGTGACGCGCGTCAGGAGGTGACGAGCACCTTGCTGAGCAGCGGCAGGTGGTCGGAGGCGGTCGGGGCGGCCTGCACGACGCGGGTGACGAGAGGCGTCACCTTGCTGGTCGTGTAGACGACGTCGATCCGCTCGGTCGGGGCCTCGGCGGGGTACGTCGCACCCTCACCGCGCCCGTGCGGGGACTTCGCCCACGCGTCGGTGTACGCCTCCTGCAACGGCAGGGACTCCGGCGCGGCCGGCAGCGCGTTGAAGTCGCCCACGAGGATCCCGGGCTTCTTCGCCCCGATCAGGTCCACGACCTGATCGGTCTGCCGCAGGCGATCGGTCTGCGAACTGGCGGCCAGGTGCGTGTTGTAGAACTCCACCGCCTTGCCGTGGACGTCGATCGTGGCGTGCAGCAGGCCCCGCTGCTCCTGACCCGGCGACTTGAACAGCCAGGTGTTGTCCGATGCGGTGATCGGGTACCGGGACAGGATCGCGGTGCCGTACTGGACTCGGTGCCCGCCGGGGGTCGGCGGGGCGTTGTCTATGTTGGCGCCGAACACCACGTGGTAGCCGAGCAGGGCTGCCAGCTCGGCGGGCTGGTCGGCCCACTCGCTGCGCTCGGAGTAGTGGTTGTCTACCTCCTGCAGGCCCACGACGTCGGCACCGCTCTCACGGACGACACGGGCGATCCGCTGAAGGTCGAGTCTGTCGTCGGTGCCCTGGGCGTGGTGGATGTTGAACGACATGACGTCCAGCACGCGGGGGCCGGGACGCTGAGTGGCCGGGGTGCCGTCGGCGGCCGAGGCCTGGCCCGTGGCTCCGGCGAGCGCGACGACAACGGCGAGAACGGACAGGGTCCGGCGGAGCATGGTGGCCTCCTGGCACAGAGTTCACGAAGGACCCCGATGATCGTCCGCTCCCCTGGCGTGCCCGTGGCCGCGAGGTGAAGACCGGCTCCCTCGCAGGTGTCCATGCGCTGTCGAGTGCCGATCCGATCGAAACGGTCCATGCTGGCAAGCAAGAACATCGTCGCTTTTCGGCCATGGCCGCCGATCGCGCGAGGAGGAACCATGACCACGTCGCATGGTCCGGCACCGAGCAGCGGAGCGGGACACGACCCCTACGGTGCGGAGCCCGGTCCGATGGGCGACCCGTCGGATGTGCTGGCACGTCTCGGCCGGTCCTGGACCTGGATCCTGGGCTCGGCGATCGCGACGCTGGTACCGGGCCTCCTGATTCTGCTCTGGCCGGACGGGACACTGCACGTCCTGGCGGTCCTCATCGGCCTGTACCTGCTGGTGACCGGGGTGTTCCGCTTCGTGGCCGTCTTCGCCGGGGAGGGCCACGGCGAACGGCTCCCGGGGTTGCTCCTGGCCGTGTTGTACACCCTGGCGGGGGTGCTGTGCCTGCGGAACCCGCTGCAGACCATCGCCGCGCTCTCGCTGATCGTCGGGCTCGTCTGGCTCGTGTCCGGCATCCTCACCCTCTACGCGGCCATCGCCGCCAAGGACCTGCCGCACCGAGGCGTCGTCCTGGGCGCCGCGGTGCTTGCGATCGTGGCGGGAATCGTGGTGCTCGCCCTGCCGGCCGAGTCGGCCCGCGCCCTGACCTGGCTGCTCGGCCTGTGGCTCGTCCTGCTCGGCCTGGCCGAGGTGGCTCTGGCCCTCGCGTGGCGGGCTGCCCTCCGCAGGTAGCGGACCGTCGGCCCGGACGGCACCGCGGCAACGGCCCGCCACACGACGGCCGAGGAAGCGTAGACCTCGGGGCTCAGGACGTCTTCGTCGCGGACCGCTTCCCGCTCCTGCTCGCGCCCTGACCGCTCCGCCGAGGCTTGGCGGGCACGCTCTTCCGTTTCGTGGCCGCCTTGGCCGCGCCCGTCGACGACGGCGCGGTCCGGGCCGGTGCGATCGGCCACTTGAACTCGATCTCCAGCTCGATCTCCCCGTCACCCACCTCGACCTCCAGCTCCCCGCGGAGGTCGTCGGGGATCCGCAGGCTCAGTGTCACCGCGCCCAGTTCCAGTTCGACGTCCCCTCCCTCCCTCAGCGCGGCGGCGATCGCCGTGAGCTGGTCGGCCGCCTCCAGGCGTGACAGCGAGCGCTTCTGCTCAAACTTGAGGTCCTTCATGGGGGTGTCTCCAATCCCCTAGAAACGGCATGACGCCATAGCGCCGATTCTGAAGCGGTGCGCGGGATCGGACATCCGCACAGCCAGGCGGACAACCGGAACACCGCCTACGCCGGGGACAGCCTTCCGAGGCGGCGCTCCAGCCCTCCGTAGGTCCATCGCGTCGCGATCCCTCCCACACCGTCGAATACGACGTGGCACCGATGTCCGCCGCACAAGGGGCTTCGTTGGGCCGATTGCGTGAAAGAGATCAGGAGAGCGCCCCTCGCCCCGGGCCTGAGGCCGCCAAGAGGTTGACCCGCGTGGCGGGTCGCACCCCTCCCTCCGGGCCGGCTGGGACGATGCCCCCATGGCACCCAGGGCAGGTACTGCCGAGAGTTCGGCAACGGCGCGACTCGTCCTGCTGACACTCGCGGCCGGCCAGTTCCTGATGGCGCTCGACAGCTCTGTCATGAACGTCTCGATCGCGACGGTGGCCGACGACGTCGGCACGACGGTCACCGGTGTCCAAGGCGCCATCACGGCCTACACCCTCGTGATGGCGATGTTCATGATTCCCGGCGGCAAGGTCGGGGCGCTGATCGGCCGCAGACGCGCGTTCGTCATCGGCTGCGTCATCTACGGCTGCGGCTCCCTCACCACGGCACTCGCACCGAACCTTCCCGTGCTGCTGCTCGGCTGGTCGTTCCTCGAGGGAATCGGGGCAGCACTCATCCTGCCCGCGATCGTGGCGCTCGTGGCAAGCAACTTCGTCACCGAACGCCGTCCTGCCGCCTACGGACTCGTCGCGGCCGCGGGAGCCGTCGCCATCGCGGTCGGGCCGCTCATCGGCGGTGTCGCCACCACGTACTTCTCCTGGCGCCTGGTCTTCGCCGGCGAGGTCGTGATCGTGCTCGGCATCCTGGTCCTCGCCCGACGCATCACCGACGCGCCGATCGGCGAACGCCGACGCGTCGACCTCGTCGGCGCCACCCTCTCCGCGCTCGGGCTCGGGACCTTCGTCTACGGGGTCCTCCGCTCGGATGAATGGGGTTGGTTCCAGCCGAAACCGGATGCGCCCGCGTGGCTCGGAGTGTCTCTCGTCGTGTGGCTGATGCTCTTGGGCCTCCTCCTGGTGTGGCTCTTCCTCCGTTGGGAGACCCGCCTGGTGAAGCGAGGCGGGGAACCGCTCCTCGACCCGGCGATGCTCCAGAACAAGCAGCTCACCGGCGGGCTGACGATGTTCTTTTTCCAGTACCTCGTCCAGATGGGCGTGTTCTTCGTCGTACCGCTCTATCTGTCCGTCGCCCTGGGCCTGTCCGCGCTGACGACCGGCGCCCGCCTGCTGCCGCTCTCGCTGACGCTCCTGGCGGCCGCCGTCCTGATTCCGCGCTTCCTCCCGGAGGTCTCGCCCCGGCGTGTGGTGCGGCTGGGAAATCTCGCGTTGCTCGCGGGCGCGGTGGTCCTGATGGCAGCGCTCGACGCGGACGCCGGAGCGGAAGTCGTCACCGTCCCCCTCCTGCTGATCGGGCTCGGCATGGGCGCGCTGGCTTCCCAGTTGGGGTCGGTCACCGTGTCCGCGGTGCCGCAGGCGCAGAGCGCCGAGGTCGGCGGCGTACAGAACGCGGTCACCAACCTGGGAGCCTCGATCGGTACGGCACTCGCCGGCTCCATCATGATCGCCGCGCTCGCGTCCTCATTCCTGACCGGCGTCGAGCAGAACCCGGCGGTGCCGGACGATGTGAAGAGCCGGGCAACCGTCGAACTGCAGAACGGGGTGCCGTTCCTGTCCGATGCCCAGCTCACGTCCGCCTTCGACGAAGCGGGCACCCCCGCAGAGGTGAGTGGGGCGGCACTCGATGCGAACGCCGAGGCCAGGATCGACGGCCTGCGTGCCGCACTGGCCATCTTGGCCCTGAGCGCACTCCTCGCGATGTTCTTCACGCACCGGATCCCCGCAAGCCAGCCCCGCTCGGTACAGACGTAGTCGGCCGGATCAGGGAGGCCACAAGAAACTTCCCCGTTCCGGTCCCTCACTCCGGCCGATCGTCATGCCGTGGGTCCAGGAAGGCCGGCTGGGACCGGGCGGGAGCGTGATCTTGTCGAAGAGGTCCTGCCCGACTCCGTCACGAATCAGCGTGTCGATGGCGTCGGCGCGCGGCACGTGCACGAAGGGCCGCCACGGGTAGATCCGGTCGTTGAACCACGGTGTCCGCCAGTCGGTCGTCGTTCTGATGAACTCCCTTGCGAATTGGGCTTCTCGGGCTTCCGGACAGCTGTCCTCGATTTCCAGGCAGCCGTCCAGGCACACGTCCACATAGGACTGGACGATCGGGAATTCCTCGTTCGGAAAGCGCTTGGTGACGTTGGCGAAATACCACACAGAACCGGCGGGAGGGTCTTGGCTCCCCTCCAGTACGGAGATGTCGCCCGCGGGGATGCGGGTCAGCCGGTATCCGGATTCACGGCGTGTGAAGTCTTCGAGTTCCTGCTGGGTGACGGAGAAGAGGACTCCGTTGCAGCTGGCGCCCTTCTTGGGGACGGCTCCGAGATACGTAGGGCCCCAACTGACGGTATCGACCCGGTCGTACCACCCGCGGCTGATGCCCCGGACCTCCACGGGTACGGCCTCTTCCGCCGTGGGCCACGTCGAGGTCCGCGACGCTCGCTGGATCAGGGACCCGTACCCGAAGAGGTAGGTGCGCCCCGTGAGCGGTGGCGAAGGTGCAGGGCTACCCGTCGATGGGGACGTCGGGGGGCCGGCGCCCACGATCGCGCTGCTCCCGCCGAGTGCGATCATCCCTCCCAGCCGCATCGCCGTGCGCCGCTCGATGGTGCACTCAGGGTTCATTCGCCCTCCAGGCCGCATGCTTCGGGAGAGGGGTCTTGTCGGAGTCCGGCTCGACCTGCGTACGACATCATCACGTTCGCCGCCGAGTGGAAGCGATTCGACACGCGCGCGGCTGTTCGGAGGACGCCGGGCAGGGAGCGCACGCGGCGCGCCGCCACGTCGGGAGACGCTCGTCAGTTCCGGTGGACGGGCAAAAAAATAAAGGCAAGGAGATCTCTCTCCCGCCACTCTCAACTTATAGCGCAATGGGGGGCTTGCGGCAAGGCCCGGGTGGTGGCGCAGAATCGTCGGCCGAGGCCACAACCTGCAGAAAGAAGGGCACTACGTGCGTGTGTTGTCGACGCGTGGGGGACGCGGTGACGTCGAATCAGTTGTCGGACCGACAGTGCGGGCGCGGGCGCTCGGGGCGGTGGTGCGGGTGTGCGCGCCGCCCGACCGGGCGGCGCAGCCGCCCGGTTCGTCGGAGGAAGGACGACAGGAGATGACGACGCGCTCGACAAGAAGTTCGACAGAGCTGGAGGTACCGGTGATCCGATCGGCCGCTCCGGTGCAAGGGAGCACGGCTGCCTCGGAGGCATCACGATGATCGACCCATACGTTCTGGATCTTCAAGACGTCGACGAGAAGCAGGTCGCGGTCGTCGGCGGCAAGGGCGCACACCTGGGCGGGCTGTCGCGGATCGAGGGCATCCGCGTGCCGGGTGGCTTCTGCGTGACGACGGACGCCTTCCGGCGGATCATGGCCGAAGAGCCGTCGATCGACGATCGGCTCGATCAGCTGTCGCGCCTGAGCCCGGACGACCGGGAGGGGATCCGCACGCTCAGCGCGCAGGTTCGGCAAGCCATCGAAGAGGTGGCCGTCCCGGACGATCTCGCGGCGGCGATCACCGGTGCGCTCGCCCGGCTCGACGAGCGCGCAGCCTACGCCGTGCGATCCAGCGCGACGGCGGAGGACCTGCCGACTGCCTCCTTCGCCGGCCAGCAGGACACGTACCTGAACGTCGTGGGGCCGGAGGCGATCCTGCGGCACATCAGCCGGTGCTGGGCCTCGCTGTTCACCGAGCGGGCCGTGATCTACCGCCGGCGCAACGGCATCGACCACCGTACGGTCCACATGGCCGTGGTCGTGCAGCAGATGGCCTTCCCCCATGCGTCCGGCATCCTGTTCACGGCCGACCCCGTCACGGGCAACCGGAAGGTCGCCACCGTGGACGCCGGCTTCGGCCTCGGCGAGGCCCTGGTCTCCGGCCTGGTGAACCCGGACGTCTTCACTGTGCGAAACGACGAGGTCGTCTCCAAGGTGATCGCCGCCAAACAGCGTGCCGTTCGCGCCCTCCCGGACGGCGGTACGCAGGAAGTGGCGATCGGCTCCCGGCAGCAGGAGCAGCCGGCGCTGACGGATGCGCAGGTCGTGCGGCTCGTACAGCTCGGGCGGCGGATCGAAGCACACTTCGGCCGACCGCAGGACATCGAATGGTGTCTGGTCGACGACGGCTTCCAGATCGTCCAGAGCCGGCCGATCACGACGCTGTTCCCCATTCCCGAGGCCGGCGACCAGGAGAATCACGTCTACGTCTCCGTCGGTCACGGGCAGATGATGACCGACCCCATGAAGCCCCTTGGGTTCTCCATGTGGCAGCTGACGGCCATGGTGCAGATGCACGAGGCCGGCGGCAGACTGTTCGTCGACGTCACCCGGCGGCTGGCCTCGCCCACGAGCCGCGCCGGTCTCCTGGACGCCATAGGGAGAGGTGATCCGCTGATCAGGGACGCTCTGGAGACCGTCCTCGACCACGACGGCTTCGTCCCGTCTCTCCCGGACGCGAGCCCCGGCGGACCGCCGGCCGGCGGTGCGCCCGCTCCGATCGAGACCGATCCGGCCGTCGTCACCGGGCTGATCGAGCGCAGCCAGGCATCCGTCGCCGCCCTGGAGCGCGACATCCGGACGAAGACCGGAGCGGCGCTGTTCGACTACCTGCTGAAGGCCTTCGAGGAGCACAAGCGAGTCCTCGGTGACCCGCTGAGCATGCAGGCGATCATGGCGGGGATGGACGCCACGTGGTGGCTCAACGACAAGCTGCAGGAGTGGCTGGGCGAGAAGAACGCGGCTGACACTCTGACCCTGTCCGCCCCCGACAACATCACCTCCGAGATGGGACTGGCGCTGCTCGACGTCGCGGACGTGATCCGCCCGTACCCGGAGGTCGTGGCCTTCCTGCAGGGTGTCGAGGACGAGGACTTCCTCGACGAACTGGCGAAGCTCACGGGCGGGGCCGAGGCGCGCGACGCCATCGAGTCCTACCTCGACCGGTACGGCATGCGCTGCGTCGGCGAGATCGACATCACGAGGCCGCGTTGGCGTGAGCGCCCCACCACGCTCGTGCCCGTGATCCTCGACAACGTCAGGATCTTCGAGCCGGGTGCCGCCGAGCGGCGCTTCGAGCAAGGGCGGCAGAAGGCGCAGGAGAAGGAGCAGGACGTGCTGTCGCGCCTGCGTGCCCTGCCGGACGGGGATCGGAAGGCCGACGAGACCAAGCGGATGATCGACCGGGTCCGCACCTTCATCGGATACCGGGAGTACCCGAAATACGGCATCGTCAGCCGCTACTTCGTCTACAAGCAGGCCCTGATGCGGGAGGCCGAGCGCCTTGTGCAGGCGGGCGTGCTCACCGAGAAGGAGGACATCTTCTCTCTCACCTTCCAGGAACTCCACGACGTCGCTCGCTCGAACCAGGTGGACGACCGGCTCATCCAGCAGCGCAAGGAAGCGTTCCGGTCGTACCACGCGCTCACACCGCCCCGGGTGCTCACATCGGACGGCGAGGCGGTCACCGGGGCGTACCGGCGCGATGACGTGCCGGAGGGCGCCTTGGTCGGCCTGCCTGTTTCCGCCGGGACCGTCGAGGGACGGGCCCGCGTCATCCTGGACATGGCGGAGGCCGATCTCGAGGCGGGCGACATCCTGGTCACGACCTTCACGGACCCCAGCTGGTCGCCGCTGTTCGTCGGGATCGCGGGCCTGGTGACGGAGGTGGGCGGCCTGATGACGCACGGCGCGGTGATCGCCCGGGAGTACGGCTTGCCGGCCGTCGTGGGCGTGGAGCAGGCCACCCGGCTGATCCGGGACGGGCAGCGGATCCGCGTGCACGGCACCGACGGGTACATCGAGATCCTGCCCTGACCGACGCTGCCCCTGCCGCGTACGGGGCCTCATCACGTCCTGTACGCGGCACCGCGGACCGGCTCGGACTCGTCCCCCGGCCCTCACGGACCTCCCACGACTCAACAGGCGACATCCAGCACCTCCGATGGCAGGATCAGCGCAACTCACTGACGAAGTGGGCTCGTTGACCGACCGCACATTGGAGATGCCATGTCCGATCGTTCCGTGCTGCCCTTGCTGGCCACCGCGACCGCCACCGTCACCGCCATTGCCGTACTCACGGGCTGCACCAGCACCAAGCCCTCGGGGTCGGGCGGCACGGAACTGGAGTTGGTCAACTCCGGGAAGCTCACGACCTGTACACATCTGCCGTACGAACCCTTCCAGGTACGCAAGGGCGATGCCATCGTCGGCTTCGACGTGGACCTGGTGGATCTGGTCGCCAAGAAGCTCAAGGTCACCCAGGAGATCGTGGACACGCCCTTCGAGGGCATCCAGAGCGGCGAGGACCTCAACGCCCGCAAATGCGACCTCGCGGCGGCGGGCATGACGATCACTCCGGTGCGTGCCAAGAACCTCGACTTCTCCGCAGCCTATTTCGACGCCACGCAGGCCCTGGTCGCCAAGAAGGGGTCCTCCTTCACCTCCCTGGCGAGCCTCAAGGGAAAGAAGCTCGGGGTCCAGCAGGGCACCACCGGAGAGACGTACGCGCAGAAGAACGCCCCGGGGGTGACGACCGTGCAGTTCGAGGATCTGGCTCTGCTGCTCACGGCCGTGAAGACCGGACAGGTCGACGCCGCGGTGAACGACAACGGCGTGCTCTTCGAGTACGTGCGGAAGAACCCGGACACCCAGGTCACCGCCGAGTTCGATACGGGCGAGCAGTACGGCATCGGAGTGCGTACCGGAAACGATGCCTTGCGCAAGGAGGTCGACGCGGTGATCAGCAAGGCCAAATCCGACGGAAGTTACGACCGCATCTACAAGAAGTGGTTCCCCGCCGCCCCCACGAGTTGAGGAATCCACCACTGATGCCCATATCCCGCCGACAACGCACCCGCGTCATCCGGGGTGTTCAATACGCTGTCCTCGCCGCTGTCCTGCTCGCCGTCGCCCTGATCGCCGACTGGGGCGAGATCGGACGGGCGTTCTTCGATGTGGACGTGGCCAAGGCGCAGTTCCCCGACATCATCACCACCGCCCTCGTCAACACCGTCATCTACACGCTGCTCGGCTTCGGTTTCGGGCTGGCCATGGGGCTCCTCCTCGCACTGATGAGGCTGTCGCAGGTCCCTCCGTACCGCTGGCTGGCCATTGCCTACATCGAGTTCTTCCGCGGGGTTCCCGCCCTGCTGGTCTTCATCGCCCTGGGATTCGGCGTCCCGCTCGCCTTCCAGGTGGCGCTCAACCAGTATGTGACGGTGATGCTGGCGCTGGGGCTCGTCGGCGCCGCCTACATGGCGGAGACGATACGAGCCGGGATCCAGGCCGTCCCCAAGGGGCAGATGGAGGCGGCGCGTTCACTCGGGATGTCACAGGGCCGGGCCATGGTGTCCATCATCATTCCGCAGGCCCTGCGCATCGTTCTGCCCCCGCTCACCAATGAACTGATCCTGCTCACCAAGGACTCGTCCCTGGTGTATCTGCTGGGCCTGTCACTCGCCCAGTACGAGTTGGCGAAGTTCGGTCGGGATGCCCTGAACCAGAATCGCAGCCTGACCCCGATCCTGGTCGCCGGACTCTGCTACCTGATCATCACCCTGCCGCTCGGCCACTTGGTCCGACGGCTCGAAGCGCGTGCGGCGAGGGCGAGGTGAGCGCGATGAAGGCGGCTCCTGTGACGGACGGCGCGGCGGCGGCGAACACACCGGCGATCGAGGTGCGGGGCCTGCACAAGTCGTTCGGGACCCTGGAGGTGCTCGCGGGCATCGACTTCACGGTCGCCCGGGGCGAGGTGGTGTGCGTCATCGGCCCGTCCGGCTCGGGCAAGTCCACGCTGCTCCGCTGTGTGAACCTGCTGGAGGAGCCCACCTCGGGAACGGTCATGGTGGCCGGCGCCGAGGTCACCGATCCGGATGTGGACATCGACAGGGTGCGCCGGCGGATCGGCATGGTCTTCCAGTCGTTCAACCTCTTCCCGCACCTCACGGCGCTGGAGAACCTGACGCTGCCTCAGCGACGTGTTCTCGGGCGCGACAAGGCGCAGGCGGCGCGGATCGCCCGCGAACGGCTGGCCCGGGTGGGCCTGACCGACAAGGAGTCCGCCTACCCGGCGCAGCTGTCCGGCGGTCAGCAGCAGCGGGTGGCGATCGCGCGGGCACTGGCCATGGACCCGGAACTGATGCTCTTCGACGAGCCGACCTCCGCCCTCGACCCGGAACTGGTGGGGGACGTCCTCGCCGTGATGCGCTCACTGGCCGACGACGGAATGACGATGCTCGTCGTCACCCATGAGATGAGTTTCGCCAGGGAGGTCGCGGACCGCGTCGTCTTCATGGACGGCGGGGTCATCGTCGAGGAGGGCACCCCGGAGCAGGTGATCGGCGCGCCGGGCCATGCCCGTACCCGGTCCTTCCTCGCGCGCCTGCTCACCCCGGCCACCGCGGGCCTCAGCGAGGATCCGGCCGGGGATGCCGACGGGTCGGGAAAACGGCCCGACCGCCCGCTCTAGAACCGGAGCCGGAGGGGACGGGGAGCGACTCCCTTTCCCCCTCCGGCTCTGCGAGCGCCTTCCCGACGGCCCCACTCGTTGCGCCGAACGGCAGGGTGGTACTCAGTCCTCAGTCCTCGGTCCTCAGTCCTCGGTCCCGCCCTCGACGAGTCGTCGCAGCGAGGGAAGCAACGCGTCGATGTCCTGACCGGTCCGGAACGCGACGACCGTGGTACCTGTTCCCGTCGTCGGCGAGTCGGCCGCCGGGAAGAGAGCGAGCACCTCACGCATCGCCTCGTCCACCTCGCCGACCGGATCCGTGGTCTCTCCCCGGAGCCAGCGGCGCAGCACGTGGTTGTGGGCCGCGACCACCGCGGCCGACATGAGTTCGGCCCGGAGTGACGCCGACTGGGCCGAGTCGCCCATCCAGTCCGCGATGAACTCGCGGAACAGCCGCTGGTAGCGCGCCACGCTGGCGATCTCGCGGTCGCGGAGGGTGGCCACCTTGCTGGTGAGCAGGTACCGCCGGCGCGCGAGGTCGCCTTCGTCCAGGTAGTGCAGCAGGACCAGGCGGACCGCATCGGAGACGGCGACGAGGGCTGTGCTGTGGCTGGAGGTGGCCAGCCGGTCCCTGATCAGGTCCAGGAGCCGGTCGTGGTCGGGGAAGATCACGTCTTCCTTGGACCGGTAGTGCCGGAAGAACGTCGTACGGCCCAGACCGGCGCGTTCGGCGATGTCGTCGACGGTTGTCCGGTCGTATCCGCCCTCGTCGAAGAGCGCGAAGGCGGCGTCTGCGAGTCGGGTCCGCGCGGATGGCTTGCTCATGATCGCCCATCTTTCCCCGTTTCGGCCTCCGGAGGCCACTTGCCCTGCCGAATGATACTGAGTACCGTCAAGGCGAGATTCAGTACCGCTGGAGGTTCGGTGTGAGTTCCATGGCACACAGCGAGTCCGAGCTGCCGATCCAGCCGCTCCACGACGGCTGGGCACCGACGAAGCGTGACGCAGCCGCCGGGCCGGGAGCTCCGCGTGAGGCCGCCCCGCACTGCCCGCCGCCCCGGCCACCCCGCCCTGCCCTCCTCACCGCCACGAGCCCAGGAGCAACCGTGTACTACCGGACCACCAACGAGCCCGCACCGGAGACCGCCGAGGAACCCTCCCTTCTCCGCTTCCAGCGGTGCACCTGGTGCACCAGCGCCCTGTTCGGCCACCGAGCCATCTGCCCCCACTGCGGCAGCGAAGAGCTCACCTGGGAGGACAGCCAGGGCTCCGGCCGGATAGACGACTACGAATACAGGCCGCGAAAGGGGCACATACCCCGCCTCGTGTGCCTGGTCGGCCTGGATGACGGCTTCCGCATCGAGGCACGCCTCAGCGGGTGCACCCTGCCCGCACCCAGCATCGGCACACGGGTGCGTTTCCAGCACTTCACGGACGGCAGAGTGCCCGTTTTCACGGTCCTGGCACCCGCTACCGCGTAAGCGTCACCTTGCTCGCGGACAGCCACCGACCGACAGGCAGGCGCTGCCGGAACCCCTGGGAACAACCACACGCCCCTGAGCGACATTTCAGGCAGTCAAGACACGCGCACAAGATCCACACCCTGTGACGGTCTCCAACTCCCCTTATTTCAGAGGCACTTACTCGCCAGTCGCGATCTTGTGTCGTAGGTCACACTGCGAGGCCCTGGCTCGCGCAACCGCACATCCTGGCACCATGCACGACCGTACTTGTCCGTAACCCGGTCAACGAAAGGTCAGGTGCACTAGATGAGAGTCACTGCCCGTCGCGTCGGGGCGCTGATATCCGCGCTCGCCGTTGCGACCGGTCTCCAGTTCGCCGTCTCCCCCACCGCGCAAGGTGCGATCATCGGCGATCTTCGCCTCGCCCCCTCCGTAACCGCCGTACAGAACAGCTGGATTGTCGTCCTGAAGGACGGCAGCACCCGTGCCGCCGATCTCGGCGTCACGCCCAAGCACACCTTCCGCAATGTCCTCGCGGGCTTCTCGGCCTCCTTGTCGGAGGCGAGGGCGAAGGCGCTCTCGGCCGATCCGCGCGTGGCGTACGTCGAGCAGAACTCGATCGTGCGGCTCAACGAGACCCAGGCGAACGCAACCTGGGGCCTCGACCGGGTCGACCAGCGGAACCTGCCGCTGTCGACTACGTACGCGCACGTCACGTCCGCTTCGAACGTGAACGCGTACATCGTCGACACCGGAATCCGCACCTCCCACAACGAGTTCGGCGGCCGCGCGAGCGTCGGCAAGGACACGGTCGGCGACGGCCGCAACGGCCAGGACTGCCAGGGCCACGGCACGCACGTCGCGGGCACGGTCGGCGGCAAGACGTACGGCGTCGCCAAGGGCGCCAAGCTGATCGCCGTTCGCGTTCTGGACTGCGAGGGCTCCGGCACCACCGCCGGCGTCATCGCAGGCATCGACTGGGTGACGGCCAACGCCAGGAAGCCGGCCGTCGCCAACATGAGCCTCGGCGGCAGCGCCAGCGCCTCGCTCGACGACGCGGTGAAGAAGTCGATCGCCTCCGGCGTCAGTTACTCGATCGCCGCGGGCAACGGTCTCCCGATCCTTGGCCTCCCCGCGAACGCGTGCAACTACTCACCCGCCCGCGTCCCCGAGGCGATCACGGTCGGCGCGACGGACAGGACAGACGCCCGCGCCTCGTTCTCCAACTACGGCACGTGCCTGGACCTGTTCGCGCCGGGGGTGGACATCACCTCGGCGTGGAAGGACAGCGACTCCGCCACGAACACCATCTCGGGCACGTCCATGGCAACCCCGCACACGGCGGGCGTGGCGGCGCTCTACCTCTCCGCCCACCCGACCGCGACCCCGGCCCAGGTCCGGAACGCTCTGGTGAACAACGCGACGAGCGGTAAGGTCCAGAACCCCCTCACGGGTTCGCCGAACAAGCTGCTGCACTCGCTGTTCTAGAACGGCGGGAACACATGGTGCCCGAGGAGCTCCCACCCGGCAGGGTGCGGCAACTCCTCGGGCACCGGCCGTGCGGCACCTGCGACTCGGTCAGGTCACAGAACCTTCGAGAGGAACCCCTGGTGCGGTTCGGCGGCATCGCCCCCCCCGGCTGCCTGGCCGCTGGTGCCGGTCCGGTCGCCGCAGGCGCTCAGAGCAAAATTTGTTGACATGCAGGGGTGGAGTGTCGGACGTTCAGCCGTGACCCACCGATGCGCCACCCGGACGGAGAAATGGCACGCAGATGACTTTCAGAGGAGGGAACCCGAAGCCAGGGCGCGGGCGGCGCCCGGCGGCGCCTGCCGCGGTGGACGCGGGCCCGCGGTATGAGCTGAGGCAACTGGTCCCCGTCCCCGTGAAGAGTGTCTCGGAGCAGGTGCACACCGCAGGACGGGTCAAGGACCTGGGGAAGACGGTGCAGTTCAGCTGGCCCGGGGTGTACTTCGAGGGCCGCTTCCGCGGGACCGGGCTCGGGGTGGTACTCGACTGCGCGGCCGCCGACTACGACGTCCAGGTCGACGGGGCCGCCGTCGCCACCCTGGTCACACCCGGCGACACCACGCACTGGATCAACGGCCTGCGGGACAGCGAGCACACGGTCCGAGTCGTCAAACGCAATGACACCCCGGGCGACACCAGTACGTTCGGAGGCTTCGTCGCCGTGCCCGGGGGCGCCGTACTGGGCAGGCCGGCGCCCCGTGACCGCCAGATCGAGTTCATCGGGGACTCCATCACGGTGGGCTACGGCAATGTGTCGGGCACCAGCGACTGCAATCCGGAGCAGCTCAGACGGAACACCAACAGCGACGTGAGCCACGGCGCCCTCACCGCCCAGCAGCTGGACGCCGATTACCAGATCAACGGCTTCTCCGGCCTCGGCATGGTGCGCAACGTCGCCGGCATCTGCCCGGACGTCACGTACCGGACCTACTACGACCGCGCCCTGCTGAACGTGGACGGCGACGTCTGGCAGAACCCGGGAACGTGGCGTCCCCAGATCGTGGTGGTCAACCTCGGCTCCAACGACTTCTCCGACCTCACCCCCGGTGAACCGTGGACGCCCGACAGCCTCGCGGCCGCCTACCGCACCGCCTACGGTGAGTTCCTCCGGAAATTGCGGACTCGCTACGGTGCCGGCACCGCCCTCGTAGCCGTCGGCTTCGACAGAAATGCCGAGCATGTGCGGCAAGTGGTCGAGGCGCGCAACGCCGCCCGCGACAGCCGGGTCCACTACTGGTTTCTCGATCAGTCGGGCCTGGACTTCCTCGGATGTGACGGGCACACCTCGGCTCACGACGACCGGGTGATCGCCGACCGGCTTGCCCCGTTCCTCAGGAGCCTGCCGACGGGTTGGTAAGGGACGGGGCCACCCGTGAACCGGGCAAGGACTGCTGCCCCCGATGCCGGACGTTCTCGGTCGGCCTGGGCTGAGGTCGACCTGGGCTGAGGCTGTCCCGTAGGACATCGACGAAGCGGGCCTCCGGGACCGGCCCACGACCGGCTCACGACCGGGGGCGGTCGTCCTTCGATCTGCCGCCGGACGCCCCGGGTCCGCCCGGCTCCATGGGCTCCCCCGGGGTGGAGAGCTGGGCGACCGCGTCCACGCCGACCACCGCTCCGGTGGACTTCCTTCCGCGTCGCAGCCTGCTCTCCAGCCATGAGGCGAACGTGGTGAGCGCGAAGTTCAGCACGACGAAGATCGCCGCGACGACGGTGAAGCACGCGATCGTGTTGGCCCCGTAGTTCGCGCTCATCGGGCGGACCGAGGCGAGAAGCTCGGAGAAGCCGAGCAGCGCGCCGCCGAGCGCGGTGTCCTTCACGATGACCACCAGCTGGCTGACCAGCGCCGGCAGCATCGCGGTGACCGCCTGTGGGAGCAGCACGTTCGTCATGGTCTGGCCCTTGCGCATGCCGATCGCCTTGGCGGCATCCGTCTGTCCACGGGGCAGCGACAGGATGCCTGCGCGCACCACCTCGGCGAGCACCGAGGCGTTGTAGAGGACGAGCCCGGTGACCACGGCGTACAGCGGCCGGCTGTCGGGACTGACGTCGGTGAACTCCGCGAGCGCCGCGTTGGCGAAGAGCATCAGGATCAGCACGGGAATGGCCCGGAAGAACTCGACGACGGTTCCGCCCGCTCCGCGCACCCACCAGTGTTCGGAGAGCCGGGCAATACCGAAGAACGCCCCGAGGGGCAGCGCGATGACCATGGCGAGCACGGCGGCAAGGATGGTGTTCTTCAGCCCCGGCCAGATGTACGTGGACCAGGCACGGGAGTCCGTGAAGAAGGGCCGCCATTTCGCCCATTCGAGCTGGTTCTTGTCCGCGAGGCTCTGGATCACCCACCAGGCCACGAGGCCGAGTGCCAGCAGGAACACGATCGTGTAGAGGACGTTGCGCCGTTTGGCGCCCGGCCCTGGTTCGTCGTAGAGGACGGAGGTCATCGCTTCACGGCAACCTTCTTGCTGACCCAGCCGAGGAACAGCCCGGTCGGCAGGGTGAGGCAGATGAATCCGCCCGCGAAGACGGCGGAGATGAGGATGAGCTGGGCCTCGTTCTCGATCATCTCCCGCATCAGGGTCGCCGCTTCGGCGACCCCGATCGCGGCGGCCACGGTGGTGTTCTTCGTCAGGGCGATCAGTACGTTCGCCAGCGGGCCCACCACGGAGCGGAAGGCCTGCGGAAGGACGATGAGCCTGAGCACCTGGGGGAAGCTCAGGCCGATGGCGCGCGCGGCCTCCGTCTGCCCGAGGGGCACGGTGTTGATGCCGGAGCGGAGCGCCTCGCACACGAATGCGGACGTGTAGGCGATCAAGCCGAGCACGGCGAGCCGGAAGTTGATGGTCTCGAAGTCTTCGGCTCCGAGGCTGACGCCCAGGGTCTGGAACAGTCCGAGCGAGGTGAAGATGATGATCACCGTCAGGGGGATGTTCCGTACGACGTTCACATAGGCGGTGCCGAAACCGCGCATGAGGGGAACGGGGCTGACCCGCATGGCGGCCAGGAACGTTCCCCAGATCAGGGCGCCGATCGCGGAGTAGACGGTGAGCTGCACCGTCACCCAGAAGGCCCCCAGCAGGTCGTAACCTTCAAGAAAATCGAACACGATCTCCCGCAATTCCCGGTGCGTGAAGCGTGAGGCGCGCCGCCCACGTGCGGGGCGGCGCGCCGGTCAGCTCCGTTCAGGTGACGACGACGCCGATCTTCGGTGCGGGCTCGTTCTTGTAGCCCGCCGGGCCGAAGTTCTTCTCGACGTACTTGTCCCAGGTGCCGTCGGCGACCATCTTCTCCAGCGCTGCGTTGATCTTGGCCTTCAGATCGCTGCCGTTCTTGACGCCGATGCCGTAGTTCTCGTTGCTCAGCTTGAATCCGCCGAGCCTGAACTTTCCTTCGAACTCCTTCTGGGAGGCGTAGCCGGCCAGGATGGAGTCGTCGGTGGTCACCGCGTCGATGACCCCGTTCTCCAGGCCGGTGATGCACTCCGAGTAGCCGCCGTACTCCTGCAGCTGCGCCTTCGGTGCGAGCTCCGTCTTGACGTTCTGCGCCGAGGTGGACCCGGTGACGGAACAGAGCTTCTTGTTGTTCAGGTCTTCGGGCTTCTTGATGGAGTCGTCGTCCGCGCGGACGAGAATGTCCTGGTGCGCCAGCAGGTAGGGACCTGCGAAGTCGACCTTCTTCTCGCGCTCGTCGTTGATCGAATAGGACGCGGCGATGAAGTCGACGTCGCCCCGCTGGAGCAGCGTCTCGCGGTCGGCGCTCTTGGCTTCCTTCCACTCGATGTCTTCGGGTTGGAAGCCGAGCTCCTTGGCGACATACGTCGCGACATCGACGTCGAAGCCCGTGTAGTCGCCGTCCGGGGTCTTGAGACCGACCCCTGGCTGGTCGAACTTGATGCCGATGGTGATCGTGTCGGCACGGCTGCCCGCCGCGGTGCCCGCGGCGGTGTCGGTGCCACCGTCGGAGCCACAGGCGGCCGCGGTCAGGGACAACAGGATTGCGGCCGCAGCGGCGGCGGTGGTCTTGCGAGGGTTCATGGTGATCATTCCTAGGGATTGCCGCACGGGGTGTGGCGGCGGGAGCGGTGAGCAGGTGTTCCCGCTCAGTGGTGGAGGATCTTCGACAGGAAGTCCTTGGCGCGCTCGCTGCGCGGGTTGTTGAAGAACTCTTCGGGCGTCGTCTCCTCCACGATCCGGCCGTCCGCCATGAAGACCACACGGTTGGCGGCTGAACGGGCGAAGCCCATCTCATGGGTGACGACGGCCATGGTCATGCCCTCATGGGCGAGCTGCTGCATGACCTCCAGCACCTCGTTGATCATCTCGGGATCGAGGGCCGAGGTCGGCTCGTCGAAGAGCATCACCTTCGGGTCCATGGCGAGCGCCCGTGCGATCGCCACGCGCTGCTGCTGCCCGCCGGACAACTGGGCCGGGTACTTGTCCGCCTGGGAGGCCACACCCACCCGCTCCAGCAGGGAGCGCGCCCGCTCCTCGGCCGAGGACTTGTCCTTCTTGCGGACCTTGATCTGACCCAGCGTGACGTTCTGCATGACGGTCTTGTGGGCGAAGAGGTTGAAGGACTGGAACACCATGCCCACATCGGCACGCAGGCCTGCCAGCTCGCGGCCCTCGGCGGGCAGCGGCCTGCCGTCGATGACGATCTCGCCCGAGTCGATGGTCTCCAGCCGGTTGATGGCGCGGCACAGCGTTGACTTGCCGCCGCCTGACGGGCCGATGACGACCACGACCTCGCCCCGGTGAATCGTCAGGTCGATGTCCTGGAGCACATGGAGCGCGCCGAAGTGCTTGTTGACGTGGCTCAGCACGACCAGGGCATCGCTCATGCCTGGAAGGGCATCCCCCTTGGTCACCGCTGCTGCGCTCATCGTGCTCATCGTCCGTCGACCTCGCCGCGGTCGCATGCGGAGTGGGCCGACTGCGGAGGCCGGGCAGGCCGGGTACCCGGCGGACGGGTCGAAGCGGGCGCTGGAGACGATCACCGGTCTGCGTCCCGGCCCCCTGCTGAAACGCTGGGGGCGCCGAGGACTCGCCGCCCGATGTCACAGGATCCGAAGCGCCGCTGCCGCCTTCGGCCTCGGCCGGACAGCCCGGGTCGCTCGCTTTCGGGCTCGGTGTCTCACGTCAGGAGACGGAGGGGCCCGTGCTAGTCAGGGATCCCCGGCATACCCCACCAGGCGTTCCTGTCGTTGACGGCGGCTCCCGGACACGTCTCCCGCCACGTCGTGAGCACCGGGGAATACCCTGGACGCCCGAAGAAGAGCCGCTTCCGCCGCAAGCGCAGACGAAGCTTCGCGGAGTCGTGGACGTTGTCGTGGATGATGAGGACCCGGGCCACGTGGTGGGGGTCGTGTTCCGTGATCCGTCCGCCGGCATGCCGGAGGCGGAGCCTTGCGAGACCGCCGGACTCGCCGACGACGATCCGCGCCTCGACCAGGCGCCGCCGGTCCCACGCCCAGTGCGCGACCTCCACGAGCACATAGGCCGCAGCCGCGCAGAGGGCCCACCTGACGTCGGAATCCACCCACAGCACCAGGCCGAAAAGGCCGAGACAGCCGCCGATCACCGCCATGCGCCGTAGCCGCGGAACGATCCGCGTGCCCTTGTCCTCCGCGTCCCAGAGCAGATCCTCGCTGACAGCCATCCCGTCATCATGGGCCTCCGCCCTCATCCTGAGAAGCCCCGACCGCCCTCCCGAGCGGCCTCGGTCCGCAGGAGGTCGAGGGACAGGTGCGTGCACCGCATCACGGGTCGGGCCCCTGCCGCGTCTCCGGAGAACGTTCGCGCGGATTCCGGGGACGCGGTAGGTGGTGTCAGTCCCAGACCAGGTTGAGGGAGCGTTCGAAGTTGACGTATCCGGCGCGGGCGAAGGACTTCGCCATGGGGACGTTGCCGAGGTCCGTCGATGCCCTGATCCGGTCTACGCCCTCGGCGGCCAGGATGCGGGTGCCTTCGGCGAGGACCTCATCGATGTAGCCGTTTCCGCGGTGTGCGGGCAGGACTCCGACGTACGCGATGATCGGGTGGTAGCTGTTGCGGGCAGGGACGACGAAGCCCACCGGACCGCCACCGTCGGGGAGTTCGGCGATGCGCCACCACTCGTGCGGACTCGTGAACCTGGCGAACTCTCCGTCGTAGTGCCGTTCCGCCGCCTCGCGCGGGCTCAGTCCGGATGCCAGGTCCGCCCGGCCGTGGGCGTCGAGGGTGCCCTCCATGACCGGGGTCATCAGGGCGAGGAGGTCCTCACGGTCGGCCACCGGGCGGAAGGCGAGACGCCCCTTGGATTCTGGGACAGGGGACGACGGGGTCCACTGGAGCCGTAGCCGCTCGGAAGTCGAACTGCAGCGGGACGTCACCGCCCGGGGGCGTCCACCAGGCGAGCCGGGCGAGGAGACGGTCGCCGTCCAGGGCCACCCAGGCCCACTCGGGGCGGCGGCAGCCGCGGACGAAGTCGCCGGTCAGTTCGTGGTCGAGAACGTAGGAGAGCCGGCAGAAGAGGCCGATCTCCTCGGGACCGGTCAGAGGTCGGTAGCTCACCGATGTCAGTGCCAAGTCAACTCCTGTGAAGGGGTACAGCGCTTCGACCCGGTAGGTCGTGCTGCTCGGGCACGCCGGGTATCCGGGCGGACGGGCATCGAGGGCTTCGAGGGCGGCATGCTGCTCAGGCCGATTCGAGGATCGGACGGATTTCGAGCGCCTCCGGCGTGGGGAAGCCGCGGGCCAGCTCGATGGCCTCGGTCGGCGTCGGTGCAGGTTTCCCCTGCCGCCATCCCGGCCTGCCGCCCTCAAGCGGTCGCTCCGGGAACCTGGAGGTCGCCAGTCCGTCCCTGATGAAGTCGAGGAGCCGGTCGTGGTCGAGGAAGATGACATCTTCCCTTGACGGGTAGCACCGGAAGAACGTCGTACCCCCGGACCGGCACGTTCGGCGATGTCGTCGACGGTTGTCCTGCCGTATCCGGCCTCGTCGAAAGGCACAACTGCGGCGTCTGCGAGCCGGATCCGCGCGATCGCTTGCTCATGGCGTCCGTCGTGGGCCGACCGCGCCCCGAGCAGACCGGCGCCGACTACGGGCGAATGAACCCCAAGGGTGGCGCGATGGCCCCCGGCCACCCGCTCGGCGGCTACGGCGATCGGCTGATGACCCCACTGTCCACCGCATGCGGGACAACCGGATCCGCTGCCCGCCATGTGCGTAGTCGGGCCGCATGGCCAACGCGGCGGTTCTCGAACTTCTCTGACGCGTCGCCGGTCGGCCGCGTGGCGCCGGAGAGATACCGACGCCGCGTCTGAGGGGCTCCCGCCGGTCTTCTGCGTGATGATGGACCGGAAGCCATCGCCGCAGAAGACATGAGCCGGGTGCCATGCCGCAGATCCGGCTCGAAAGGGGCGGCAGCCATGCGTACCTCCGGAACGAAGAGATCGGCCGCCGCCGCACTCGCCGCACTCACGCTCGCCCTCACGGCGGCCTGCGGCAGCTCGGGCGGAGGGAAGGAAACTCCCCCGACGTCATCGGAGCAGCGCGCCGACGTCCTCGCAGTGAAGATCGACAACGTGGAAGCGGCTCGGCCGCCGACCGGGCTCGAGAAGGCCGACATCGTCTACGTGGAGCAGGTGGAGGCCGGACTCAGCCGCATACTCGCCGCCTACTCCTCCGACGTGCCGTCCGTCATCGGCCCCGTACGCAGCGCTCGCGAAACGGATCTGGAGCTGCTCCGACAGTTCGACGAGCCCACGCTCGCGTACTCGGGCGCCCAGTCCGCCCTCCGGCCGTCGATCGAAGCGGCGCCCCTGGAAGCGCTGCCGCCGTCGAAGGCACCGGACGCCTACTTCCGCAGCGGGGACCGCGCCGCACCGCACAATCTGTACCTGCGCCCGGCGAAGATCCCGCACGCCCGCACCGGGGTGAACGCGGCCGAGGACATCGGGCTCCGCTTCGCTGCGCCGCCCCCGGGCGGTACTCCCGTCAGCGGGCGCACCGTGTCGTACCCGTCAGCACGGTTCACCTTCACCTGGTCCGCGGACCGGGACCAGTGGCTGGTGAGCATGGACGGCACCCCGGCCCGTACGGCCACCGGGGACCGGCTCGGAGCGGCCACAGTGGTCCTGCAGGACGTGGACGTGCAGGATTCGCGCTTCCGGGACCGAGGCGGAAACACCTCGCCTTTCAGCGCGACCGTGGGGTCCGGTTCGGCGGCCGTCCTGCGTGACGGCAAGTCGTACGACGTGGCATGGGAGCGAAATACCGCCGAGTCGCCGACCGGCTTCACCACCGAGGACGGCGAGCCGATGACGTTCGCGACGGGCCAGGTCTGGATCGTGCTCGTACCGAAGTGACACAGGGCCGCCACCGGAGTACGCCGATCCGCACACGGGGCACGGGAGCCGTCGGAAGGACCGTGGACAAAGGTACTGAGTTCCCTCTACACGATCAGCCGTCGCCGAGGGCGGACTCGATCTGCTGCACGACGCGCCACATCGGGGCACCCTTCGGGGCGACCATGACGACCACTTCACCCTCCGCCTCGCGACCCCCGGCGGGCCGGTCTGCCGCCTCCCCCCAGACGTCACGCACCAGTCCGAGGGCGCCGTCCACGGCGACGTCGGCGTCCCCCACTCCGCCCGAACGGAGCCATGACCGCAGCGCGTTGTTGTGCGCGGCCACGACCGCGGCGGCCACCACGTCGGCCCGCAGACCGCCCTCGGGCACCCCGGCCCAGCGCCCGCGAAGGTAGGCGGCCAGGGTGCGTTCGTACCGGCGCACGACAGACTGCTCGTACATGCGCAGCCCCGGAACCTCACGCGTCAGCCCGTAGCGCTGTACGGAGAACTCGGGGTTCGCCGCGTACATCCGCATGACGAGCCGCGCGGCGTCGCACACCGCACCGACGGGATCGGGATCCTCGCGCCCGTCCAGGAGAGCGGTCATGTCGGCCAGGCAGCGCTCGTGGTCGGGGAAGACCGCATCCTCCTTCGACGGGAAGTACCGGAAGAACGAACGACGCCCAACGCCCGCCCGCGCAACGATGTCGTCCACTGTGGTCCGCTCGAAGCCGCGCTCCAGGAACAGCTGAAAGGCCGCCTCGGCCAGCGCCTCCCGCATCGGCACCTTGACGGGGGGCTTCGCGGAGTCCGGTTCGGCTGCCGCCTTGCGTCGCCTGCGCGCTTCAGTCATGCGGGGAACGTAACACCGGAACACTGGAATTGGCACTAGGTGCCTTGCATAGGGGTACTGAGTGCCATATTGTCGATTTCACGAACCGCATCAGCTAGGAGAGCCGGCGTGAGCTTGAGGATCGTTGTCTGTGTGAAGTACGTGCCCGACGCCACCGGTGACCGGCACTTCGCCGATGACCTGACCCTGGACCGTGACGACGTCGACGGTCTGCTGTCGGAGCTGGACGAGTACGCGGTCGAGCAGGCGCTGCA
>NZ_JBHTRI010000018.1:0-157848 GCF_042796085.1 Streptomyces sp. NPDC056452
GTCCCGTTTCACCGGGGCCCTCCGGGCGCTTCCCTTCGTTCTTGCGTTTCCGACTCTATCAGACTCTTTCGTGTCCGATTCCCGGTCGAAGCGGGTTCCGCTTTCCAGTTCTTCGCTTTCGCGTTTCCCTTTCCGGCGAGTCCGACTCTATCAGATCCTTTCGGGCCTGATTCCCAGTCAGCGGGGCTTGTCATCCCGGCTGTTGGGCCGTTCCGACGAGTGAGACTTTAGCGGAATCCGGGGCCCCGACGCTAATCGGGTCATCGTTCCTTCGAACGTGGATTCCTCATTCCGAACGTGCACACAGAAAACGTGCGACACAGTCGCCGGTTTCTGGTGGTCACTACGGAATGGCTGTCCGGGGACCGACCGGGGTCGGCGCTCACGTCGGACAACTCGGAGCACACTACGGATCCGCACGGGTGGTGTCAACCTCCGGCCTGGCCCCCGCGTCGCGGAAGGCTGTCCGGTAGTCGCGCGGGCTCGTGGAGAGGTGCGCCGCGAAGTGCTGCCGCATGGTGATCTCGCTGCCGAACCCCGTGCGGCGGGCCACCTCCGGGAGGGGCAGGTCGGTGCGTTCGAGGAGCTTCTGGGCTGCGGCGATGCGTTGCGTGATCAGCCAGCGCAGTGGAGTGGTCCCGGTGGTGGCCTGGAAATGACGGGCGAAAGTGCGTGCGGACATGCCGGCCCGGGCCGCGAGGGTGGCCACGGTGTGCGGTTCCGCCAGGTGGGCCAGCGCATGGGCGCGGACCGAGGCAAGAGTGTCGGCGTCCCGGTCGGACTCCGGGGTGGGGTGCTCGATGAACTGGGCCTGGGTTCCGGTCCGGAACGGGGCCGTGACCATCGAACGGGCGATCGTGGCCGCCACTTCGGCTCCATGGGTGATGCGGACCAGATGGAGGCAGAGGTCGATGCCGGCCGCCGTGCCCGCCGAGGTCCAGATGTTCCCGTCGCGGAGGAAGAGGGCGTCCGGCACCACGGTGACCTCGGGGTGGTGGGCATGAAGGAGGTCGGTGAGGTTCCAGTGGGTGACGGCCTGACGGCCGTCGAGCAGCCCCGCCTGCGCAAGCGTGAAGGCGCCGCCGCAGAGCGCGGCGATGGGTGTGCCCCGCGCTTGGGCACCGCGCAGGGCCTCGAGCACCACGGCCGGGGCCGGGGTGAGGTGGTCGTCGAGGCCGGGCACCACGATCAGGTCGCAGCCGGACAGCCAGGCCAGCGTGCGGTCCGGGGTGAGGGACAGGCCCCCGCGGAGCGGAATGGGTGCCGGGTCGGCGGCGGCGCGGCGCAGGTCGAAGGCGGGGACACCCCGGTCGGTGCGGTCCACGCCCCAGACCTCGGTGATGACGGAGACGTCGAACGCCCGCACTCCCGGGAACGAGACCAGAGCGATGCGGGCGGGGCGGTTCGGCGAGGCGGGCACCTTGGCAGTAAAGCATCGATCGATGACTTTCCCGGCTCTGGGAGACGGCCGCCCGTCGACGGAGAGTGGAGGCATGGAGATCGCAGGGAACGCAGCGCTGGTCGTGGTGGATGTGCAGCAGGGCTTCGAGGAGGAGGCGTACTGGGGACCGCGGAACAATCCGGATGCCGACAGGAACATCGCGGGGCTGATCGATGCCTGGCAGGCGAGTGGCCGGCCCGTCGTGTTCGTGCGGCATGACTCGATCAAGCCGGACTCGCCCCTGCGGGTGGGCTATTCGGGAAATGCGTTCAAGGAGTACGTGGAGGAGCGTCGCGGAAAGGGGGACGGGGCGGAGTTGTTCCTGACGAAGTCGGTGAACTCCGCCTTCTACGGGACGCCCGATCTGGATGCCTGGCTGCGGGAGGCCGGGGTGCGGCAGATCGTGGTGGCCGGGATTCAGACCAATATGTGCGCGGAGACGACAGCGCGCATGGGCGGCAATCTCGGGTACGAGGTGTTCTTCGCTTTCGACGCGACGTACACCTTCGACGCGGTGGGGCCGTGGGGATGGGCCCTGGGTGCGGACGAGCTGGCGCGGGCCACCGCCGTGACGCTGCACGGCGGTGGGTTCGCGAAGGTGGTGCGCAGTGCGGATCTGGTTGCCGCGGTGAAGTAGGCGAGTGAGGTGGGGCAGGGGCGCGGCGGCTCAGCCGTTGCCGGAGGCGAGCTCGCGGCTGCGGTCGCGGGCTGCTTCGAGTGCGGCGATGAGGGCGGCTCGTACGCCGTGGTTCTCCAGTTCCCTGATGGCGCTGATGGTGGTGCCGGCCGGGCTGGTGACGGCCTCGCGGAGCTTGACCGGGTGTTCACCGCTGTCCCGGAGCATGATCGCGGCGCCGATGGCGGCCTGGACGATCAGGTCGTGGGCCTGGGCGCGGGGCAGGCCGAGCAGGATGCCCGCGTCGGTCATGGCCTCGACGAGGAAGTAGAAGTACGCGGGTCCGGAGCCGGAGAGCGCGGTGGCGGCGTCCTGCTGGGACTCCGGGACGCGAAGGGTCTTGCCGACGCCGCCGAAGATCGCCTCGGCGTGGGCCAGGTGTCCGGGGGTGGCGTGGCTGCCCGCCGAGATCACGGACATGCCCTCGTCCACGACGACGGGGGTGTTCGGCATGACACGGACGACCGGGGTGCCCTCGGTGAGGCGCTCCTCGATGAACGCGGTCGGGATACCGGCGGCGGCGGTGATGACGAGACGGTCGGCGGTGACGTGCGGGGCGAGTTCGTCGAGGAGCTTGCCCATGTCCTGCGGCTTGACCGCGAGGATGAGGATGTCCGCGCTCTTGGCGGCTTCGGCGTTGGTGACGGACTCGACGCCGTAGCGGGTGCGGAGCTCCTCGGCGCGCTCGGAGCGCCGCGTGGTCACCAGGAGATCGGCGGCGCGCCAGCCCGCCCGGATCATGCCGCTGAGCAGAGCCTCGCCGATTTTTCCTGTACCGAGGACTGCGACTGTCTGGGTCATGCGGTTTCACCCTCCGGGTGGCGGTTCTCGTCGTTGCCGCCATCCTCGCACCGGGTGTTCAGGTGGTGCGGCGGCGGAGGGTGGCCGCGCCCAGGCAGAGGACGAGCAGGGCGCAGCCCGCGACGATCACGATGTCGCGGAAGAAGTCGGCGGTGATGTCGGTGTGGGTGAGGACCTCGTTCATCCCGTCGACGGCGTACGACATCGGCATGACGTTCGAGATGGCTTCCAGGGCGGGGTGCATCTGGTCGCGCGGGGTGAACAGTCCGCACAGGAGCAGCTGGGGGAAGATCACGGCCGGCATGAACTGGACCGCCTGGAACTCGGAGGCGGCGAAGGCCGAGACGAACAGGCCGAGCGCCGTCCCGAGCAGCGCGTCGAGCAGGGCGACCAGGAGCAGCAGCCAGGGCGATCCGACGACATCCAGGCCGAGCACCCACACGGACAGTGCGGTGGCCAGGACGGACTGGAGGACGGCGACCGCCCCGAAGGCGAGTGCGTAACCGGCGATCAGGTCGCCCTTGCCCAGGGGCATCGCGAGGAGACGTTCGAGGGTGCCCGATGTGCGTTCGCGCAGCGTGGCGATCGAGGTCACCAGGAACATCGTGATGAGCGGGAAGATGCCGAGCAGCGAGGCGCCGATGGCGTCGAAGGTCTGCGGGCTGCCGTCGAAGACGTAGCGCAGCAGCGTGATCATCAGGACGGGGACGATCAGCAGCAGCGCGATGGTGCGGGGGTCGTGCCGGAGCTGGCGCAGGACACGGGCGGCGGTGGCCAGGGTGCGGGCGGGGCTCAGCGGCTGCGGGGTGTGCGCGGGGGCCGTGGTGCTCATCGGGTCGTCTCCTGGCGGGTGGCGGTGGCGGCTTCGTCGACGAGGTGGAGGAAGGCCTCCTCGACGGTGGCGGAGCCGGTGCGGGTGCGCAGGCCTTCGGGGGTGTCGGAGGCGAGGATCTCGCCCGCGCGCATGAGCAGCAGCCGGTGGCAGCGCTCGGCCTCGTCCATGACGTGCGAGGAGACGAGGATCGTGGTGCCCCGGTCGGCGGCGAGGGTGTGGAAGAGGTTCCAGAGGTCCCGGCGGAGTACGGGGTCGAGGCCCACGGTCGGTTCGTCGAGGACCAGGAGTTCGGGTGTGCCGAGCAGGGCGACCGCGAGGGAGACGCGGCTGAGCTGGCCACCGGAGAGGTTCCCGGCCAGTGCGTCGGCGTGGGTGGTGAGGTCGACGTCCTGGATGGCTCGGGTGACGGCTTCCCCGCGGGCGTCCCGGTGGCTGCGTCCCGGCTGGAGGACGGCCGCGAAGTAGTCCAGGTTCTGCCGAACGGTGAGGTCGGTGTAGACGGACGGGGCCTGGGTGACGTAGCCGATGCGGGGGCGCAGTGCGGGGTGCCCCGCGGGGCGGCCGAGGACGTCGAGGGTGCCGGTGACCTTTGCCTGGGTGCCGACGACGGAGCGCATGAGTGTGGATTTCCCGCAGCCCGAGGGGCCGAGGAGTCCGGTGATCCTGCCCGGTTCGACGGCGAAGTCGAGGCTGCGGAGCACGGTGCGGTCGCCTCGTTCGACGGTGAGGGCGCGGGCTTCGACGGCAGCTGTGGCGGCGGGTGCGGCTGTGGGAGCGCGGCCGGTTCCCGCACCGTACGGAGAATTCATCATGTGATGAATTTTCGTCCCGTCGAAGGTCCCGCGTCAAGGGATCGGCGTGGCGTCGGGCGCGGTCGGCCCGAGGCGTGATCGGAATGAGTGGTCCGCTCCCGTTCCACCCCGTTCTGCTTCGTTCCATCCCGTACTGCACCCATGTTTCTCACCGCCCACTGCCGACGGAGGCACCTTCATTGCGTGGCATTCCGGTCTCTCGCGCCGACTTCACCGCTTCACTCGTCGTCTTTCTCGTTGCCCTGCCCCTCTGCGTGGGTGTCGCCGTCGCCTCGGGCGTGCCGGCCGAGCTCGGACTGATCACCGGGATCGTCGGAGGAATCGTCGCGGGACTGCTCCCGGGCAGCAGCCTGCAGGTCAGCGGTCCTGCGGCCGGGCTGACCGTCCTGGTGTACGAGGCGGTCGCGCTCTACGGGATCGGCGCCCTCGGGGTGCTGGTCCTGACCGCCGGCGCACTGCAGGTGGCTCTGGGGGTCATGCGGCTCGGACGGTGGTTCCGTGCCGTGTCCATCGCCGTGGTGCACGGGATGCTCGCCGGGATCGGACTGGTCCTGATCTCCGGTCAGGTGTACGTACTCGCCGACGCGACGGCTCCCGGCTCCATGGGGCAGAAGATCGCGGGGCTGCCGGGCCTTCTGCTCGGCAAGGGGGTGTCCGGTCCGGCTGTCGCATTGGGGGTCGGGACCGTCGTCGTACTGACGCTCTGGCCGAAGTGGCGGCGGGCAGCGCGTGTGGTGCCCGCGCCGCTGGTGGCGGTGGGGCTCGCGGCCGGGGCCACCGCGGTGTTCGGTCTGCCGGTGCGCCGGCTGGAGGTGAACGGCCTGCTCGACGCCGTACAGCCGCCCGGGATCGCCGACTGGGCGCGGCTCCTTGAAGCCGGGGTCCTCGGCACCGTCCTCGCGTTCGCGCTGATCGCCTCGGCGGAGTCACTGTTCAGCGCGGCGGCGGTGGACCGGCTGCACAACGGGAAGCGGACCGACTACGACAAGGAACTGATCGCGCAGGGCGCGGGCAATGCCGTGTGCGGGGTGCTGGGCGCCCTGCCGATGACCGCGGTGATCGTGCGCAGCGTCGCCAATGTGCAGGCCGGCGCGCGGACGAAGGCGTCCCGCATCCTGCACGGCGTGTGGCTGCTGCTCTTCGCCGCGGCCCTGCCGATCGCGCTGGGGATCATTCCGGTGGCGGCTCTGGCGGGCGTACTCGTCCACGCCGGCTACAAGCTCATTCCCGTACGGACGCTGGTGCCGCTGTGGCGTGAGCACCGTGGTGAGGCGGTGGTGCTGGGGGTGACGGCCGGGACCATCGTGGCGACCAGCCTGTTCGAGGGGGTCGTGGTCGGACTGGTGCTGGCCGTCGCCAAGACCGCCTGGGACATCAGCCATGTGCATGTGGAGGTGGAGGAGGGTGCCGGCGGTGTGCTGCGGGTGCGGGTGGCGGGCAATGCCACGTTCCTGCGGCTTCCGAAGCTGCTCGACGCCCTGGACGCACTGCCGCGCGACCGGGTGGTGGAGCTGGATCTGGCGGGGCTCCGGCACACCGACCACGCGTGTGCGGCCGCTCTGGAGGGATGGGCCGAGGCCCACGAGGCACGACGGGACCAGGAGACCGGCACGGTCAGCGGATCGCCACGATGAGGTCGGCGACATAGCGCTCCTCGACCCTGCCGTCCGGGAAGAGCCCGGCGAGGTGAGCGCGCTCCGCGGCGAGGAAACGGCGGGTGGCCTCCTCACCGGCGGTGCCGAGCACGAGGAACGCGGAATGGCTGGCGAGGTTGGCGAGGTGGGTCTCGACCGGCACCGTCCGGGACCAGGGGAGCAGGCGCTGCGCGAAGCCGCCGCCGTCCGGCCGGGGCAACTCGCGGAACCGGCTGCCGGGGACCGGGGACGCGGGCGAGGAGCCGTGCGCGCTGTTGTCGGCGCCGAGGTGGCGGCGCAGACGGGTGTCCTGGTCGGCGATCCAGGCGACGGAGTGGTCGGAGACGTTCCACCACAGCGCCAGGGCGCCCCCGGGACGCAGGACGCGGAACGCCTCGGGCATCGAGCGTTCCTGATCCGTCCAGTGCCACGACTGTGCGTAGGTGATCAGGTCGGCCGACGCGGTGGCCAGCGGGAGACGGTTGCCGTCCCCCCGAACGATCGGTACGGACGGGAGCGTCCGGTGCAGTTCGGCCGCCATACCGGGGCCCGGCTCCACGGCCGTGACCCTGGCGCCCCGGGCGTGGAGCAGCCGGGTGGCGATGCCTGTTCCGGCGCCGATGTCGACGGTGCGGGCGCCCCGCAGCGGACGGCCCGCCAACTCCTCGACGGCGTCGAAGAGGGCGGGCGGGTAGTCGGGGCGGGCCGCCGCGTACTGGGCGGCGGCACGGTCGAACGAGAGGGCGCGTGCAGTGGCCATGCACTCATCGTGCCTCTGCCCCGGCCTACGCGGGAGCGGTTTTCCGCAGACGCTACTTCCGCCCGGTGCGCTTGCCCTTGGCGCTCCTGCGGGCCGCCGGGTTGCCCGTGCGGGTCGAGCGGCGCTTCACGTACTGGGCGAGCGCCGTCTCGTACTCCGTGCGTCGGAGCTTCTCGCCGGGCGCCTCCAGGAGGGAGCGGAAGAAGTACGCGAGGAGCGAGCCGATGAAGCCGATGGACTTGAGGCCGCGCAGGCTGTCCTCGCGGGACGGGTCGGCGGGACGGCGGCTGAACCCGTCCCAGGTCCTGCGGAAGGCGATGGCGCTGCACACCGCGAACATCAGGACCACGAGCATGCCGACGAGGCTGCCGACCTCGGCGATCTCCAGGCCCTGGTACGCGAAGCGGAGGACGAAGCACGAGGCGACGGCTGCCGCGAGCGAGCCGACGGCTGCCCCGGCGCGCCGCAGCCCGTAGCCACCGTCGTGGTCGACCCAGGTCGTACCGAAGAAACGAAGGGGCTCGGGCTGCGGACCCGGCGTGCTGCCGCCGGACGTCGTGCTGCCGGAGGGCGTACCGGATGCTTCGCTGTTCTCGCTCACGGAATCGATTATCCCTGGGCGAGCGCGGTGCGTGTCAGTCGCAGCGCGGGGCGATGTAGCCGTCACTGCCCGTGTGCACGTACGCGTCGGACACGAACTCGCCGCTGGCGATGTTGTCCCAGAGGTTCGTCGTGCCGTACGGGCCGCTGACCCGCTCCCCCGGCTTCTGGCAGTAGACCGGGACGCTCATCCCGTACGGCAGCGTCCTGACGATCCCGTACTGCGTGCCGGGTCCCTTGCGGACGTTGACGCGGTAGCCGGGGGCGATGGGGTATCTGACGACGCTCGCGGCGAGCGTCGTCACCCCCTGGTCGTCCGCCGCCGCGCTGTCGGTGATGCCGGTGTTCTCTCCAACGCCCATGAGGGCCTCCCCCGTTGAAAACGATGCGTACGACGCGCAGGCTAACAACCCCCAGCCGACTCGCACGCACCATCGACTAGGCTCCGTGCGTCGCGCTTGCGGACGAACACACGGGGGTGGGCGGTGCCGCCGCTGCGAGGTACCGGATCGCATCCGGAAGCGGAACAACCTGAGTACGCCGGCCGGTACCGGCTCGAGGCATGTCTCGGTGCGGGCGGCATGGGTGTGGTGCACCTGGCACGCTCCGCCTCCGGGCTGCAGCTCGCGGTCAAGGTGGTGCACCGCCAGCATGCGGCGGACCCCGAGTTCCGGGCACGGTTCCGGCAGGAGGTCGCGGCGGCCCGCAGGGTCAGCGGCGCGTTCACCGCTCCGGTCGTGGATGCCGATCCGACAGCCGAACTGCCCTGGATGGCCACGCTCTACGTGCCCGGCCCGACGCTCTCCGCACAGGTCAAGCGGAACGGGCCGATGAGCCCGGCCGAGCTGCGCAGGCTCACGGCAGGGCTGGCCGAGGCCTTGCGTGACATCCACCGGGCCGGTGTCATCCACCGCGATCTCAAGCCGAGCAACGTGATGCTCCCCGACTCCGGTCCCAAGGTCATCGACTTCGGGATCTCCCGGCCGTACGACAGCGATCTGCGCACCGAGACGGGAAAGCTGATCGGCTCGCCCCCGTACATGGCGCCCGAGCAGTTCCAGCGGCCGCGTGAGGTCGGCCCCGCCGCGGATGTGTTCGCGCTGGGCGCGGTGCTGGTCCACGCGGCGACCGGCCGGGGGCCCTTCGACTCGGACAGCCCGTACATCGTGGCCTATCAGGTGGTGCACGACGAGGCCGATCTGGCCGGGGTGCCCGCCGATCTGGCACCGCTGGTCGGGCGGTGTCTGGCGAAGGATCCCGCGGAGCGTCCCACCCCGGACGAGATCATGGCGGCGCTGCATCCCCCGTCGTACGAGGCCACGGCGTTCGTCCCGGCACAGCGGCGCCCCGCCTCCGTCGGGTCCGGGGCGGCGTCCGGCGCGCGGGAGCCCGCCCAGGAGACGGCGACCCACATACGGGCGCCGGAACCGCCGTCCGGGGCGAGTCGCGGGCGGCGGACGGGACGGCGGCTCGCGGTGGCCGCGGGAGTGCTCGCCCTGATCGCCGGCTGTGTGTGGGCGGCCGGTGCGTGGAACAGCTCCGGGACCCCGGGCACGGCCGAGGCCGAGGGGAGGAAGAAGAGCGCGCCGGCCTTCGTACCGTGGCAGACACCGCTGCCTTCCCCGCAGGGCTCGACACCCTCGTGCTCCCCCTCGGGGACGGGTGCGGACTCCGCGTTGTACTGCGTGGCCGCGGGCTTCGGCACGGCGCGGCTGGACCCGTCGGACGGCCGGGTGATCTGGTCGCAGCGGGACGCCTCGCCGGAGGCCCCCGAACTGGGAGCGCCGGCCGGCGGACCGGCGTACACCGCCGTGCCGGGCGAAACCCTCCGGGCCTACGACCCCGGCCGGGGCACCCAGCTCTGGAGGACGGACCTCTCCGCGTACCTCGACGTCCCCTTCCCTGCCGGTGACACGCTGCTGATGGTCGGGCGGGACGGCACCGCGCAGGGCCTCGACGCCACGACCGGCGCCTCACGCTGGCGGCACACCGTCCCCGGCCACCGCCGGCCGGGCTACGCGCTGTACGACAGCGGAACAGGACTCGCGTACGCCTTCGAGAACTCGGCGCACGGGACCACCACGCTCGTCACGGCGGTCGAGGCGCGGACCGGGCGCACCGCCTGGCAGCGCCGGCTGGACGGGACGCTCACCCCGGCCGGGGCGTCCGACGGGATACTCGTCCTCACGTCCATGGACGAGAACGCCCAGACCACCGGGCTGGTGCGCTACGACCCGGTGCTGCGGAGCGCCACCCGGACGACGCTGCCCTTCCGGATGAACGAACCGGAGGTCGTGCTCGGCGGCGACACCGCGTACCTGCTGGAACGCGGCGGCACACTGCTGGCCGCCGGAATCCGTCCGAGCAGCGGGAAAGCGGAACGGTGGCGCCTGGAGACCGCCGTCGGGCTCACGTCCTCGCCCGTCCTCGGAGAGGGCGACCGGCTGTACTTCTCCGCGGCCGACGGGCGGCTGCTCGCCGTCGACACGGAACACGGAACGCTGCTCGGGCAGACCCGTCCGCGGCTGAGGGCGGGGAAGCTCAGCCACGCCTCGTCGCTGCCCGCTCCCGTGGTCCTCGGCACGGCCGTGTACGGAACCTCCCCGGACGGTTCCGTTTTCGCCGTGGACGCGAACGACCCCGCCCACTGGTGATACCGGGGACGGGGTCGGCCGTGCGGTGGTATCAGCCGAGCTTGGAGACGTCGCGCACGGCGCCGCGGTCCGCGCTCGTCGCCATGGCCGCGTAGGCCCGCAGCGCCGCCGAGACCTTGCGGTCGCGGTTCTTCGGCGCGTACACGCCGTTCAGGGCCGCTCGGCGGGTGGCCAGCTCGGCCTCGGGGACGAGGAGCTCGATCGAACGGTTCGGGATGTCGATCCTGATCCGGTCGCCGTCCTCGACGAGCGCGATGGTGCCGCCGGACGCCGCCTCCGGCGACGCGTGCCCGATGGACAGCCCGGACGTGCCGCCGGAGAAACGGCCGTCGGTGACGAGCGCGCAGGTCTTGCCGAGACCGCGCCCCTTCAGGAACGACGTCGGGTAGAGCATCTCCTGCATGCCGGGGCCGCCGCGCGGGCCCTCGTAGCGGATGACGACGACGTCGCCGTGCGTGATCTCCTTCCGGAGGATCTTGTCCACCGCGTCGTCCTGGGACTCGCAGACCACGGCCGGGCCCTCGAAGGTCCAGATCGATTCGTCCACACCGGCTGTCTTGACGACACAGCCGTCGACCGCGAGGTTGCCCTTGAGGACCGCGAGGCCGCCGTCCTTCGAGTACGCGTGCTCCACGGAGCGGATGCAGCCGCCCTCGGCGTCGAGGTCGAGGGTGTCCCAGCGCTCGGACTGCGAGAAGGCGGTCGCGGAGCGGACGCAGCCGGGGGCCGCGTGCCACAGCTCGATCGCGTCGGGGGACGGGGAGCCGCCCCGCACGTCCCAGGACTTCAGCCAGTCCGCGAGGGAGTCGGAGTGGACGGAGTGGACGTCCTCGTTGAGGAGGCCGCCGCGGTAGAGCTCACCGAGGATGGCGGGGATGCCGCCGGCCCGGTGGATGTCCTCCATGTAGTACGTGCCGCCGGGCGCGACGTTCGGCGCGACCTTCGCGAGGCAGGGGACACGGCGCGAGATCGCGTCCATCTCCGGGAGGCCGAAGTCGAGCTCGGCCTCCTGGGCGGCGGCCAGCAGGTGCAGGATCGTGTTGGTCGAGCCGCCCATGGCGATGTCCAGGGCCATGGCGTTCTCGAAGGCGGCCCGCGAGGCGATGTTCCGGGGGAGGACCGTCTCGTCGTCCTGCTCGTAGTGGCGCTTGGTGATCTCGACGATCGTGCGGCCGGCGTCCTCGTACAGCGCCTTGCGGGCGGTGTGCGTGGCGAGGACCGAGCCGTTGCCGGGCAGGGCCAGGCCGATCGCCTCGGCGAGGCAGTTCATCGAGTTGGCGGTGAACATGCCGGAACAGCTGCCACAGGTCGGACAGGCGTTCTCCTCGATACGGAGGATGTCCTCGTCCGAGATCTTGTCGTTCACCGCGTCGGAGATCGCGTCGACCAGGTCGAGGCTGCGGACCGTGCCGTCGACGAGGGTGGCCTTGCCGGCCTCCATCGGACCGCCGGAGACGAAGATCGTGGGGATGTTGAGGCGAAGGGCCGCCATCAGCATGCCGGGGGTGATCTTGTCGCAGTTGGAGATGCAGATCAGCGCGTCGGCGCAGTGGGCCTCGACCATGTACTCGACGCTGTCCGCGATGAGGTCGCGGGAGGGCAGGCTGTAGAGCATGCCGCCGTGGCCCATCGCGATGCCGTCGTCCACCGCGATCGTGTTGAACTCGCGGGGCACCGCGCCTGCGGCCTTGATCGCCTCGGAGACGATCCGGCCGACGGGGGCGAGGTGGGTGTGCCCGGGGACGAACTCCGTGAAGGAGTTGGCTACCGCGATGATCGGCTTGCCGATGTCCTCACTGGCTACGCCTGACGCCCGCATAAGGGCGCGGGCGCCCGCCATGTTGCGGCCGTGGGTGACAGTGCGGGACCTCAGATGGGGCATCGCCGATCGCTCCTTCGACAGATAAAGACTGTCTCCGAGCGTACGCCCCGCTCCAGGATCTGGACAGCGTGTCCGGATTCCGGGACGCGGTGCCCAGTGTCCGGGCAGGTGCGGCACCCGCCGGCCCTACGGGACGTCCTGCCCCGTGAGGTAGCGCTGGAGCGTCGGGGCCACCATGGTGATGATCTTCTCCGGGTCCGCCGACGCCAGTGGTTCCGCCTGGATCACATAGCGCAGGATCGCGATCCCGATCATGTGCGAGGCGGCCAGTTCGGCGCGGAAGGTCGGGTCGGGTACGTCCAGGTCCCCCGCGATCCGCTCCAGAAGCCGTCGCAGCACGAAGCCCCGCAGGACCTTCGCGGCCGCCTCGTGCGTGAGCGCGGAGCGCAGGATCGCCAGCATCGGCGCACGGGACACCGGGTTCTCCCAGACGCCGATGAAGTACCGGGCCAGCCGCTCGCCGACGCTGTCCATGGGACCGCCGAGGATCTCGGGGATGACGAGCGCGGGCTCGAAGGAGACCTCGATGGCTGCCGCGAAGACCTCGTCCTTCGTACCGAAGTAGTGGTGGACCAGGGCAGCGTCGACGCCGGCCGCCTTGGCGATGCCGCGCATCGACGTCTTGTCGTAGCCGCGCTCGGCGAATTCGGTACGGGCCGCCTCGAGGATCCGCGTCCGGGCGTCGGGGCCGGCGCTCTTCGCCGTACGGGAAGGGCGGCCCCGGCGGCGGGGAGCCGGGCCGTCCGCGCCCGGGGTCATGAGCGGGGTGCCTGCGCGGAGGACGCCAGGTGGAGCCGGGTGAAAGCGAGCGCCTCCGCGAGGTCGGCCTCGCGTTCGGCCGCTGACATGGCGCGGCGCGTGTTGACCTCGATGACCACATGGCCGTCGAACGCGGTACGGGCGAGGCGCTCCAGCAGTTCCGCACAGGGCTGGTCGCCCCGGCCGGGCACCAGGTGCTCGTCCTTGGCGGAGCCCTTGCCGTCGGCGAGGTGGACGTGGGCGAGGCGGTCGCCCATCCGGTCCACCATCGCCAGGCTGTCGGTCCGTGCGGTCGCGGTGTGCGAGAGGTCCACGGTGAAGTGCCGGTAGTCGTCCTGGGTGACGTCCCAGTCGGGGGCGTACGCGAGCATCTCGCGGTCCCGGTAGCGCCACGGGTACATGTTCTCCACCGCGAACCGCACATCGGTCTCGTCCGCCATGCGCCAGATTCCGCTGACGAAGTCGCGTGCGTAGTTGCGCTGCCAACGGAACGGCGGGTGGACCACCACCGTCGACGCCCCGAGCTTCTCCGCAGCCGCCCTGGCCCGCTGGAGCTTGACCCACGGGTCGGTGGACCAGACCCGCTGCGTGATCAGCAGGCAGGGCGCGTGCACGGCGAGGATCGGGACCTGGTGGTAGTCCGACAGCCGCTTCAGCGCCTCGATGTCCTGGCTGACCGGGTCGGTCCACACCATGACCTCGACGCCGTCGTAGCCCAGGCGCGCAGCGATCTCGAAGGCCGTCGCCGTCGACTCCGGATAGACCGAAGCAGTCGACAGGGCGACCTTCGCATCCGGGATGCGCACCACTGGTTCTGCCACGGAGACAGGGTACGGGCAGCGGTACGCGTCGAAGAGGGACCCCGGCTGAAAGTGAGAAGGGCCATGACCCCCGGGACGGGGGATCAGTCGAGTGCGACCTGGCCGGTCGGGAGGTGGTCCAGGCGGCGCAGGATGACTCCCTCACGCAGCGCCCAGGGGCAGATCTCCAGCTCCTCGACCCCGAACAGGTCCATCGCCCCTTCGGCGACCAGCGCCCCGGCCAGCAGCTGCGCGGCCCTCCCCTCGGCCACCCCGGGCAGGTGGCCCCGCTGCTCGACGGTCATCGCCGCCAGCTTCGGCACCCACTCCTCCAGCGCCTTGCGGGTGAGGACGCGCTGGACGTACAGGCCCTCCGCGGAGCGTGCGGCGCCCGCGATCCTGGCGAGCTGCTTGAAGGTCTTGGACGTCCCGACGACATGGTCCGGCGGGCCCAGCCGGGTGAACTCGCCGACCGTGCGGGCGATGCCGGCCCGGACGTGGCGGCGCAGCATCCGTACGTCCGTCGCGGCCGGCGGATCACCGGGCAGCCAGCTCGCGGTGAGGCGCCCGGCGCCGAGCGGCAGCGAGACGGCGGCATCGGGCTCCTCGTCCATCCCGTAGCCGACCTCCAGCGAACCGCCGCCGATGTCCAGCACCAGCAGCTTCCCCGCCGACCAGCCGAACCAGCGGCGCGCGGCCAGGAAGGTCAGCCGGGCCTCCTCCTCGCCGCTCAGTACGGCCAGGGCGATGCCCGTCTCCTCCCGCACCCGGGCCAGCACCTGGTCCGCGTTGCTCGCCTCGCGCACGGCGGACGTGGCGAACGCGAGTACGTCCTCGCAGCCCTTGTCCTCGGCGGCCCGCAGCGCGTCGGTGACCGTCGACACGAGCCGGTCGACGCCCTCGGGGCCGATCGCCCCGTCCATGTCGAGGAGTTCGGCCAGCCGCAGCTCCGCCTTGTGCGAGTGTGCGGGCAGCGGGCGGGCGCCGGGGTGCGCGTCGACCACCAGCAGATGAACCGTGTTCGACCCCACGTCGAGGACTCCGAGTCTCATACCCGGAACGCTACTGCTCCGGTCGGTCTTACTCTTGGCCCGTGCCAAAGACGAAAAAGGCGAAGCCGGACAAAGTCACGAAGAAGCAGAAGATGAAGCAGGAGATGCAGCAGCCGGAAGCAAAGGGGCCCGGCGGGCCCGATGAGAAGGGGCTCGACTTCGCGCGGGCCTGGGTCGAGTTTCCCGACCCCGCCGACGACGAGCAGATCTTCCGTTGCGATCTGACCTGGCTGACGTCCAGGTGGACCTGCATCTTCGGCAGCGGCTGCCAGGGCATCCAGGCGGGCCGTGCGGACGACGGGTGCTGCACGCTGGGCGCGCACTTCTCGGACGAGGACGACGAGAAGCGGGTGGCCGGACACGTCGCCCGGCTCACGCCCGACCTGTGGCAGTTCCACGACGTCGGCACGGAGACGGGCTGGGTCGGTGTCGACGAGGACGGCGAACGCCAGACGCGGCGCTGGGAGGGCTCCTGCATCTTCCAGAACCGTCCCGGTTTCGAGGGTGGCGCGGGCTGCTCGCTGCACATCCTGGCGCTGCGGGAGGGCAAGGAGCCGCTGGAGACCAAGCCCGACGTGTGCTGGCAGCTGCCGGTCCGGCGTACCTACGACTGGATCGACCGGCCCGACGACACGCGCGTGCTCCAGGTCTCGATCGGGGAGTACGACCGCCGGGGCTGGGGTCCCGGCGGCCACGATCTGCACTGGTGGTGCACCTCGGCGACGTCGGCCCACGGGGCCGGGGATCCGGTCTACGTGACCTACCGTCCGGAGCTCGTCGAGCTGATGGGCAAGCAGGCGTACGACCGGCTGGTCGAGCTGTGCGAGGAGCGGCTGTCGTCGCTGCTGCCGATGGCGCCGCATCCGGCCGATCCGGTCTGATCCGGGCCTTCTCCGGGTCTGCATCCGGGTCTGATCCGGGTCTGATCCGGCCGGTCCGCCCCGGAGGCGCGTGTCCGGCTGCGCAGCTCCGACCTGTGTGATCGCGGCCCGGTGCGCGGTGGACAAACGTTCCGCCGCCCACCGGGCCGTGTGCTGTCCGTCAGTCCGTCGGCTCGGGGCTGCCCCCGGGATCCGTCGTCGCACCGGACGGACCGGGTGTGGGCGACGGCGGGTCGGTGGCGGGCGGCGTCGGATCCGGGGAGTCCGTCGGGTCCGGGGTCGGATCCGACGGGCCGGGAGTCGGCTCCGTGGGGTCCGGGGTCGGGTCGGGCGTCGGCGAGGACGGCGAAGGCTCGGGGGAGCCGGAGGGCGGATCCGGGTCCGGGTCCGGGCTTCCCGGCGGCGGCACCGTGGCGCCGTACCCGCTGATCGCGACCACGGCGCCCGACGGGGCGAGCACGATGTGCGCGCTCCACGGTCCCGACGGTTCCGCCGCGTGGTTCACGAGGGCGTGGATGGTGACGCTCCGCCCCGGGGCGATCGTGCCGGAGGAACGGCTGAGGTACAGCCACGGCACATCCGCCCGTGCCGACCAGGCGACGGCTTCGGTGCCGGTCGCGGTCAGGGTGATCGTCGTACGGCCGCCGGAGGAGCGGGCCGCGACCCTGAGCGCTCCGGGTCCGTGCCTGCCGCTGCCGGCACTGATCACCTCGGCCGAGACGTCCGGCCTCCGGCCTGCGTCGGCGAAGCGGCCGTCGGCGTCGGGACGGGCGTTGCCCGCGTTCTCGTAGTGGTCGTACGGATCGCCTTCGAGCCCGGCTCCCCCGTCCACCTCCGTCGCGGTCACCGAGGAGGACCCGTCGCGGCCCTCTCCGGTCAGCGGTGCGCCCCGGTAGGCGGCCCACAGTGCGATCACGGGGGCGGCGACGACCGTCGCCACGACCGTCGTCGTCACGACCCGGGCGCGCAGCCGGTCCCGGCGCGCGGCATGGTCCTTCGGGTCGAGGGGGAAGCCTGTCCGGCCGAAGCGCGGGGTACCCGACCGGGACCGCCGGGCGTGAACCAGGGCGACGCTCACCGAGGGGCGGGGCGCCTCGAGGACCGTCAGCGCGGTGGCCGGGGTGACGGTCGCGCCGGGCCACGGTCCGGCGGCACCCGCCCGTTCGGCGGCGCCGCGGCACCGGGGGCAGTCGTCGACGTGCCGGACGAGCTCGCGGCGCATGGCCGCGGACAGCAGGACCCGGTGGGTGCCGGTGAGCCGGGCGACGGTGGGGCAGTTCCCGGTCTCGACGACCGCGAGGGCGGCGCGGGTGCGCTCCACCTCGCAGGCCGCGGCGGCCAGGAGCTCCCGGGCGGTGGCGGGTTCCAGGCCGAGGACGGCGGCGACGGCGCGCGGGGTCAGCCGGTGACGAACGGCGAGCTCCAGCGCCTCGCGCTGTTCGGGGGTGGTGCCCGCGGCCTCCGGCCAGGCGAGCTGGGCGAGTTCGCGCCGGCGCGCTTCGGCGGCGGGGGATTCGGCGTGGCCCGGGGCGACCGCTTCCTCCGGGGTGGCGCCGGCGGCTGGTAACGGGGGCGGCTGGGTGGCCGTCCGGCGGTGGGCCTGGCGGCCCCGCTTCTGCTCCGTGAGCGTGCGCAGGCACATCCACCTGGCCAGGGCGTACAGCCAGGATTTACGTTCCTCCTCGGCTGCGGGGCACCGGCCGTCCTGACGCTCCGCGATCGCGAGGACGGCGCCGAGCGCCTCCGTGGCCGCCTCGTGGTCGCACAGCACGGAGAGGCAGTAGGTGAACAGGCCGTCGAGATACGGCTCGTAACGTGCGGACGATCGCTGTGCCGCCGGGCTGGGCCCGCGGCGGTGCGCCCGGGGTGCGCCGGTGGTGTGTAGGGGTGTCTCCAGCCTGCTGCTCGTCACCTGGCGACCGTAGGCAGACGAAGGTGCGCCCTTAGCACCCCTTCCACACATTTAATCCTTACGGGTGAACGTATCCCTCGAAAGGGGACAGGAATCCCGGATTCAGATGGAAATACCGCATCGTGCACATGTTCGTCACCCGTGACTCCGGTCGACTGGTCGGCACTGTCGGACCACCCCTATACGGTGACGCCATGGCTGCCCGTACGAAATCCGCGAAGGACCGGCCGTCCTACCGCTGCACCGAATGCGGCTGGACGACCGCCAAGTGGCTCGGCCGCTGCCCCGAATGCCAGGCCTGGGGGACGGTCGAGGAGTTCGGCGGCGCCCCTGCCGTGCGCACCACGGCCGCAGGCCGCGTCTCCACGGCCGCCGTGCCCATCGGGCAGGTCGACAGCCGCCAGGCCACGGCGCGCTCGACCGGGGTGAGCGAGCTGGACCGGGTGCTCGGAGGCGGGCTCGTGCCGGGCGCCGTCGTGCTGCTCGCGGGCGAACCGGGCGTCGGGAAGTCGACGCTGCTGCTGGACGTGGCGGCGAAGGCGGCGAGCGACGAACACCGCACGCTGTACGTCACGGCGGAGGAGTCCGCGAGCCAGGTGCGGATGCGGGCCGACCGCATCAGGGCGATCAACGATCACCTGTATCTGGCCGCGGAGACCGACCTGTCGGCCGTTCTCGGCCATCTGGACGCGGTCAAGCCCTCCCTCCTCGTCCTCGACTCCGTACAGACGGTCGCCTCACCGGAGATCGAGGGCGCACCCGGCGGCATGGCGCAGGTCCGCGAGGTCGCGGGCGCCCTCATCCGGGCCTCCAAGGAACGCGGCATGTCCACGCTGCTGGTCGGCCACGTCACCAAGGACGGCGCGATCGCCGGGCCGCGGCTCCTGGAGCACCTCGTCGATGTCGTGCTGTCCTTCGAGGGCGACCGGCACGCCCGCCTCCGTCTGGTGCGGGGCGTCAAGAACAGGTACGGGGCCACGGACGAGGTCGGCTGCTTCGAGCTGCACGACGAGGGCATCACCGGCCTCGCCGATCCTTCCGGCCTCTTCCTCACCCGGCGCGACGAGCCGGTTCCCGGCACCTGCCTGACCGTCACCCTGGAGGGCAAGCGCCCTCTCGTCGCGGAGGTCCAGGCGCTGACGGTCGATTCGCAGATCCCCTCGCCCCGGCGCACGACCTCGGGCCTGGAGACCTCCCGCGTCTCGATGATGCTGGCGGTTCTCGAGCAGCGCGGCAGAATCAGCGCGCTCGGCAAGCGGGACATCTACAGCGCGACGGTCGGCGGCGTGAAGCTCACCGAGCCCGCCGCGGACCTCGCGATCGCACTGGCGCTGGCCAGTGCGGCGAGCGACACCCCCCTCCCGAAGAACCTCGTCGCGATCGGCGAAGTGGGCCTCGCGGGGGAGGTCAGAAGGGTTACGGGGGTCCAGCGCAGGCTCGCCGAGGCGTACCGTCTCGGGTTCAAGCACGCCCTGGTCCCGAGGGACCCCGGGCAGGTCCCGGCCGGTATGAAGGTCACGGAAGTCGCCGACATGGGCGATGCTCTGAGAGTCCTCCCGCGCAGGTCTCGCTCGGACGGACCACAGGAGGACGGCGCACGCCGGTAGACTTTGCCCTGGTCTCGCCCGCCCGTACGAACGGCATGAGGGACGCAAGGGCACCGCAAACCTGTGACCGGAGGAGTGCAGTGGCAGCCAACGACCGGGCAGCATCGCCCGGAAAGTCCGGCCAAGGCACCGGTAACGAGGCGCTGATGCGCGCCTCGTTGAGCGCAGTGGCGCCCGGTATGGCCCTGCGGGACGGCCTGGAGCGCATTCTCCGGGGCAACACCGGCGGGCTGATTGTCCTCGGCATGGACAAAACCGTCGAATCCATGTGTACCGGTGGATTCGTACTGGATGTGGAGTTCACCGCGACGCGGCTGCGCGAGCTGGCCAAGCTGGACGGCGCGCTGATCCTCGACAAGGACATGACCAAGATCCTGCGGGCCGGAGTACAGCTGGTCCCGGACGCCTCGATCCCCACCGAGGAGACCGGCACCCGCCACCGCACGGCGGACCGGGTCTCCAAAGCGTGTGTGTACCCGGTCGTCTCGGTCTCCCAGTCGATGCACCTGATCGCCTTGTACGTGGACGGGGAGCGCAGGGTCCTGGAGGAGTCCTCCGCGATCCTGTCCCGTGCCAACCAGGCGCTCGCCACGCTGGAGCGGTACAAGCTCCGGCTCGACGAGGTCGCCGGGACGCTCTCCGCGCTGGAGATCGAGGACCTGGTGACCGTCCGGGACGTGACGGCGGTTGCGCAGCGGCTGGAAATGGTGCGCAGGATCGCCACCGAGATCGCCGAGTACGTGGTGGAGCTGGGCACCGACGGCAGGCTCCTGTCGCTCCAGCTCGACGAGTTGATCGCGGGCGTGGAGCCCGAGCGGGAGCTGGTCGTACGGGACTACGTGCCCGAACCGACGGCGAAGCGGTCCCGCACGGTCGCCGAGGCGCTGACCGAGCTGGACGCGCTCTCGCACACGGAGCTGCTCGAACTCCCGGTGGTGGCACGGGCGCTGGGATACAGCGGCTCCCCCGAGACGCTGGACTCCGCGGTCTCGCCGCGCGGCTTCAGGCTGCTGGCGAAGGTGCCGCGGCTGCCGGGAGCGATCATCGAGCGGCTGGTGGAGCACTTCGGCGGTCTGCAGAAGCTGCTCGCCGCGAGCGTCGACGACCTCCAGACGGTGGACGGGGTCGGCGAGGCGCGGGCACGGAGCGTGCGGGAGGGGCTCTCGCGACTGGCGGAGTCCTCGATCCTGGAGCGGTACGTCTAGCCGGACCCGAACGTCCGGGGGGAGCCGGGAGAGTCGGACCGCGACAGTCCGACCCGAGGGGCGCACGGAGCGGCCATCCGGACCGGGTGGCCGGCCCGGTGGCCCGATCGGTGCCTGCCGGGCGGGCGCCGGTCCTGCCGGTCAGTCCTTGGCGAGGACGAACGAGGCACGCTGGAGCGGCTCGCCCGGAGCCTTCGCCTCGAGCAGATACGTACCGGGGGCCGCCTTGCCCGGGGGCGGTGTCGCGCACCGGGGCGCGCTCTTCTTCCGGTCCCATTCCACGGTGTGGACGACGGTCGACCCTGCCGGGACCTTCAGGAACACCGCGCCGCCCGACGGGCAGTCCTTGGAGGACCACACCTGCTCGTCGTTGCCGCCGGCCTCGGTGATGGTGAGCACCGCGCTCTTCGGCCCGAAGTCGGCCTTGCAGTCGCTGCCCGAGGTGTTCTTGGCCGTCAGCCTGAACTTCGGCTTGTCGTCGGGGCCGTAGCTGATCTCCGTACGGAGGCTCAACTGCAGTACGGAGGGCGCGCAGTTGGGGAGCGAGGAGCCGGCCGGTACCTGTTCGCCCGTGGTCCCGCCGCCACCCGTTCCCGTGCCGGCCGCCGAGCCGTCCGATCCGCCCGAACCGGAGCCGGCGTCACCGCCCGCCCCGCCGTCGCCGTTGCTCCCGTCGGAACCCGCGTCGGCTGCACCTTCGCCGCTCCCGCCGGAGTCCGACTCGTCGCGTCCGCCCGGCTGTTGGCTGATTGCCGGTCCTGAACCGGAGGGTCCCGGGGTGATGGAGGGGGCGGGATCGTGGTCGCCGGGCTTCGCGTCGTCCTTCGTCCCGCCGCCGCCACCCGAGGTGACGGCCCATGCGACCAGCGCCGCGAGCAGCGCGATCACCATCGCCGCAACTGCCCTCCGCCGCCAGTAGATGCTGGAGGGAAGCGGCCCGACCGGATTGCGCATAGATCCCACGGCGCAAACTGTACGAGAGATCCGGACCAACTCCGGCCCCACCCGCCGCTCTGATCCTCAAGTTTTCCGGATCATCATCACGCAGGGGCCGTTCCCGGCCACTTCCGGCCACTTTGCACCGCACGGAGGACTCCCGGGGCGTCCTCGAGGGGTCCGGAGGGACCAGAAGGGTCAGAACGGGTGGCGTTATCACTCCCTGAGCCCTCAGCCGGGCCGACACCCCCGTGACCGTGCCCCATGTCCTGCCTTCCGTGCCAGGATCGTGGGTGCGATGACTGCCACGACTTCGACACACACGCCCCCCGCCTCCCTCCACACCCCCGTCATCGGGTGGTTCGAGCAGCACGCCCGCGATCTGCCCTGGCGCCGCCCCGAAGCGGGCGCCTGGGGTGTGATGGTGAGCGAGTTCATGCTGCAGCAGACTCCCGTGAACCGGGTCCTCCCGGTGTACGAGCAATGGATGGCCCGCTGGCCGCGCCCCGCAGACCTGGCCGCCGACGCGCCAGGTGAAGCGGTCCGCGCCTGGGGCCGGCTCGGCTACCCGCGACGTGCCCTGCGCCTGCACGGGGCCGCGCAGGCGATAACGGAACGCCACGGCGGCGACGTACCCAGCGAGCACAACCAGCTGCTCGCGCTGCCCGGGATCGGTGAGTACACGGCCGCTGCCGTGGCCTCGTTCGCGTACGGACAGCGTCATGCCGTGCTCGACACGAACGTCCGCCGGGTGTTCGCCCGCGCCGCCTCCGGCATCCAGTACCCGCCGAACGCCACCACGGCGGCCGAGCGCAAGCTCGCCCGCGCACTGCTCCCCGAGGAGGACGAGCGCGCGGCCCGCTGGGCCGCGGCCACGATGGAACTCGGCGCACTCGTGTGCACCGCGAAGAACGAGGACTGCACGCGCTGCCCGATCGCCGGACAGTGCGCCTGGCGGCTGGCCGGCAAGCCCGCGCACCAGGGACCGCCGCGCCGCGGCCAGACCTACGCGGGTACGGACCGGCAGGTGCGGGGCCGGCTGCTCGCCGTTCTGCGCGAGGCGGTGACGCCTGTGCCGCAGTCCGCGCTGGACGCGGTGTGGGAGGAACCGGTGCAGCGCGCGCGTGCCCTCGACGGACTGGTCGCCGACGGACTGGTCGAACCCCTGCCGGGCGGCCAGTACCGGCTGCCCCTGACCTGACCCCACACCGGCGGACCGGGCTGTCCAGCGGCTGTTACACAACCGATGGACAGCCGTGCGTCCGCGTACGGCTCCTCCGCACACCCTCGTGACAACGCCTCCGTAGCGTCTGCGACGTCAGCGAACGGGACCACCTGCTGACCAGCGGTACCACGGGGATTCACGGGGACGGAGGCGGTTGTTATGGCGCAGGGCGAGGTGCTCGAATTCGAGGAGTACGTGCGCACCAGGCAGGACGCGCTGCTGCGCAGCGCGCGCCGGCTGGTTCCGGACCCGGTGGACGCGCAGGACCTGCTGCAGACCGCCCTGGTCCGCACCCTCGGCCGGTGGGACGGGATCGCCGACAAGTCCCTCGCCGACGCCTATCTGCGCCGCGTCATGATCAATACGCGTACGGAGTGGTGGCGGGCCCGGAAGCTCGACGAGGTACCCACCGAGCAGCTGCCCGACGCGAGCGTCGACGACGGTTCCGAGCAGCGCGCCGACCGTGCTCTGCTCATCGACGTCCTGGGTGTCCTGGCTCCCAAGCAGCGCAGCGTCGTCGTGCTGCGACACTGGGAGCAGATGAGCACCGAAGAGACGGCTGCGGCGCTCGGCATGTCGGCCGGTACGGTGAAGAGCACGCTGCACCGCGCCCTGGCCAGACTGCGCCAGGAGCTGGAGGACCGTGCCGCCCGGAGCCGCGAGGCCGAGGGAACACCGGCGCGGATACCGGCGCAGCCGGACAGGCGTCATGACGAGCGGGGGCGGGAGCGGTGCGCGGCCTGACAGGCAGCGGTACGGCGGCCGGCCGGGGCAGTGGGCTCCGGGCCGGTCTGGCGGCGGGAGGTACGGCCATGGCCGGGCTCGCCGCCTTCGGGCTGTTCTGCGCCGGCTGTTCCACCGGCGGTACGGGCACCCGGGACGAGGGGCCCGCGGGCACCCAGCCGGTGGCTCAGGTGACGCCTTCGAACGTGCCGCCCACCGGCACGGCGAAGGCCGCCGCGCCGGTCAACGCCGTACAGCTCGTCAAGCGTGACCCCGAGGTGAGCCGGCGGATCAGCAGCGATCTGAGGCCCTGCACCGGTGACGAGTACCCGGTGGACACCTCGTACGGCTCGATCACCGACGGCCCCGCACCCGATGTCGTGGTCAACGTGATGACCTGCGGCGATTCGGTGGGGGTCGGCACCTACGTCTACCGGCAGCGCGCGGACGGTTCGTACGAGAACGTCTTCGCCGCCGAGATACCCGCGGTCTACGGCACCATCGACCGCGGTGACCTCGTGGTGACGACCCAGGTGTACGGCTCGAAGGACGCGGTCGCCTACCCGTCCGGCGAGGACGTGATCACCTACCGCTGGTCGGCCGGCCGGTTCACCGAGACCGACCGGGTGCACAACGACTTCAACCGGGCCGTCGGCAACGGGGACGGAGAACTTCCCGCCCCGCCGACGACGCAGAACTGAGAGCCCGCATGGCCGAGACCCATGTCCTCTTCGTCGAGGACGACGACGTCATCCGCGAGGCCACCCAGCTCGCACTGGAGCGGGTCGGCTTCACGGTCACCGCGATGCCCGACGGCCTGCTGGGCCTGGAGGCCTTCCGGGCGGACCGGCCGGACATCGCCCTGCTCGATGTGATGGTGCCGGGTCTGGACGGGGTGAGCCTGTGCCGCCGCATCCGCGACGAGTCGACCGTGCCCGTGATCATGCTGTCCGCGCGGGCCGACTCGATCGACGTGGTGCTCGGCCTGGAGGCCGGGGCGGACGACTACGTCACCAAACCCTTCGACGGAGCGGTGCTGGTCGCCCGGATCCGCGCCGTACTGCGCCGGTTCGGCCACGCCTCGGGCGGGCAGGGCGGCGCCACGGCTGCCGAGCCGTCGCACGGGACGGGCGGGGCACTGGTCTTCGGTGATCTGGAGATCGACACCGAAGGCATGGAGGTACGGCGGTCAGGCGCGCAGGTCGGTCTGACGCCGACCGAGATGCGGCTGCTGCTGGAGTTCTCGTCCGCGCCCGGCACCGTGCTCTCCCGGGACAAGCTCCTGGAGCGGGTCTGGGACTACGGCTGGGGCGGTGACACCCGGGTCGTGGACGTCCATGTGCAGCGGCTGCGCACCAAGATCGGGCAGGACCGGATCGAGACGGTCCGCGGCTTCGGCTACAAGTTCCGCGCATGAAGCGGCTCGCACTGCGGACCGGTGTCCGCTGGAAGATCAGCATCGCGATCGCCGCGGTCGGCGCACTCATCGCGGTGGCCCTGAGCCTCGTCGTCCACAACGCCGCGCGCGTCTCGATGCTGGAGAACGCCCGCGAGGTGCAGCTGGAACGGCTGCTGTTCGCCCAGCGGCTGTACGAGGCGTCGAACACGCAGAAGCCGTCGCCCAAGTTCGGCGCCAAACTCAACGACCCCGCGATGCCCTCCAGCCTGCGGGACCAGGTCCGGAACAACCGGCGCGCCACCCACGTCGACGAGTTCGCGGGAGGAGTGCCCGACGTCTGGGCGGCCGTACCGCTCGCGAACGGTGACGTCCTCTCGCTCCACACACGCTTCGCCGACCGCAACGCCACGATCATGGGCGACCTCGACCGCGCCCTCGTCATCGGCTCGGTCTCGGTCGTCTTCGGCGGGTGCGCCCTGGGGGTACTCATCGGCGGCCAGCTGTCACGCAGACTGCGCAAGGCCGCGGCTGCGGCGGGCAAGGTGGCCCAGGGGAACACGGATGTACGGGTACGGGAGGCCGTCGGCGGCGTCGTACGGGACGAGACCGATGAGCTGGCCCGCGCGGTCGACGCCCTCACGGACGCGCTGAACGAACGGATCGAGGCGGAACGCCGGGTCACGGCGGACATCGCCCATGAGCTGCGCACCCCGGTGACCGGACTGCTCACGGCGGCCGAACTGCTGCCGCCGGGGCGCCCGACCGAGCTCGTACGGGACCGGGCACAGGCGATGCGGACCCTGGTCGAGGACGTGCTGGAGGTCGCCCGGCTGGACAGCGCCTCGGAGCGGGCCGAGCTGCAGGAACTGCCGCTCGGCGAATTCGTGAGCCGCCGGGTCGCCCTGCTGGATCCGGAGATCACGGTCCAGGTGGTGCACGAGTCCTGGGTGTCCACGGATCCGCGGCGCCTGGAACGCATCCTGGGCAATCTGCTGGGGAACGCCGCCAAGCACGGGGCGGGCCCGGTCGAGCTCACCGTCGAGGGCAGGGTCGTGCGGGTCCGCGATCACGGGCCCGGTTTCCCGGAGGCGCTGCTGCGGGAGGGGCCGAGCCGGTTCCGTACCGGCAGCAGTGACCGGGCCGGCCGCGGGCACGGTCTGGGGCTGACGATCGCCGCAGGGCAGGCGCGGGTCCTCGGTGCCCGGCTCACCTTCCGCAACGCTGCGCCCGCCGGGGCTGCGGACGGTGCGGGCGGGGCCATCGCCGTGCTGTGGCTGCCCGAGCACGCGCCGACGAACACCGGGAGCTTCCCGGTCCTGCAGCAGTCGGGGCAGCAGACCAAGGACTGACGGCTGGGCCGCTCCGGAAAGGGGTGGGCCGCCGCCCAGGAGACGGGTGGGCCCCGGAGGCATCACGCCTCCGGGGCCCCACACGTCGTACAGCCGCTCAGACGGTCTGCGACTCCTTGGCCGCCGATGCCTGCGGCGGTGCCGCGTCCTCGGCCGGAGCGGCCTCCGGCTTCTCGGTGCCCCGCAGCGGGACCTCCTTGACGAACAGCGCCGCCACTAGGGCCAGCACCGCGATCGAGCCGCCGAGCAGGAAGGCGATGTGCGTTCCCGAGGACACCGCGAACTCGTACGCCTGCCGCATCTCGTCCGGCAGCTTCGCCAGGCTCGCCGCATCCAGCTGGGCGGACTTCTCGGTGGCTCCCCCGCCGCCGCGCGCCGCCATCTCGTCCTGGACCCGCCCGGTGAACAGGGCACCCATGATCGCGACTCCGAAGGAGCTGCCGAGCGTGCGGAAGAGGGTGGTCGCGGAGGAGGCGACGCCCATGTCCTTCAGCTCGACGCTGTTCTGCGCGACGAGCATGGTGATCTGCATCAGGAAGCCCATGCCGGCACCGAGCACCGCCATGTAGACACCGGAGGTGAAACGCGTGGTGCCGGTGTCCATGGTGGAGAGGAGGAACAGGCCCGCGACCATCAGGATGCTGCCCACGATCGGGAACACCTTGTACTTGCCGGTGCTGGTGGTGACCCGGCCGGCGATCAGCGAGACGATCATCATCGCGATCAGCATCGGCAGGAGCAGCAGTCCGGAGTTGGTCGCGGAGGCCCCCTGCACCGACTGCTGGAACAGCGGCAGGAAGAGCACCGCACCGAACATCACGAAGCCGGCGACGAAGCCGACGATCGACATGAGCGTGAAGTTGCGGTTGCGGAAGATGTGCAACGGGATGATCGGCTCCGCCGCCTTCGTCTCGACGAAGACGAAGCCGACGAGGGAGGCCACGCCGAGGGCGATGAGCTCCATGATCACGGCCGAGCCCCAGGCGTACTCCGAACCGCCCCAGGTGGTGACCAGCACGATCGCGGTGATGCCTACGGTGAGCAGCGCGGCGCCCAGGTAGTCGACCTTCGCCTTCGTGCGCTCCTTCTTGGGCAGGTGCAGCACCGCGGTGACCATGGCCAGCGCGACCGCGCCCAGCGGCAGGTTGATGTAGAAGCTCCAGCGCCAGCCCAGGTGGTCGGTGATGGTGCCGCCGACGAGCGGCCCGCCGATCATGGCGATCGCCATCACGCCCGCCATCATGCCCTGGTACTTGCCCCGCTCCCGGGGCGGCACCAGATCACCGATGATCGCCATGACGCCGACCATCAGACCACCGGCGCCGAGGCCCTGGATCGCCCGGAAACCGATGAGCTGGCCCATGTCCTGGGCCATTCCGCTCAGCACCGAGCCGACCAGGAAGATCACGATGGACGTGAGGAAGATGCCCTTGCGCCCGTACATGTCGCCGAGCTTGCCCCAGATGGGCGTGGAGGCCGCCGTGGCCAGCGTGTAGGCCGTGACCACCCAGGCCAGATGTTCCATGCCGCCCAGGTCGCCGACGATCGTCGGCATCGCGGTGCCGACGATCAGGTTGTCGAGCATGGCCAGCAGCATCGCGATCATCAGGGCGAGAACGACCACCCGGACGCTGCGTGGCTGTGGTTCCGCTTTCCCGGCCGACGCCGCTTTTTTCAGATCCGCCATGTCCCGTACTCCCCTGATCCCCTGCTGTCCGGTCCGCCACCGGATCCGGCACTTACTTGCCGCCCGGCTAGTTGGCTACACTGAGGAAAGTAGACCCGTAACTAGCCGGGCGTCAAGTAAGTTCTTGGGAGAGTCGCATGGGCAGCAGGCCGCAGCCGCGCCGGGGCAACACCCGGCAGCGCATCCAGGACGTGGCCCTCGACCTGTTCGCCGAACAGGGATACGAGAAGACCTCTCTCCGCGAGATCGCCGAGCAGCTGGACGTCACCAAAGCGGCGCTGTACTACCACTTCAAGACCAAGGAAGACATCCTCAACAGCATCTTCGAGGACCTGAACCAGCCCGTCGAGGAGCTCCTCGCCTGGGGCAAGGAACAGCCGCGCACCCTGGAGACGAAGAAGGAGATCCTGGTCCGCTACAGCGAGGCGCTCAACCGCGCCGCCCCGCTCTTCCGCTTCATGCAGGAGAACCAGGCGACCGTGCGCGATCTGAGCATCGGCCACACGATCAAGCACCGGGTCATCGCCCTGGTGGACCTGATCAAGGAACCCGACGCCCCGCTCACCGACCAGGTGCGCTGCTTCACCGCACTCTTCGCGATGCACGCGGGGATGCTCGCCCTCAGAGACGCCGAAGGCGACCCCGAGGAGAAGCGCAAGGCTGCTCTCGAGGTCGCCATCGAACTGGTGACCAAGGCCCATGACCCGGGGCCTGCCGCTTAGCCGCTACCGGCATCGCGGGCACTCCATCAGATGTGGACGTGCTCGGCCTTCAGGTAGGAGACCGGGTTGATCGCCGAACCGTAGTTCGGGGTGGTCCGGATCTCGAAGTGCAGGTGCGGGCCGCTGGAGTTTCCGGTGTTGCCGGACAGGGCGATCTTCTCGCCCGTCTTCACGCGGTCGCCGATGTTCACTTCGATCTTGGACAGGTGCGCGTACTGCGAGTACTTGCCGTTGGAGTGCTTGATCACGATGGCGTTGCCGTACGCGGGACCGTCGCCGCCGCCGTTCGGGCCGGCCTTGACGACCCGGCCGGAGTGCGCGGCCTCGACCTTGGTGCCGATCGGCACCGCGAAGTCCTGGCCGGAGTGCTTGCTGGCCCAGCGGTCGCCGCCGGTGCCGTAGGTCGCGCTCAGCACGTAGTGGTTGACCGGGGCCTCCCACGACGCGGCCTTCTTCTTCGCAGCCGCGGCCTTCTTCTTGGCTGCGGCCTTCTTCTCGGCCTTCTTGTCGGCCGAAGCCTTCTTGGCGGCCTCAGCGGCCTTGCCCTGGGCGGTCGCCTGCTGGGCAACGGACTGGGCCGTGGCCGCACCGGCGAGAGCCGCGGTGCCCGCAGTGCCCGTCGTACCGGACGCGAACGCCGCGCCCGCACCGAACACCATCGACGCACCCAGGCCTGCGGCCACGACGGCGCCACTGACGCGGGACATGGACGGGCGGCGGGAGTGCTGGAACGTAACGCGCTTCGACATACGGGGAGAACCTCCGGGGTGCTGGGACCCGGCACTCGGACCGGGCTTGCTCCACCTTGGTAACCCGGATCGCCCAGAACACTCAAACCCCCCATCTACGAAGAAAAGCCGTAGACAGACCCTGCGGGAATCGCTTCCCGGCCCGCGCGAGGACGTCCGCGCAAACCTACCCAAACATGCTCGAATCAGGATCTCGGAACAGGTTTAGGCCCAGCCCCAAAGGCCCCTTTGCGGACATTGGGCGGCGATCCGGGCGGTTTCGCCCCATCCGCCGAAGGTCCCGACCGCTCCGGGGACGAAGGTCCCTTGAGCGATCAAGGACTTTGCTCCTACCGCTCGTAGTAGGCCCAAATCGGCTGTGCGCCTTGTCACCGCCGGTGGGACCTATGGCCCTCCGTTTCGGGACCTTCGCGACGGGGTATGGCGAGGCGTTTTCGCGGGGTCCCGGCCCCTTTTCGGGGCCCGTCACCGGTGGGACCGGGCGTCCAGTACGGGGGAACGGCCACCCGACACCCGCGGACCGCCGCCCACCACGCGGGGAACGGGCGCCCAGCATCCGCGGTCCGGCCGCCCACCACGCAGGGAAACGGGCGCCGCGCCCCGGGAAACAGCCGCCGGGCCCGGGCTCCGGGGAACGGCCACCCAGCATCCGCGGTCCGGCCGCCCACCACCTGAGGGGAAGGGCCACCACCCGAAACCGGTGGTGTCCGCCCCCTAGGCCTCTGGGCCCCTGGGGACGGGCGCCCTGCTCCCGATGCCCGACCGCCCGAATCCCGTCGTGCCCGGCCCTCGGCCGCCGGCCCCTGGGGACGGCTCACCCGACACCCTGGGGCCGGGCCCGACCGCAGTCAGGCCCGGGATTCCGGCGGTCGAGGCCGCAATCCCGGGCCTGGACCCCAGGCGGGTGTACGTGCGCCCAGGCCCGGAGCACACGCGGTTCGGCGCATGCCCGATACCCAGGGGCACACGCGGTCCGGCCCATGCCCGGTATCCAGGGGCACACGCGGTCCGGCCCATGCCCGGTATCCAGGGGCACACGGCCGGTCTCACGCCCCCATGGCTCGCGTACGCCCGCCTGCGCCGCACCTACGCACGCATGGCCCTCCCTGCGGCGGGCCGGCCCCAGGCCCCGTGGCCACACGCCGAACCGCGCCCCGGGACACAGAAAGGGGCTGCCCCGGACCGTTGACCGGTCCGGGGCAGCCCCTTCTGCGTGCTCAGGCGCTACGCGCCCTTACGCTTCCTTCGTCAGGTTCGGGCCGGCGCCACCGGCCGCCTGCTCGATCGGCGGGACGTCGGGCAGTGCCGACTTCTCCTCGCCACGGAACGAGAACTTCTTCTCGTCCCCCTCGCCCTCGGTGTCCACGACCACGATGTGACCGGGGCGCAGCTCTCCGAAGAGGATCTTCTCGGAGAGGATGTCCTCGATCTCGCGCTGGATCGTCCGGCGCAGCGGCCGGGCGCCCATCACGGGGTCGTAGCCCTTCTTCGCCAGCAGCGACTTGGCGTTCGGGCTGAGCTCGAGACCCATGTCGCGGTCCTTGAGGCGCTCATCCACCTTGTCGACCATCAGGTCGACGATCTGGATGATGTCCTCCTCGGTCAGCTGGTGGAAGACGACCGTGTCATCGACACGGTTGAGGAACTCGGGCCGGAAGTGCTGCTTGAGCTCTTCGTTGACCTTGACCTTCATCCGCTCGTAGTTCGTCTTCACATCGCCCTGGGCGGCGAAGCCCAGGTTGAAGCCCTTGGAGATGTCCCGGGTCCCGAGGTTGGTCGTCATGATGATGACCGTGTTCTTGAAGTCCACGACCCGGCCCTGGGAGTCGGTCAGACGACCGTCTTCCAGAATCTGGAGCAGGGAATTGAAGATATCGGGGTGGGCCTTCTCGACCTCGTCGAAGAGAACGACGGAGAACGGCTTGCGGCGCACCTTCTCGGTGAGCTGGCCACCCTCCTCGTAACCCACGTAACCGGGGGGCGAACCGAAGAGGCGGGAAACCGTGTGCTTCTCGCTGAACTCCGACATGTCGAGGGAGATCAGCGCGTCCTCGTCACCGAAGAGGAATTCGGCGAGCGTCTTGGAGAGCTCGGTCTTACCGACACCGGACGGGCCGGCGAAGATGAACGAGCCACCGGGGCGCTTCGGGTCCTTCAGGCCTGCTCGCGTACGGCGGATCGCCTGCGAGAGGGCCTTGATGGCGTCCTTCTGGCCGATGACGCGCTTGTGGAGCTCGTCCTCCATGCGCAGCAGACGCGAGGACTCCTCCTCCGTCAGCTTGAAGACCGGGATGCCGGTGGCGGTGGCCAGGACTTCGGCGATGAGCTCGCCGTCGACCTCGGCGACGACGTCCATGTCGCCGGCCTTCCACTCCTTCTCCCGCTTGGCCTTCGCCGCCAGCAGCTGCTTCTCCTTGTCCCGGAGGGACGCTGCCTTCTCGAAGTCCTGGGAGTCGATCGCCGACTCCTTGTCACGGCGCACGCCCGCGATCTTCTCGTCGAACTCGCGGAGGTCCGGCGGCGCGGTCATCCGGCGGATGCGCATCCGGGAACCGGCCTCGTCGATCAGGTCGATCGCCTTGTCCGGCAGGAAGCGGTCCGAGATGTAGCGGTCGGCCAGGGTGGCGGCCTGCACCAGCGCCTCGTCCGTGATGGAGACCCTGTGGTGGGCCTCGTAACGGTCGCGCAGACCCTTGAGGATCTCGATGGTGTGCGGCAGCGACGGCTCCGCGACCTGGATGGGCTGGAAGCGGCGCTCGAGTGCGGCGTCCTTCTCCAGGTGCTTGCGGTACTCGTCGAGCGTGGTCGCACCGATGGTCTGGAGCTCGCCTCGCGCCAGCATGGGCTTGAGGATGCTCGCCGCGTCGATCGCGCCCTCGGCGGCGCCCGCACCCACCAGGGTGTGGAGCTCGTCGATGAACAGGATGATGTCGCCGCGGGTGCGGATCTCCTTGAGGACCTTCTTCAGGCGCTCCTCGAAGTCACCGCGGTAGCGGGAGCCTGCGACCAGCGCACCGAGGTCGAGGGTGTAGAGGTGCTTGTCCTTGAGGGTCTCGGGCACCTCGCCCTTGACGATGGCCTGCGCCAGGCCCTCGACGACCGCCGTCTTGCCGACGCCGGGCTCGCCGATGAGGACCGGGTTGTTCTTGGTCCGGCGGGACAGCACCTGCATGACCCGCTCGATCTCCTTCTCGCGCCCGATGACCGGGTCGAGCTTGGACTCACGAGCGGCCTGGGTGAGGTTCCGGCCGAACTGGTCGAGCACCAGGGACGTGGAGGGCGTGCCCTCCGCGGGGCCGCCTGCAGTGGCCGCCTCCTTGCCTCCCGAGTACCCGGAGAGCAGCTGGATGACCTGCTGCCGCACCCGGTTCAGGTCGGCGCCCAGCTTCACGAGGACCTGGGCTGCGACGCCCTCGCCCTCGCGGATCAGGCCGAGCAGGATGTGCTCGGTGCCGATGTAGTTGTGGCCGAGCTGAAGGGCCTCGCGGAGCGACAGCTCCAGGACCTTCTTCGCCCGGGGAGTGAAGGGGATGTGCCCGGACGGGGCCTGCTGGCCCTGACCGATGATCTCCTCCACCTGCTGGCGGACCGCCTCGAGCGAAATCCCGAGGCTCTCCAGGGCCTTAGCGGCGACACCCTCACCCTCGTGGATCAGGCCCAGGAGGATGTGCTCGGTGCCGATGTAGTTGTGGTTGAGCATCCGGGCTTCTTCCTGAGCCAGGACGACAACCCGCCGCGCGCGGTCGGTGAACCTCTCGAACATCGTTAATCGCTCCTCAGAGCGGTCAGGCAGTAAGGGGTAGGTCCCCTCCCTGTCCTTCCGCAGCTTAGTCCCGCAAGCGGGGACCGCTCATTTCAACTGCCGACACCCGTCGATGGCCTCCTGCCCCGAACGCCGACAACTGCTCCAACCCGATGGTGCGAGACGATGTTCCCGCAGGCCAGGCAGATAGCCCTTTCGCCAGTACGCCGATGGCGAACGTGAGACGTTTTTACCTGCGTGTCGCCCCTTCTCACTAGGGATGTCTTACCCGCACTCACTGACAGTCCATGCGGCGCACCCCCGTTCCCTCCGCTACGGGCGAACAACTTCACGCTCCCGAATGCTCCCGTACGCCCCCATCACGGACACGAAGAGCAGTCGATCATGAACTGTGCGTAACCCTGGACCCGGTTCGGCGGTTCATCGGTCATGGCTCCCACCGTCCCGCCTCCCCGCTCGTCGCCCGAAGCCGACGCCTGCGCGCGGTGGTACGCGACGGAGCTCGACTGGGCCACGGCGGGAACAGCGCCTGTGCGGCTGCTGACCGGGCTGCGCTTCGACGTGCTGGAGCTGCCTGCCGCGGCTGGTCACGCGACACTGCGCCGGGTGGGGCGCACCGGCCCCGTGGCAGTGGCCGGGCAGCGGATGTGGCTGCTGGTGGCCGCCGGGAGCGCCGACGAGTTGCCGGGGCTGCTGGACTGGCTGGAGTGGAGCGGTATCGCTCTCGACCTGGCCGCCATCGGCGCGGGCGGGCGCATCGACGCCCCTGCGCCGCCCGACGGGGCGGGAGGCTCGGCGGGGGCCGCGTTCTGGCTGCGGCCCCCCGAACCGCGCCAGGAGGTGGAGCCGCGGCTCCCGGCTCTGGCCGGCCTCGGGAGCAGGGGTGGGGATGCTCCCGATCTCGTACGACTGGTGGACGCGGCAGCGACCGAATGCCACCGGGTCCGGCTCACGCATGCCCGGACGCTGTTGTCCCATCGGCCGACAGGTCAGCCGTTGGCCTTCTCGTAAGCCTCGCGGATCTCGGCCGGAACACGGCCGCGGTCATTCACATTGTGGCCGTTCTCGCGGGCCCACTTACGGATCTCCGCAGTGTCCTTGTTGCCACCCGCAACGGCACGGCCCTTGCCGCGGCCGGTCGCTGCGCGACCACCCGTGCGACGGCCACTCCGGGCGTAGGGCTCGAGAAGACCACGGAGCTTGTCCGCGTTGCTCGTCGTGAGGTCGATCTCGTACGTCTTGCCATCAAGAGCGAACGTGACGGTCTCGTCCGCCTCGCCACCGTCGAGGTCATCAACAAGAAGGACCTGAACCTTCTGTGCCACCGGATTTCCTTTCATCGAAAATGCAGTACGCGGAAAGGAAACCGCTTTTCCCCGGAAAACACAAACCCCTGGGAGACGTTCAGTAGCACAAGAACACGGGAAACGTGCGCGATTCGGACATAGGGTTCCGATGTCCAGTCCCGGTCACAGGTGCAGAAGCATCCGACTGTTGCCCAAGGTGTTCGGCTTCACTCGTTCGAGACCGAGGAACTCGGCGACACCCTCGTCATAGGAACGCAGCAGCTCGCTGTAGACATCTCCGTCGACCGGCGTCTCTCCGATCTCGGTGAAGCCGTGCTTCGCGAAGAAGTCGACTTCGAAGGTGAGACAGAAAACCCGGCGGACGCCCAGCCAGCGTGCGGTCTGCAAGAGCTTGTCCAGAACTTGGTGGCCTACTCCCGCGCCCTTGATGCCGTGGTCGACGGCGAGAGTACGCACTTCGGCGAGGTCTTCCCACATCACGTGGAGTGCGCCGCAGCCGATGACACGGGCGTCCTCATCACGTTCGGCGACCCAGAACTCCTGGATGTCCTCGTAAAGCGTCACCGTCGCTTTGTCGAGCAGGATGCCTTCGGCGACGTAGCCGTCAAGCAGGCCGCGGACGGATGCCACATCGCTCGTCCTGGCACGCCGGACGGTGATGGCGAGTTTCCCAACCGACGGGTCGGTAGGAAAATCTGTATGCGGCTCGGTTTGCGGCAGCTCTGGAGACATGCCCCCGACGCTATCGCCCGATCTCCGGCGGTGCTTCATCGGCCGGTACCGCGTCATCCGGCGGGGTTGCGGACGGTTCGGGGAAGACCGGCGAGACCATGCGCACCGCATCCTGGAGAGCCTCGCGCTGCTCGGCGGACATCATGCCGAAGAAGGCGACCAGAGCGGCCGCCGGGTTGTCGCTGAGGGACCAGGCTTCGTTCATCAGTGCGGCCGAGTACGCGGCCCGGGTGGAGACCGCCGTATATCGATATGCCCGGCCATCGACTTCTCGGCGCACCCAGCCCTTCTGATGGAGATTGTCCATTACCGTCATCACGGTCGTGTATGCGATGGACCTCTCCTGCTGAAGGTCCTCGAGAACTTCCCGCACGGTGACCGGACGGTTCCATTGCCAGACCCGTGTCATCACGGCGTCTTCCAGCTCTCCCAATTGGCGAGGCACAGCGTCACCTTAGTGCTAGATGTCTGGAATGAGCCATTTATCGAGACGGCAAAAGGGCGCACAGCTCCTCAGGAGCCGTACGCCCTTCTTGGCCTGGTCCGGATCAGACGCCGTCGGCCCGCGGGGCCTGCTGCAGCGATTCGGTGCGGGCGGCCGCCGCGTCCACGGCCGCGTCCTCCTTGGCCTTGTTCGGACCGCCCTGGCTCTTGACGATCGTCACGACAAGACCGATGAAGAAGGCGGCCATCACCACGGGGGGCACGAGCGCGGATACGTAGTCCATGCCGTCCAGGGTAGCGAGCCCGGCATTCCGGTCCCTCTCGGGCACCCCGTAGGAGCCCTAGGACACGGCGCGTTCCTCGGGCGGGGGTGCGGGCGCCGGACGGCGCCGGGGCGGGAAGACCTCGGACGGCTTGGGCATGGGGCGCTCACCGGGGGCCGCCGGGCGGGACGGCGTGGCGGGCCGGGCCGGGGTCTTGGGGCGCTCGGGTTCCTTGGCCGCCGCGAGGCCGCCGGGCAGGGCGAGCAGCCGGCTGCGCGGCGCGGGCGTCGTCGCGGGCACGGCGCGTCCGGCGAGGCGGGCCCGAACCGAGCGTTCCGCGAGCACCTGGCAGCGCTCCAGGAGCGCCGCCGCGACCGGTCCTGCGCGCAGTGCGCGCAGGGCGGCCAGATCGTCGGGACGGGGGTCGTAGCCGGCGGCGAGGGCGTCCTGCAGGAGCTCCAGGTAGCCGCTGAGCGAGCCGGGGAGTGCGTCGCGGTACCGGGCGAGATCGGCGAGGAGGAACGCGCGCAGCCTGCCTGCCTCGCTCACCGCCTCGTCCACCGCGGCGGCGAGCCGCAGGCAGTCCTGGACGTCGTCTTCCGGCAGGGACGTGGGGTGGAGGGCATGGGCGAGAGCACGTCGGAGCACTCGCAGCTCGTCCGCACCGAACGCCATGCCGCCGCGTGATCCGTAGGGCGTGGGCATGACGCGACAATACGTGCTAAATGGACAAAATCCGCTTAACTGGTCGCCCGGCGGCGCGCCGTCCTCCGAGGCGCCGCCGGGCCGTTCCCGCAGGTGACCGCGGGCGCGCCCTACATCCGGGCGATGTTGCGCTCGTACACGAGCCGAAGGCCGATGAGCGTGAGCCAGGGTTCGTGCTCGTCGATGACGGAGGACTCCCCCAACACCATCGGAGCAAGCCCGCCGGTCGCGATGACGGTGACCTCGTCGGGGTCGGCCGCCAGCTCCTTCTTCATGCGCTCGACGACGCCGTCGATCTGGCCCGCGAAGCCGTACACGATGCCGGACTGCATCGCTTCGACGGTGTTCTTCCCGATCACACTGCGCGGCCTGGCCAGCTCGATCTTGCGGAGCTGGGCGCCCTTCACCCCGAGCGCCTCCACCGAGATCTCGATACCGGGTGCGATCACACCGCCCGTGTACTCGCCGCGGGCGGACACGGCGTCGAACGTGGTGGCCGTACCGAGGTCGACGACGATCGCCGGACCGCCGTAGAGCTCGACGGCGGCGACGGCGTTGACGATGCGGTCCGCGCCGACCTCCTTCGGGTTGTCCGTCAGTACCGGCACACCCGTCTTGACCCCCGGCTCCACGAGGACCGCGGGGACATCGCCGTAGTAGCGGCGGGTGACCTCGCGCAGTTCGTGCAGGACGGCGGGCACCGTCGAGCAGATCGCGATGCCCTCGATCCCGTCGCCCAGCTCCACGCCGAGCAGCGGGTGCATGCCCATCAGCCCCTGGAGCAGCACGGCGAGCTCGTCGGCGGTGCGGCGGGCGTCGGTGGAGATCCGCCAGTGCTCGACGATCTCCTCGCCGTCGAAGAGGCCGAGGACCGTGTGGGAGTTGCCGACGTCGATGGTGAGCAGCATCAGGCGCCGGCCCCGTCGGTGGGTACCTCGGTGTCGCGGAAGTCCAGGCCGATGTCGAGGATCGGCGAGGAGTGCGTGAGCGCGCCGACGGCCAGGTAGTCGACGCCCGCCTCGGCGTACGCGCGGGCGGAGCCGAGGGCGAGCCGGCCCGAGGACTCCAGCACCGCACGGCCGCCGACGAGGGCGACCGCCTCGGCGGTGGCGGACGGGGTGAAGTTGTCCAGCAGGATCAGGTCGGCACCCGCGTCGAGCACCTCGGTGACCTGCTCCAGCGTGTCGACCTCGACCTCGATCGCGAGCTCGGGGAACGCCTCCCTGACCCGCTTGAACGCCTCGGCGACACCGCCGGCCGCGATGACGTGGTTGTCCTTGACGAGGGCCGCGTCCACGAGCGACATGCGGTGGTTGACGCCGCCGCCGCAGCGGACCGCGTACTTCTCCAGGGCGCGCAGTCCGGGAGTCGTCTTGCGGGTGTCGCGGACCTTGGCCTTGGTGCCTTCGAGCACATCGGCCCAGGCCCGGGTCGCGGTCGCGATCCCGGAGAGCCTGCACAGCAGGTTGAGCGCGCTGCGCTCACCGGTGAGCAGGTCACGGGTGCGGGTGGTGACGGTGAGCAGCTTCTGTCCGGGCGCGACGCGGTCGCCGTCCTCGACATGGCGCTCGACCTCGAACTCGTCCGTGCAGACGATGGACAGGACGGCCTCGGCAACGCGCAGACCTGCGACGACACCTGCCTCGCGGGCGGTGAAGTCACCGGTGGCCACGGCCTCCTCGGAGACGGTCGCCACGGTCGTGACGTCCACCCCGCCGTCGAGGTCCTCCTCGATCGCGACATGGGCGATGTCCTCGACCTGGACGGGGTCCAGGCCCGCGTCGGCGAGCAACTGGGCCAGAGCGGGGTCGAGGCCGCACTCCAGACCGTCCGGGTCGTAGCCGTCGTCGCAGCCGCAGCCGTCGCCGCAGCCGCCCCCGGACGCGGCGGGCGCGCCGATGTGGATCAGCGGTACGTCCACGGGTGTCGGGCGCGGGTTCTCTTCGGGCGTGCTCACGGTTACGGCTCCTAGGGGGCGTCGGCGGGTGGTTCGGGGTACTGCTCGGTGTTGCTGCGCAATCCGGTCGGCGTCGTGCTGTCGCCGCTCAGTCTGCTGAATCCTCGGGGCGTACGGGCGGGAATGCGGCGCTGTCCGTACGACGGACGACGAGCCGCCGGTCCGGGGCGATCCGGACGACGAGGTGACGGCGCCAGTCCGCGTCGTCGCGGTCGGGCCGGTCCTCGCGCCAGTGACAGCCGCGGGTCTCCTCGCGCTCCCGGGCGGCAGCGACCAGAACGCGCGAGACGAGGAGCAGATTGGTGGCCTCCCACGCCTCGACGCCGGGTACCGCGTCCTTGGCACCGGTCGCCGCGGTGTCCGCCGCGGTGGCCGCGGTCTGCTGGAGGGCGTCCAGCTCCTCGGCCGCGCGGGCGAGGCTGGCGGCGGAGCGGATGACTCCGGCGCCCCTCGTCATGATCCGCTGGATCTCCGTCCGGGACTCGGCGGTGAGCAGCGGGGCGGGCTCCGACGCGGGCCCGAGGGCGCCGGGGACGGCTGCCCCGGTCCCGGCCGGCCGCGGCAGGTCCTGTTCACCGGACACGTCCTGGGCCGGATCCGGGGTCGGGACCTGGGCCGGATCCGGGGTCCGGTCCGTCACGATGTCCGCCGCGATGCGTTCGGCGAAGACCAGGCCCTCCAGGAGGGAGTTGGACGCGAGCCGGTTCGCGCCGTGCACCCCCGTGCAGGCGACCTCTCCGCAGGCGTACAGGCCGGGGACCGTCGTACGGCCCCGGAGATCGGTGCGGACGCCGCCGGAGGCGTAGTGCGCGGCCGGGGCCACCGGAATCGGCTCCGTCACCGGGTCGATGCCGTGGGCCCTGCAGGCGGCCAGGATCGTCGGGAAGCGCTGCTCCCACATCTCGGCGCCGAAGTGACGCGCGTCGAGGTACATGTGCTCGGTGCCCAGAAGGTGCATCTGGCGGGTGATGGCCTTGGCGACGATGTCGCGCGGGGCCAGCTCGGCCAGCTCGTGCTGCCCCAGCAAGAAGCGCGTGCCGGAGGCGTCGACGAGATGGGCGCCCTCACCCCGTACCGCTTCCGACACCAGCGGCTGCTGGCCCTCGGAGTCGGAGCCGAGAAACAGGACGGTCGGGTGGAACTGGACGAATTCGAGGTCGGAGACCTCCGCGCCCGCCCGCAGCGCGAGGGCCACGCCGTCGCCGGTGGAGACCGGCGGGTTGGTGGTGGCCGAGAAGACCTGGCCCATGCCGCCGGTCGCGAGGACCACCGCGGGAGCGCGGACCGCGCCGACGCCGTCGTGCTGGCCCTCGCCCATGACGTGCAGGGTGACGCCCGCCGTACGGCCTTCGGCATCGGTGAGCAGGTCGAGGACCAGGGCGTTCTCGACGGTGTGCAGGGCTGCCGAGCGGACCGCCTCGACCAGGGCGCGGGAGATCTCGGCGCCCGTGGCGTCTCCGCCCGCGTGCGCGATGCGGCGGCGGTGGTGGCCGCCCTCTCGGGTCAGGGCGATGGCGCCGGTGTCGGTCGTGTCGAAGTGCGCGCCGGTTTCGATCAGCCGGCGTACGGCGTCGGGGCCCTCGGTCACCAGCGCCCGCACCGCCGTCTCGTCGCACAGGCCGGCGCCGGCGACCAGGGTGTCGTCGAGGTGCTGCTCGGGGGTGTCGCCCTCGCCGAGGGCCGCGGCGATGCCGCCCTGCGCCCAGCGGGTGGAGCCGTCGTCGAGGCGGGCCTTGGTGACGACGACGGTGGCGAGACCGGCCGCGGCACAGCGCAGGGCGGTGGTGAGACCGGCCACGCCGGAGCCGACCACGACGACGTCCGCGTCGATGGCCCAGCCGGGGGCGGGGGCGGTCAGCCGTATTCCGGTCACGTCAGGGCTCCGAGGGTCAGCGGGATGTTGTCGATCAGACGGGTGGCACCCACCCGTGCAGCGACGGCGAGGATCGCCTCGCCGCTGTCGCGGTCGTCGGGGATCTCGGTGAAGTCGGCCGGGTCCACGAGCGCCAGGTAGTCGAGCTCGAGCGGCACCGCCTCCTCGGCCGCCTCGGCGAGGACGGCCTGGGCCGCTGCCCGCACCGCGGCCGGCCCGACCGTCGGCCGGGCCAGCGCCACGGCCTGGGTGTCGGCGGCCGCACGGGCCTCTCCGAGCTTCGTGAGGGCGGCGGCCCGGCCCTCCCGCTCGGGGACGGTCTGCGCGCGGGCGTGCAACGCCTGCTGGGCTGCCAGCCGGTCGCGGGCCGCGAACAGGGCCCGGGGGAGAGCCAGCGCGGTGCGGCGTTCGTCGGCGGAGAGGAACCGGTTGCGGCTGGAGAGCGCGAGCCCGTCGGGGTCGCGGACCGTGGGCACGGCGACGATGTCGACGCCGAAGTTGAGGTCGCGCACCATGCGGCGGATGAGCGCCAGCTGCTGGGCGTCCTTCTGCCCGTAGAACGCCGCGTCCGGCCGGGTGAGGTGGAGGAGCTTGGCGACGACGGTGAGCATGCCGTCGAAGTGCCCCGGGCGCGAGGCGCCTTCGAGACGCTCTCCCATGGGGCCCGCGGTGATCCTGACCTGGGGGTCACCGCCCGGGTACACCTCGTCGACGGACGGCGCGAAGACGGCGTCGGCACCGGCCGCCGCGGCAATGGCGAGGTCGGCGTCCAGGGTGCGGGGGTAGCGGTCGAGGTCGGCGGCCTCACCGAACTGGAGCGGGTTGACGAACACGGTGACGACGACCTGTCCACCGGGTCCCGCGGCGGCCCGTGCCGTACGGATCAGGGTGGCGTGGCCGTCGTGGAGCGCGCCCATCGTCATGACGACGGCGCGCTGCGCACCGGCCGGCCGGTGCAGGGCGTCCAGTTCCGCGGCGGTGCGCAGGAGCGTGGCGGGTGCGGTGCTCATCGGCCCTCCCCCGGCCCGGTCTCGTCCGTGCCGTCCGTCCCGCTCGTTCCTTTTGCCCTGTTCACGCCATTCGCGCTGTCCGACAGGACATCGAGGAGGTCCTCCGCGAACTCGGACTTGAGCAGACCGTGGGCCAGCGCCCGGTCGGCCGTGGTGCGGGCCATCGCGAGATATCCGGCCACTGCCTGCGGGGCATGCCTGCGCAGCTCGGCGATGTGCGCGGCCACCGTGCCCGCGTCGCCCCGGGCCACGGGGCCGGTCAGCGCGGCGTCGCCGGAGCGCAGGGCGTTGTCGAGGGCGGCGCCGAGCAGCGGGCCGAGCATCCGGTCGGGTGCGGACACTCCGGCCTTCTGCAGCAGCTCCATGGACTGGGCGACCAGGGTGACCAGGTGGTTCGCTCCGAGGGCGAGCGCCGCGTGATAGAGCGGACGGGACTCCTCCGCGATCCATTCGGGCTCACCGCCCATCTCGATGACGAGCGCCTCGGCGGCGAGCCTGAGCTCCTCGGGGGCGGTGACCCCGAAGGAGCAGCCGGCCAGCCGCTGGACGTCGACCGAGCTGCCCGTGAAGGTCATGGCCGGATGCAGTGCGAGCGGGAGCGCCCCCGCGCGCAGTGCGGGCTCGAGCACCTTCGTCCCGTACCGCCCGGACGTGTGGACGATCAGCTGGCCCGGCCGCACGGCACCGGTCTCCGCGAGGCCCTCGACCAGGCCGGGCAGCGCGTCGTCGGGGACCGTCAGCAGCACGAGCTCGGCGCGCGCGAGGACCTCGGCCGGGGTGACGAGGGGTACGTCGGGGAGCAGGGCGGCGGCCCGGCGCACGGATGCGTCGGAGACGCCCGAGACCGCGACCGGGCGGTGCCCGGCGAGCTGCAGCGAGGCGGCGAGGGCGGGGCCGACCCGTCCCGCGCCGACGACGCCGACGGTGAGACGGGCGGGGCGGTCCCTCGCGTCGAGGGATTCCTTGGAAACAGATGCGTTCACGCGGCGATGGCCTTCCGTTCCAGTCCGCGGGGGGTACCGGACGATTTCTCTGCATGCTACGCCAGCGTTTCGCGAGACCCCCCGGCTGTCCACAGCCTGTGGGTAACTCTGGGCCGCAACCGAAAACGGGGTGGGCTGTGTCCGCGGTCCGGGTGATGATCGTCCCATGGCAGTCACCGATGAGCAGAAGCAGCGGCACCGCAGGCTGACCGCGTGGAAGCGGTCCGGAAGGGTGCTCGCCCGGGCGTCCGCCGACCACACCCTGGGCGAGCGGCTGGCCGCGCTGGCCGCCGACGCGGGGTCGGTCCACGACCTGGACGAGTGGACGGATGTGTACGGCGACGGGGTCGTCGCCGAGGTGGAGCGGCGAACCGCTGATCTGCTGGGCATGGAGGCCGCGGCGTTCTTCCCGACGGGGACGATGGCCCAGCAGGTCGCGCTGCGCAGCTGGGCGGGGCGCACGGGGAATCCGGTCGTGGCGCTTCATCCGCTCTCCCACCCCGAGATGCACGAGGGGGGAGCCCTCACCTCGGTGAGCGGGCTGCGCACGGTGCATCCGACGTCCGCACCCCGGCTGCCCACGGCGGACGAGGTCCGGGACTCCCCCGAGCCGTTCGGCACCCTCATGCTGGAGCTCCCGCTGCGCGACGCCGGCTTCGTCCTGCCCTCCTGGGAGGAGCTGGAGGCCGTCGTGGCCGCCGCGCGGGAGCGGGACGCGGTCGTCCACCTGGACGGAGCCCGGCTGTGGGAGTGCGGACCCCACTTCGGGCGGGGTCTGCCGGAGATCGCGGCGCTCGCCGACAGCGTCTACGTGTCGTTCTACAAGTCCCTGAACGGGTTGTCCGGTGCGGTGCTCGCCGGCCCCGAATCGCTGGTCGACGAGGCACGGACCTGGCGCCACCGGTACGGCGGTCAGGTCTTCCAGCAGTACCCGGCGGCGCTCTCCGCGCTGCTGGGCCTGGAGCGGGAGCTGCCGAGGCTGCCCCAATACGTGGCGCACGCGAAGGTGGTCGCAGGGGCACTGGCGGAGGGTTTCGCGGACAGTGCGGTGCCCTGGTCCCGAGTGCATCCGGAACCGCCGCACACCCACCAGTTCCAGGTGTGGCTGCCGTACGGGACGCAGGAGCTGGACGAGGCGTCGGTCCGGCAGGCCGAAGAGACGGGCGTGACGCTGTTCCGCCGGTGGCTGGCGGGGCCCGCGGGGCCGCCCGGAGTCTCGTACACCGAGGTCACAGTCGCCGCGCCGGGGCTGGAGTGGTCGGCGGGGGATGTGCGGGAGGCGGTGGCGGAGTTCGTGCGGCGGCTGGGGTAGGGCGCGGGCGGGGCCCGCTCCGCCCGGTGGCCGGGCTCTCCTCGGTCGCCGGACGGGCTCTCCTCAGGCGTCGCGCCGGTTCTGTCCCGCGGTCCAGGCGTGGAAGCGTCTGCGCAGTTCCCGCAGGACCTCCCGGTCGTGGCGGCCGGGCAGCGGGGGCGGTGGCTCACCGTGCTGTGCCGCGCGATAGCTGTCGAGCATGTGCTGCTGAACGATGTCCATGCATCCAGCGTGAACCCGTTCCCGGCACTCCGCCCGCCGATTGACGGCCCCCGTCAACCGGCGCCCGACCCCGGTCGCGTACCCCTCACTATGGAGGGGTGAGCGTGCACATAGACATCGCGGGCCTGACCTCCGACCGCATCCATTTCGAGATCTCCCCCCTCGCCGAGCTGGGGCTCGCCCTGCACGCGCTCTCCGAGCCCGGGCACCATCCGGGCCATCACGGCTGGGCGACCGCGACCTCCGCGGCTCTCGAGCCCGACCTCGCGGACCGGCTGCACGAGGCCGACTTCCTCTGGCGCAACACCTTCTCCGACGTCTTCCTCCCGTTCGCCGGAGTCCGCGGCGGCGACGGCCGGACCGGTTCGAGCCTGGCCGAGGACCTGGACATCCTCGACAGGATGGATGACGAGCGGTTCGTCTCCGCTGCCCTGGAGTTCACCTGCGCGAGCCTGTACGGGACGGGCGCGCCGTCCCCGCTCACCAGCGCCACGATGCGGGCCCGCGCACTGGACATGGCGGCGGCCCGGGGGCCCCAGCAGCTGGAGTTCACCCAGCAGCTGCTCGCCGCACCCGGCTCCGTACGCACCTGGGTGCGTCGCCTCTTCGAGGACTGCGACCAGGCCTTCTTCGCGGACACCTGGCAGCGGGTCCAGGTCCAGCTGGCCGCCGACGCCCGGCACAAGACCGAACTGCTGCGGCACAAGGGCCTCGACGAGGTGTTCCGCGCGGTCTCGCCCGCCCTGTCGCTCAACGAGGACGCGAACAGGCTGATCATCGACAAGCTGACCGTCGGCCGGACGAACGCCGCCGACCCGGCCGTCGGGACAGGGCTCACCCTCATCCCGACCAGCTTCGGCTGGCCCCATCTGATGGTGCTCCACGCCCCGGGCTGGCGGCCGGTGATCCACTACCCGGTGCACCGCCCCGAGCTGCCGTCCCCCGCCTCCGTGGAGCTGCTCCAGCTGCGGATGGAGGCCCTGGCCCACCCGATGCGGATGCGCCTGTGCCGCAACCTGGCCCGTTCCCCGTACACCACCGGTGAACTCGCCGACGCGCACAGCATCACGGCGCCCGAGGTCTCGAGGCACCTGTCGGTGCTCAAGAAGGCCGGTCTGATCACCACGCGCAGACGCGGCCGGTACGTCCTGCACGCGCTGGACCTGACCGTGGTGGCCCGGCTCGGCAGCGACTTCCTGGAAGGCGTGCTGCGGTAGCCGCGCCGGTCAGGCGCCCGACCCGCCGCCCGCCCTGACCAGGCCCGTCTCGTACGCGAGGACGACCACCTGGACGCGGTCGCGCAGGCTCAGCTTGGTGAGGATGCGGCCCACGTGGGTCTTCACCGTCGCCTCGGACAGCACCAGGCGGGCCGCGATCTCGCCGTTCGACAGACCCTGGGCGACGAGCATCATGACTTCCCGCTCGCGCTCGGTCAGCTTCTCGATGTGCTTGTGCTGCGGCTCCTTGCCGCTGCTGGGCAGCATCGGGGAGAACTGGTCGAGGAGCCTGCGGGTGGTGGACGGGGCGACCACGGCGTCGCCGCTGTGCACGGACCGGATCGCGGCGAGCAGCTCGCCGGGCGGCACATCCTTGAGCATGAAGCCGCTCGCGCCCGCCTTCAGGCCGGAGAACGCGTACTCGTCCAGGTCGAACGTGGTCAGGATGAGGACCTTGGGCGGATCGGTCTGCGCGCAGATGCGCCGGGTCGCCTCGACCCCGTCCAGCCGCGGCATGCGCACGTCCATCAGCACCACGTCGACGGTCGTGGACCGCAGGACCTCGATCGCCTCCGCCCCGTCACCCGCCTCGGCGACGACCTCCATGTCCGGCTGGGCGGCGAGCACCATCCGGAAGCCCGTGCGCAGCAGCATCTGGTCGTCGACGAGCATTACGCGGATCGTCATGAGGGTCCTGTCCTTGTGTCACTGGTTGGCGGGCTTGAGCGGGAGCAGTGCGCTGATCCGGAAGCCGCCGCCCGGCCGCGGTCCCGCGTCCAGCGTGCCGCCGACCATGCCGACCCGCTCCCGCATACCGATCATTCCGTGTCCGGCACCGTCGGCCCCGCCGTCCTCGTACAGCTCGTGCGCGGCGCCCCGGCCGTCGTCCTCGACGAGCAGCCCGAGGCCGTCGTCGAAGTAGACCAGCCGCACGCTCGCCCCGGCGTCCGGACCGCCGTGCTTGCGGGTGTTGGTGAGGGCCTCCTGCACGATCCGGTACGCGGTCAGCTCGACGCCGGTCGGCAGCGGACGCGGAGTGCCCTCGATCTTGAAGTCCACCGCGAGGCCCGTCCGCCTCACCTGGTCGACCAGGTCCTCGATCTGCTCGACGTCGGGCTGCGGCACGTACTCGCCGCTCTCCCGGGTGTCGCCCGTGCGCAGCACCCCGAGCAGCCGCCGCATCTCGGCGAGGGCCTGACGGCCGGTGCTGGAGATGGTCTCCAGGGCCTGCCGGGCCTGGTCGGGAGCCGCGTCCATGACGTAGGCGGCGCCGTCGGCCTGAACCACCATCACCGAGACGTTGTGCGCGACGACGTCGTGCAGCTCCCGGGCGATGCGGGCCCGTTCGGCGGCCACGGCGACCTTCGACTGCGCCTCGCGCTCACGCTCCAGCCGGGCGGCGCGCTCCTCCAGCTGACTGAAGTAGGCCCGCCGCGTACGTATCGAGTCGCCGAGCACCCAGGCGAGGACGAACGGCACGGTCAGGACGACGACGACGAAGACCGACTGCACCCAGCTGTCCGACGGGGAATCCTCCGGCCAGCGCAGCTGCGAGAGCCCCGCGGCGCCGAGACTGCACGCCAGGGCGAGCCGGGAGGCCCAGCGCTCCCCCACCGTGGACACGGTGTAGATGATCACCAGCATGGCGAAGTCCGCGGCGCCCGGACGCACGTCGAGCAGCAGCTGCGCGATGCCCATCACGATCGTGAGCAGCAGCATCTTCTCCGGTGCGCGACGGCGCAGCGCGACCACGGTGCACAGACCGACCGCGATCGGTACGGCCGCGACGCGTTCCCTGCCGTCACCGGCCTGCTCGGCCACGATGGACATGCCGGAGAGCCCGAGGAGGAAGACAGCCCAGAAGGTGTCGACGCCCGTCGGGTGTCTGCGGATGAAATCGTAGAGGCGCTGCACGTAACCCAGCGTAGGTACAGGTGATCGGTACCCGGGTCAGCCGAAGGGCCGATCCAGGTCCTGGGACCGTACTCCCCAAGGTGGAGACTTGCCTACGTGACGGATGACTGGTGCGGATGGCGGGAAGCGGCAGAGACCGCTTTGTACGGGGACGGGGGCTTCTACCGGCGCCCCGAGGGGCCGGCGGGCCATTTCCGCACATCGGTGCACGCGTCCCCGCTGTTCGCCTCCGCTGTCGCCCGGCTGCTCGCCGGCACGGCACACGAGCTGGGAACGGACTCCGTGGACCTGGTGGATGTGGGAGCGGGCAGGGGTGAGCTGCTGACCGGCGTGCTGACGGCGCTGCGGGCCGGGGCCGCCGGTCCGGGTCTCGTCGTACGGGCCCACGCCGTGGAGATCGCTCCGCGGCCGGCGGGTCTGGACCCTGCCATCGGGTGGAGCGCCGAGCTGCCGCAAGGCACGAGGGGCCTCCTGTTCGCCAACGAATGGCTGGACAACGTCCCGACGGACATCGCCGAGGCCGACGCCGACGGGGTGGCCCGCTACGTCCTCGTCCGGGCCGACGGCGCGGAACGGCTGGGCGATCCGGTGACCGGGGCGGACGCAAAGTGGCTGGACCGCTGGTGGCCGCTGACCGGACCGGGTGCCCGTGCGGAGATCGGCCGGCCGCGCGACGAGGCCTGGACCCGGGCGGTCGCCTCGATGGCCGAGGGGGTCGCGGTCGCGGTGGACTACGCGCATGCACGGGGGGCGAGGCCGCCGTTCGGAACACTGACCGGCTTCCGGGCCGGCCGCGAGGTGCGGCCCGTGCCGGACGGCAGCTGCGACCTGACCTCGCACGTGGCGCTGGACGCGTGCGCGGAGGCGGCGGGCAACGGCGCGGAGGCCGAGCTGCTGGATCAGCGGACGGCCCTGAAGGAGCTGGGGATCAGCGGCGAACGTCCGCCGCTCGCACGGGCGTCGACGGATCCGGCCGGCTATGTGCGGGCGCTCGCGGCGGCCGGAGAGGCTGCTGAACTCACCGCCCGGGGCGGGCTCGGCGACTTCGGGTGGCTGCGGCACCGGACAGCGCCGGGGCTTCGGCCGGTCTGAGGGACCTGGGGCCGGGTCCCGGGAACGGGAAGGGGGATACTGTCCCGCATGACGGAGACGACGGTCGGCATCGGCGGCGCGGCAGAGAGCACCGACATGGTGCTCAACATCGGTCCGCAGCACCCCTCCACACACGGTGTGCTCCGGCTGCGGCTCGTCCTGGACGGTGAACGGATCCAGCACGCCGAACCCGTCATCGGCTATATGCACCGCGGCGCGGAGAAGCTCTTCGAGGCCCGCGACTACCGGCAGATCATCATGCTCGCCAACCGCCACGACTGGCTGTCGGCCTTCTCCAACGAGCTCGGTGTCGTGATGGCCGTCGAGCGCATGCTCGGCATGGAGGTCCCGGAGCGCGCCGTCTGGACGAGGACGCTGCTGGCCGAGCTGAACCGGGTCCTGAACCACCTGATGTTCCTGGGCTCCTACCCTCTCGAACTCGGCGGGATCACTCCGGTCTTCTACGCGTTCCGGGAACGCGAGGAGCTCCAGGCCGTGATGGAGGAGGTCTCCGGCGGCCGGATGCACTACATGTTCAACCGGGTCGGCGGCCTCAAGGAGGACCTTCCCGCGGGCTGGCTGGGCCGGGCCAGGGAAGCCGTCGCCTCGGTCCGCTCCCGGATGGACGTGTACGACCGGCTGGTGCTCGGCAACGAGATCTTCCGGGGCCGCACCAGGGGCGTGGGCGTGCTGTCCGCCGAGGCCGTGCACGCCTACGGGGTGTCCGGTCCGATCGCCCGCGCGTCCGGGGTCGACTTCGATCTGCGGCGCGACGAGCCCTACCTCGCGTACGGGGAGCTGCAGGACACCCTCAAGGTCGTCACCCGGACCGAGGGCGACTGCCTGGCCCGCTTCGAGTGCCTCCTGGAGCAGACGCACAACGCACTGGACCTGGCGGACGCCTGCCTGGACCGGATGGCGGACCTGGCACCCGGTCCCATCAACCAGCGGTTGCCCAAGGTCCTGAAGGCGCCCGAGGGGCACACCTACGCGTGGACCGAGAACCCGCTCGGCATCAACGGCTACTACCTGGTGTCCAAGGGCGAGAAGACCCCGTACCGGCTGAAGCTCCGGTCCGCCTCGTTCAACAACATCCAGGCGCTCACCGAACTGCTGCCGGGCACCCTCGTCGCCGACATGGTCGCGATCCTGGGGTCGCTGTTCTTCGTCGTCGGGGACATCGACAAGTAGCCGGCGGACGGCCACCCGCCGCCCGCCTCCCGGCGCGCAGCGGCTACGGCTACGGCTACGGCTACGAGGAGATCGCGCTGCGCAGCCGGGCGACGTCCAGCTGTTCGGTCTCGTCGTGCGCGGTCAGGTCGATGACTTTCCCGACGGCCCGGTTCTCGGCCGTGCGCGTACGGTGCGCGGCCAGGGCCTCCTCGCCCACGACGTCCGCGAGGTCCTCGTTCTGCACGGACTCGATCGCGGCGTTGGCCTTCTGCGTACCGAAGAAGTCGAAGCTGCCCTGCGGGACGAGATGGCGCCGCCCGCCCGCGTACGGGACGACGGCCGAAGCGGCGGGTACGGAGCGCGGCGCACGCACGGGTGCGGACGGCAGCTGAGGTGCGGGGAGGGCGGCCGAAGGGCGGCGGTGCTGGTGCTGGTCACCCGCTCCGGCGGCCGCCGCGTGCTTCCCCTTCGGGCCCTCGCCCTCCGCGGCCCGCTCGGCGAGATCGCGCTGCCTGGCCAGCTCGGCCGTGCGGCGGGCCTCCTGGAGCGCGGCGTTGCGCGTCAGTTCCTGCAGGGCCTGGGCGGCGCGCAGGTAGGCGGCCGGGGTCGGGGTCGACCGGGCCGTGGGGAGCTCGCGGGGTACGGCCGCCGCTTCGATGGCGAGCTGCCTGCGGCCCTCCAGGGCACCGGCCCGCTCGGTCTCGGCGTTCGCGTACCGGCGCAGCAGAGCGGCGTGTTCGCCCCGCAGGCCGGCGAGCTCCACCCGCTTGCGGCGCAGTTTCGTCTCCAGGCGGAGGCGCAGTTCCCGTGATTCCTCGAGGTCGGCCTCGAGCTCGGCTATGCGCTCCTCGGTCTTCCACTCGTCGCTGACGCGGGCCCGGTTCAGCTCCGCGACGCGCAGTCCTGCCGCCCGGTCCCAGCTGCGCATCAGATAGGCGCCGCTGAGAGCGGCGGCCGCTGTCGCGGCCACCAGAACGCGCAGCGCCACAGGTTCCGCGAGGAGCCAGGCTCCGGCGGCGCAGACGACCGACACTCCGGCCACCACGGAGGGGGGCAGGATTTTGTGGAGGGGTGGCGAATGGCGGTGACGTCCACGTGGCATGGCCCGAAATTTACCGTGCGCACGGGTCACTTGGGAGGCCGCCCGGCAATCTGTTCCCGCCCGGTTACCTTGCGGCCCCTCAAATGACTGTTCCGCGGCCGTCTACTTCTTGATCAGACCCTTCGACTGCAGATACTCCTTGGCCGCATCGGCGGGCTTGGCGCGCTCCGCGTCGACCTTGCGGTTGAGTTCGGCGAGGTCCTCCGTGGTGAGGACTTCGGTGAGCTTCCCGAGCGCCGCGGCGATCTCCGGGGCACCCGCGTCCTTGGCGTTGAGCACCGGCAGGACGTTGTCGGCGTTCTGGAGCTTCTTGTCGTCCTCCAGGAAAACCAGCCCGTACGCGTCCAGCACCGCATCCGTGGTGGTCGTGAGGACGAGCTGGTCCTTGCCGTCCTTGACCGCCTGCTTGGACTGCGGTGTCCCGACGCCCTTGGGGTCGATCCCGGTGACGTCGATCCCGTACGTCTTCTTCAGTCCCGGTGCGCAGAACGGGCGGATCTCGCACTCGTCACCCGCTGCGATCTTCACCTTGATCTTCGACCGGCCGAGGTCGGAAAGCGTCTTGAGGTTGTTCTTGTCGGCGAATTCCTTCGACACCGCGAAGGCGTTCTGGTCGACTGCCTCGCCGACCGGGAGAACCTTCAGCCCGAGCGGGCCGGCGAGCTTCTCCAGGGCTGCCACGGTGGCCGCGGCGTCCCCCGATGCGACCGGCTTCTTCTCCGCCTCCGCCGCCCCGTTGACCTTGGCGTTGAGGAATTCGGCGATGGTCGCCGCGTATTCCGGGACGACGTCGATCTCGCCCTTCTCCAGCGACGGCTCGTACAGTTCACGGTTCTTCACCGTGGTGATCGAAGTGCTGTATCCGGCATCGCCGAGGAGCTGTGCGTACAGCTCGGCGAGCACCTTGGACTCGGTGAAGGAAGCGGCGCCCACGACGAGCGAGCCCTTCTTGGAGTCCGCGCCCGCCGCGCTGTCCGAGCCGCTCTTCTCCTTCTCCAGGCTGTCGCCGCCGCACGCGGCGAGCGACCCGGCCAGCGCGACCACTCCGATGACCGCACTCGCTATGCGCGAGGTCCTGCTCATGTTGTTCTCCATCCGGGAAAAGGGTGTGCACTGTCCGAAAAGTGCGCGTTCATGCCGTCCGGCGGCGACGCAGGGGCGACAGCAGCCGGTCCAGCGCCACGAGTGCCCCCTCCACCACCAGGGCCAGCAGGGCGACCAGTACGGCGCCCGCGAATACCTGCGCCGTGTCGTAGGTGTTGAATCCTGCGGTGATGATCCGGCCCAGGCCGCCCAGTCCGACCATCGCCGCGATCGAGGCGGTGGCGACCACCTGGACCGCCGCGGACCGCAGCCCGGTCATGATCATCGGATAGGCCAGCGGGAGTTCGACCCGCGCGAAGAGCTGCATGCCGGACATGCCCATGCCCCGGGCCGCCTCGAGCACCGACCGGTCCACTTCCCTCATCCCGACATAGGCGTTGGTCAGCAGCGGCGGCACGGCGAACAGCACCAGCGCGATGATGGTGGGGACATAGCCGGAGTTGCGCAGCGGCGTCATCATGAAGAGGGCGAGGACCGCGAACACCGGGATCGCCCGGCCCACGTTGGAGATGTTGACCGCGAGCGCACCCCCCTTGCCCATGTGCCCCAGGTACAGCGCGATCGGCAGGGCGATGGCGCAGGCGGCCAGCAGGGCCACACCGCTCACGTACAGGTGCTCGCCCAGCCGGTGCGTCGCCCCGTTCTCCCCGGACCAGTTGGCTCCGGTGACGAGCCAGGTCCAGGCGTCCCCGATGACTCCCATGGATCAGCCCGCCTCCGTCTTCGCGAGGCCCGCGGGCCCGGTCGCCGCCGTGGCGGGCGTGCGTATACGGGTCCAGGGCGTGAGCAGGCGCTGCAGGCCGAGCAGCAGCAGGTCCGCAGCCACCGCGAGCAGCACGCAGAGCACGGAGGCCGTGAGCACCTGGGCCTTGAAGAAGCTGGGCAGCGCGTCCTCGATGAGATTGCCGAGGCCGCCCTTGCCGACGAGGGACCCCACCGTGGTGAGCGCGACCGTCGACACCGTGGCGATCCGCAGACCGGCCATCAGCGCGGGCAGCGCGAGGGGGAGTTCCACCTCCCACAGGAGCCGGCCGGGGCCGTACCCCATGCCCTGCGCCGCTTCCTTCGCCTCCTGGGGCACCGCTTCGAGCCCTGCCAGGATGTTCCGCACGAGAATGGTCAGCGAATAGAGCACCAGGCCGGTGACGACGAGGGCCGCGGACAGTCCGAACAGCGGCAGCAGCAGCGAGAACATCGCCAGTGACGGCACCGTGTAGAGCACCGTGGTCAGACCCAGCACCGGTCCGGCGAAATGCCGGCCGCGGCGTGCGAGAAGCGCGAGCGGAAATGCGACCACGAGGCCGATCAGCACCGAAACCACCGTGATCCAGATGTGCTGGACGGTCGCCTCGGTCAACTCCTGGCTGCGGGAGCGCAGATACTCGCCGCAGATCCAGTCGTTCGCCACCAGGCAGTTCTGCTCGGCCATCCGTCCCCCACCTCCCGCGTGCCGCCCTGGACTCGATGTCTGGCGACCCTATCCCCGAGCACCGACAATCGCCGAGGCTGTCGTATTCCAGCAACATGTCCTTCACAGAACCCGCGTCACAATGGGGAATCATGATCCGTTTCGAGCACGTCACCAAGCGGTACGCGGACGGCACCACCGCCGTCGACGACCTTTCCTTCGAGGTCGCCGAGGGTGAACTGGTCACGCTCGTCGGACCTTCCGGCTGCGGCAAGACGACCACGATGAAGATGGTGAACCGTCTGATCGAACCGACGGAGGGCCGGATATTCCTCGACGGGGACGACATATCCGCCATCGACCCGGTACGACTGCGCCGCCGCATCGGCTATGTGATCCAGCAGGTCGGACTGTTTCCGCACAAGACGGTCCTGGAGAACACGGCAACCGTCCCCCATCTCCTCGGCTGGAACCGGGGAAAGGCGCGGGAGCGGGCCGCCGAACTCCTCGATCTCGTCGGACTCGATCCTTCCGTTTATGGCGGGCGCTATCCCGAGCAGCTGTCGGGAGGTCAGCGCCAACGGGTCGGTGTGGCACGGGCGCTGGCCGCCGACCCGCCGGTTCTGCTGATGGACGAACCATTCGGCGCCGTCGACCCTGTCGTACGGGAAAGACTGCAGAACGAATTCCTGAAACTGCAGGCGCAGGTACGCAAGACCGTGTTGTTCGTCACGCACGACATCGAGGAGGCCGTCCGGCTCGGCGACCGTATCGCCGTGTACGGACAGGGCCGTATCGAGCAGTTCGACTCGCCCGCCACCGTGCTCGGGGCACCCGCGACGCCGTACGTCGCGGACTTCGTCGGGGCGGACCGCGGTCTGAAACGGCTCTCGGTCACTCCCATCGAGGAGAGCGACCTGGACCAGCCGCCGGTCGTCCATCTCGACGATCCGCTGGCGAAGGCGACCGCGCGGCTGCGGGCAGAGGGCGCCCGCTGGGCGGTCGTGCTGGACGGCGAGGACAACCTGCACGGCTGGATCCCCGCGGGCGACGTCGCGCCGTCCGACGCCGCGGGAACGGTCCGCGAGCACGCCCGCCGCATGGAGGCCTGGCTTCCGCTCGGCGCCCCGCTCAAGCAGGCCTTCGCCACCATGCTCCAGCACGACGCGGGCTGGATCGCGGTCATCGACAAGGACAGCACCGGCCGCTTCCTGGGTGTTCTCACCCCGGCCCGCCTCCACGAGGCGCTGCGCCGCTCGATCGACGCGGACGCCCAGGACCTTCCGCGGGCCGAGGTCGAGGTGGAGACCGTGGCGACGGTCGCTTCACCATGAGCCTGGGGGCCGGGGACGCCGGGGTCAGGTCGCGCTGAGCCTGCCGCTCATCCATTCCAGGGCCGGAGGAATCTCCCGCCGCCAGGTGTTGAAGTTGTGGCCGCCGCTGTCGAGCACGATCGAGGACACCCTGGCGGGGGCCTTCACCTTGTCGATGAACTCCCGGGTGCCCCGGAGGTTCGCCTCGCCCTGGCGGGACGTCGTGACCAGGAAGGACGACGCGGCCGGCGCCCGGTGGTCCAGGCTCCACAGCAGATCGGCACGGTTGCGCGCCTTCCGGTCCCCGTGGAAGAGGTCGCCGGTCGTCGGGTCCTCGGCCGCCCTGTAGTAGGCCGACAGACCGGCACTCGCGGCGAAGCGCTCCGGGTGGTGCAGGCCGAGCTTCAGCGCGCAGTAGCCCCCGGTCGAGTTGCCGATGACGCCCCAGTTGCGGGCCCGGCTGCCGACCCGGTACGCCCGGGATACCGCCTGCGGCAGGTCCTCGGCGAAGAACGTCTCGGTCTGCGGGCCTCCCGCGATGTCCACGCACTCGGTGTCCCGGGGCGGCGCCACCGTCGGCCGCAGCATCACCAGGACCATCGGCTGCGCCCTGCCCGCCCTGACCTGTTCATGAGCGGTCCGCGGGTAGCGCAGACCCTTGACCAGGTTCTCGGCGGTGCCCGGGTAGCCGGTCAGCACGACGACCGCGGGGAACGTCCGCCGGGCGTGCGCCGACTGGAAGTACTCCGGGGGCAGATAGACGTACGCCGGACTGTCGATCCGCGAAGCCCGCCCGGAGACGACCACCTTGTCGATCCGGCCCGCCACCGCGGGCCTGCCGGCTCCGGGCACGTCGGGCCGCTGGGAGCCGATGCGGGTCACGCTCCCCGCCACGGGCTCACCGGCGCCGTGGTCGGTGACCGTTCCCAGGTCCTGCTTCTGCCCGAACAGATCGGCCCAGGAGCCGTAGAAGAGGAAGGAGTTGTTGGCCAGGAGACCGGCCGAGACGAAGAGCGCCAGCTGGGTCGCCAGCAGCAGGCCGGTCCGGCCCGCCACCGCGGAGGCGGTGCGGGCGGCGAGCCGTGGCCAGAGCCGGATCGTGGCCGTGAACAGCCCGACGGCCAGTGATACCGCCAGAACCAGAACGGCGTTGCTGGTGAGACCCATGGTGAAGGTGAGCTTTCTGTGCGGGAAATTTCCGGAAAGGGGATGAACCCACTCCGCGGAAGCCTCGTCCTAGAGGGCGCACATCGTCCGTAGGGGCTTCGGCCGACGGACTCAGGAATCTCTCGCGGAGCCACGGGAAGCGATGTCTGTCACGGTAGATGGGGATAAATCAGGAACGGTTCCGTATGCGGCACGCGGACGCAGGTTCCTGCGCGGACCGCGACCCGCGTCCGTACCGGCACTGGTGGGAAGCGCCTGCGCGGCGGTCGGCCTGATCGATGTCGCCGCCGGGGTCTTCCCGCGGTTCCGGCACAGCCGGATGCACACCTTCGCCGAGGTGCTCCCGGGCGCCCTCGGCCCGTTCGCCGCGGCGCTCTCGCTCAGCTCGGGCGTCCTGCTGCTCCTGCTCGCCCACGGCATCAAACGGCACAAGCGGCGCGCCTGGCGGGCCGCCGTCGTCCTGCTGCCCGCGGGCGCGGTGGCGCAGTTCGTCTACCGCCACTCCCTGATCGGGGTGCTCGTCTCCCTCGCGCTGTGCTTCCTGCTGGTACGGCACCGGAGCCAGTTCGCCGCCCTGCCCGACCCGAGGAGCCGCTGGAGGGCGCTGGCCAACTTCGTCCTGCTCGGTGCGGGTTCGCTCGCGCTCGGCCTGGTCGTCGTCAGCGTGCATCCCGGCCGGGTCGTGGGGAACCCGTCCATCGCCGACCGGCTCCAGCACGTGCTCTACGGCCTGTTCGGCCTGGAGGGGCCCGTGGACTACGCCGGGACGACCTCCTGGACGGTGGCGTACTCCCTGGGCGCTCTCGGCCTGCTGACCGCCGTCACCACGATCTACTTCGCCTTCCGCCCCGAGCATCCGGCCGCCCGCCTCAGCGAGGACGACGAGGCCCGGCTGCGTGCCCTGCTGGCCAAGCACGGGGGCCGCGACTCGCTGGGGCACTTCGCGCTCCGCCGTGACAAGGGCGTCGTGTTCTCCCCCAGCGGCAAGGCCGCCGTCTGCTACCGCGTGGTCTCCGGGGTGATGCTCGCCGGGGGCGACCCGATCGGCGACGTGGAGGCCTGGCCGGGTGCCATCGAGCGCTTCATGGACGAGGCCCGGGCGCATTCATGGACCCCTGCGGTGATGGGCTGCAGCGAGACCGGCGGCGAGGTGTGGACCCGGGAGACCGGGCTGACCGCTCTGGAGCTCGGCGACGAGGCGGTGGTGGATGTCGCGGATTTCTCCCTCGCCGGGCGTGCGATGCGCAACGTACGCCAGATGGTGAAACGCATCGAGCGCAACGGTTACGAGACTCGCGTCCGGCGCGTCCGCGACATCGGTGACACCGAACTCGAACGCATCCGCAGGGCCGCCGCCGACTGGCGCGGCACCGACACCGAGCGCGGCTTCTCCATGGCGCTGGGCCGGATCGGCGACCGGGCGGACGGCGACTGCGTCATCGCCACCGCCCATCTGGCGGAAACCGGTGCGGGGGAATCGCCGTACGGCGATCTGAAGGCGGTACTCCACTTCGTGCCGTGGGGCGGGGACGGTCTGTCCCTGGAGCTGATGCGACGCGACCGCTCGGCCGACCCCGGCATGAACGAACTCCTGATCGTCGCCTCCCTGCAGGCCGCCCCCAGGCTGTCCGTCGCACGCGTCTCGCTGAACTTCGCCATGTTCCGCTCCGCCCTCGCCCGCGGCGAGCGGCTGGGGGCAGGGCCCGTGCTGCGCTGCTGGCGCGGCCTGTTGATCTTCCTGTCCCGCTGGTTCCAGATCGAATCGCTGTACAGGTTCAATGCGAAGTTCCAGCCCCGCTGGGAGCCCCGTTTCGTGGTCTTCCGCACCAGCCGCGACCTCCCCCGGATCGGCCTCGCCGCCCTGCAGGCCGAGGGCTTCCTGAGCCTCGCCCTGCCCCGCCCGTTCCGCTCCCGCCGCCCCCGCCCCTGCGGCCACCGGCCCGAGCAGGGCGCGGAGCGCGGCGTCCGTGCGGCCTGACGGACCGCTTCCCGGGCCTAGGCTGGTCGTATGAGTACGTTGCGAGGACGGGGCACAGTGCAGGGACTGCCGGAGTGGGACCGCTGCGCGGTCATGGGGGTCGTCAACGTGACGCCCGACTCCTTCTCCGACGGGGGCCACTGGTTCGACACCACAGCGGCGATCAAGCACGGCCTCGCACTGGTGGCCGAAGGCGCCGACCTGATCGACGTCGGCGGTGAGTCGACCCGCCCCGGCGCGAGCCGGGTGGACGAGTCGGAGGAGCTCCGTCGGGTGATCCCGGTCGTGCGGGAGCTGGCCTCCGAGGGCGTCACGATCTCCGTGGACACCATGCGGGCCCGCGTCGCCGAGCAGGCCGTCGCCGCCGGCGCGGCCCTGGTCAACGATGTGAGCGGCGGCCTCGCCGACCCGGACATGGTCCCGGTCGTCGCCGGGGCCGGTGTGCCCTTCGTCGTCATGCACTGGCGCGGTTTCAGCGAGTCGATGAACAGCAGGGCGGTGTACGAGGACGTCGTCGCCGAAGTGCTCGCGGAACTGCGCACGCGCATGGATGCCGTGATCGCGGGCGGCGTCGCCCCGGAGAAGCTCGTGATCGACCCCGGCCTCGGCTTCGCCAAGGACGCCTCCCACGACCTCTCACTCATGGCGCACCTCGGCGAGCTGCGCGATCTGGGCCGGCCGGTACTCGTCGCCGCCTCCCGCAAACGCTTCCTCGGGCACGTCCTGGCCGGTGAGGGCGCGGCCCCACCGCCCGCCCGAGAGCGCGACGCCGCCACGGCCGCGATCTCCGCCCTCTCCGCCCGTGCGGGCGCCTGGGCGGTCCGGGTGCACGAGGTACGCGCCACGGCCGACGCCGTGCGCGTCGCCCGCGCCGTCGAGGGGGCGGCGTGACCAACCCCCGCGAGGAGCACGAAGAGGCCGCCGCCGACATCGAGTCCGTCGAGCAGGCCAACACGGCGTTCTACGAGGCGATGGAGCGAGGCGACTTCGACGAGCTCTCCGCCCTCTGGCTGCCGGGCGAGGACCTCACCATCTCCTGCGTCCATCCGGGCTGGCCGGTGCTCACCGGGCGCGGCGAGGTGCTGCGCAGCTACGCGCTGATCATGGCGAACACCGAGTACATCCAGTTCTTCCTGACCGACGTCGGGGTCGCGATGACCGGCGACACGGCGCTGGTGACCTGCACCGAGAACATCCTCAGCGGCGGCCCGGCCGAGGAGGGCAACTCGCTCGGCCCGCTCGTCGGCCAGCTCGTCGTCGCCACGAATGTGTTCCGGCGCACGCCGGAAGGCTGGAAGCTCTGGTCCCACCACGGCTCACCGGTGCTGGCCGAAACCGGTGAGGAGGACGACGAGGAGTCGTCCTCCTGAGCGGGTACGCCTCCTCGATGCGGCCTTCTCAAGGCAGCCTCCCGGTGGTCACGTGATCGAGTTCAATTGATTGGGCCCCCGGATCTCGGGGTATACGCGGCTACCGACCTCTGTGCGGTCCGGCCCGCATCCCCCGCGGGCGGGCGCTGTCCGTGCTCGCAGGTAGATTCGAAAGAAGGCACTTCGCCGCCCGCACGCGGCCGGGTGCCCCTAAGACCAACAACAGCAGGAGTGATTCGCGTGGATCGTGTCGCGCTGCGCGGCCTCAAGGCCCGTGGGCACCACGGCGTCTTCCCCCGGGAACGGGAAGAGGGCCAGACCTTCATCGTGGACCTGGTGCTGGGCCTCGACACCCGCCCCGCGGCAGCTGCCGACGACCTGACCAAGACCGTGCACTACGGCGTGGTCGCGGAAGAGGTCGTCGACATCGTCAAGGGTGAGCCGGTCGACCTGATCGAGACCCTCGCTGAACGCATCGCGCAGCAGTGCCTCAAGCACGACGGGGTTCAGGAGGTCGAGGTCGTCGTCCACAAGCCGGACGCCCCAATCACCGTGCCCTTCGACGACGTGACCATCACCATCACCCGGAGCCGAACGTGACTGCATTTTCCACCGAGGGGCAGAGCGATCCGACCGTCCAGCCGGTTCCCGCCGCCGTGGTCGAGCAGGTGGACGCAGCGGACATCACCCTCTCCAATCCCAAACGGGCCGTGATCTCCCTGGGCTCCAACCTCGGCAACCGGCTGGAGACGCTCCAGGGCGCCATCGACGCCCTGGAGGACACTCCGGGCCTGCGGGTCAAGGCGGTCTCCCCCGTGTACGAGACGGAGCCCTGGGGTGTGGACCCCGGCTCCCAGCCGTCGTACTTCAACGCGGTGGTCGTCGTGAAGACCACGCTGCCCCCGTCCTCCCTGCTGGAGCGCGGCCAGGCCATCGAGGAGGCCTTCGACCGGGTCCGCGAGGAGCGCTGGGGACCGCGCACCATCGACGTCGACATCGTGGCGTACGCCGACGTGGTGTCCGACGACCCGCTGCTCACCCTCCCCCACCCGCGCGCCCACGAGCGGGCGTTCGTCCTCGCCCCCTGGCACGACGTGGATCCCGACGCCCAACTTCCCGGCTCCGGCCCGGTCGCCGATCTGCTCGCCGGTGTGGGACGCGACAGCGTGCTTCCCCGGGCCGACCTGGAACTCCGGCTGCCCGAGTAGTCGTTAGGCTCAACGCATACGGACAACCGGTACGGGCGTCCGACAGGGGCAACGGCGGCGAAGGGCGGCACTCTCGGTGAAGCAACTACGGCTCGGGCTACTGGCCGGACTCTTCGCCGGGGCCGGCGTGCTGTCCTGGGGCGCGGCGCGCCTCTGGGACGCCCTGGGGACCTTGCCGAGCGTGCCCCTCGCCGCACCCATCGTGCTCGCGGTGATCGCCGTCGTCCTGCTCGCCACGGCTCTGTCGATCCGTGCGCGCCTGCGGGCGCAGCGGGAGCGCCGCCCCGGCGCGAAGGGCGTCGAACCCTTGATGGCCGCACGCGCGGTGGTCTTCGGCCAGGCGAGCGCACTCGTGGCAGCCCTGGTCTGCGGGCTGTACGGCGGCGTGGGCGTCTTCCTGCTCGGCTCCCTCGACGTCCCGCCCCGCCGCGACCAGGCCATCTACGCGGGCTTCGCGGTCCTGGCCGGCGTGGCCGTCGTCGCTGCCGCCGTCTTCCTGGAGCGCGTCTGCAAGCTCCCGGAGGACGGGGACGACAGCAAGAAGACCGCAGCCGCCTGACGGGCAGGCCTAGGGCCGGGCTACGGCATCCGGGCCACCGGGTTCTCGATCAGGGTGATCCGGTTGCCGTCGGGGTCGTGGACCGCCGCGAACCGCACACTCCCGGAACCCGGCTGCACGTCCCCCGAGGTGATTCCGCGGCCGGCGAGGTCCGACAGTGCCTTGTCCAGGTCGTCGACGACGAGGTTCACCAGCGACCCGCCGGCGTGCTCGGGCGACTGGAAGACCTGGAGCCAGGCGTCCGCCGAGATGTGCCAGTCGGCCAGCCCGTCCATCGGCCTGGTGTCGGCCGGCCGGCCCAGCAGCCGCTCGTACCACTCGACCGCCGGCTCGATGGCCGTCACCGGCGCTACGGCGAGCACGTGTGTGAATGACATGGGGGCGTCCTCTCAGCGCGGATCCGGCCGTATGGCCGCTTCCACTCCTGTCGACTCCGCCCAGGCCGCAAACTCATCGCGAAGCCGCCCCGCCCGTCAGTGCCCCGCCCGTCAGCTCTGAACGCTCAGCGCGCCATGATGAGGCTCATCGCCTCCGCACGGGTCGCCGGATCCCGCAGCTGGCCGCGGACCGCCGAGGTGATCGTCTTGGCGCCGGGCTTGCGGATGCCCCGCATCGACATGCACATGTGCTCGCACTCGACGACCACGATGACCCCGCGCGGCTCCAGGATCGCCATCAGGGAATCGGCGACCTGCGTGGTGAGCCGCTCCTGGACCTGGGGACGCCGGGCATAGACATCGACGAGCCGGGCCAGCTTGGACAGCCCCGTGATCTTGCCGCTGGTCGCCGGGATGTACCCGACGTGGGCAACACCGCGGAAGGGCACCAGGTGGTGCTCACAGGTGCTGAACACCTCGATGTCCTTGACCAGCACCATCTCGTCGTGACCGAGGTCGAACGTCGTCGTCAGGACGTCCTCGGGCTCCTGGTGCAGCCCGGCGAATATCTCCTTGTACGCGCGCGCCACCCGCCCCGGTGTCTCGCGCAGCCCTTCGCGGTCAGGGTCCTCCCCGACGGCGATGAGGAGCTCGCGTACGGCGGACTCGGCCCGCTTCTCGTCGAAAATGCCGATCGAGCCCTGCCCGTCCAGCGTCACCGGGTCGGTCATCTGTGCCTCGTTCCTCTGTGCTGTCGCAAGCGCATGGTCGCCCCGACATCGCAGGCGTGGCCCGGCCATGTCGCAGGCATACGGAAAAGCCGCGCCCCCACAGGCTAGAACCTGGGGGGCACGGCTTCCATTCCGGGCCTGGTGGTGCGTCCGTGACAGGGGCCACACCGGGTCGGACAGGGGTACTAACTTTCGGGACGCTCCTCCGGAACAGCTTCCGTGGAGGTACCGAAGTCCTTCGACGTGATGTCCTTCGGGGCGATCTCCGCCGGGGTGGCCGAACCGTTGGCAGTGCTCGTGCCGTTGGTCAGTGCCAGCTCCTTGGGAGACAGGACCGGCGGACGCGTCGACGGGGTGCGCCGGGCGGAACCGGTCCACGCCGGGCGGGCCGGACGCCTCACGATCGGGGCGAAGATCTCGGCGATCTGGTCCTTGCCGAGCGTCTCCTTCTCGAGAAGCTCGAGAACCAGTGCGTCGAGGATGTCGCGATTCTCTACGAGGATCTCCCACGCGTCGTTGTGCGCGGTCTCGATGAGCTTCTTGACCTCTTCGTCGACGAGCGCCGCGACCTCTTCCGAGTAGTCGCGCTGGTGGCCCATCTCGCGGCCCACGAAGGGCTCGGTGTTGTCTCCGCCGAACTTGATCGCGCCGAGACGCTCCGTCATGCCGTACTGCGTGACCATCGCGCGGGCCGTGGCAGTGGCCTTCTCGATGTCGTTCGCAGCGCCGGTGGTCGGGTCGTGGAAGACCAGCTCCTCGGCCGCGCGCCCGCCCAGCATGTATGCCAGCTGGTCGAGCATCTCGTTGCGCGTCGTGGAGTACTTGTCCTCTTCCGGGAGCACCATCGTGTAACCGAGGGCGCGGCCGCGGGAGAGAATCGTGATCTTGTGGACCGGGTCCGACTGGGGGGAAGCCGCCGCAACCAGGGCGTGGCCGCCCTCGTGGTACGCGGTGATCTTCTTTTCCTTCTCGGACATGATCCGGGTCCGCTTCTGCGGACCCGCCACGACGCGGTCGATGGCCTCGTCGAGCATCTCGTTGTCGATCAGCTTCCTGTTGCTGCGCGCCGTGAGGAGCGCCGCTTCGTTCAGCACGTTCGACAGATCGGCACCGGTGAAGCCGGGCGTACGACGGGCGACCGCGTTGAGATCGACGTCGGGGGCGACCGGCTTGCCCTTCTGGTGCACCTTGAGGATCTCGAGGCGGCCCTGCATGTCGGGCCGGTCGACGGCGATCTGCCGGTCGAACCGTCCCGGGCGCAGGAGCGCCGGGTCCAGGATGTCCGGCCGGTTCGTGGCGGCGATCAGGATGACGCCGCCCTTCACGTCGAAGCCGTCCATCTCGACGAGCAGCTGGTTGAGCGTCTGCTCGCGCTCGTCGTGCCCGCCGCCCATACCGGCACCGCGGTGCCGGCCGACAGCGTCGATCTCGTCGACGAAGACGATCGCCGGAGCGTTCGCCTTGGCCTGCTCGAAGAGGTCACGCACTCGGGAGGCACCGACACCGACGAACATCTCGACGAAGTCGGAACCCGAGATCGAGTAGAACGGCACGCCCGCCTCGCCCGCGACTGCGCGAGCGAGCAGCGTCTTGCCCGTACCGGGCGGCCCGTACAGCAGGACGCCCTTGGGGATCTTGGCGCCGACGGCCTGGAACTTCGCCGGCTCCTGGAGGAATTCCTTGATCTCGTACAGTTCCTCGACGGCCTCGTCCGACCCCGCCACATCGGCGAAGGTCGTCTTCGGCGTGTCCTTGGTGATGAGCTTGGCCTTGGACTTGCCGAACTGCATGACCTTGGAACCGCCGCCCTGCATCTGATTCATCAGAAACAGGAAGACGACGACGATCAGGACGAAGGGCAGCAGCGAGAGAAGGATCGAGACGAACGGGGACTGCTTCGACGGCGAGACGGTGTAACCCTTCTCGATGTCACCGCTCTCGAACTTCTGCTGCAGCGTGTCGGCCAGCTCGACGCCCTGGTTGCCGATATAGCTCGCCTGGAACTTGCTGCCGGACTCACCCTGGAGCTTCTGGCCGTCCTTCAGCTCGATCTTGAGAATCTGTTCGTCACCGGTGGTCAGCTTGGCCTGCTCCACCTGGTCCTTGCTGATCGCCTGGATCACCTTGCCGGTGTCCACCGTCTTGTAGCCGCCGGACGAGCCGACGACCTGCATCAACACGACCACGGCGAGGACGGCCAGCACGATCCACATGACCGGCCCACGGAAGTATCGCTTCACGTCCATCCATACGGAGCGAAGACGCCCCGTCCCTCCTGCCCGTAGGTAAATGCTGCTGTGAGAAAAGACTGTTCTTCGGACGGTACCCCAGCATTGTCACCCGCGACCGCAGGGGACGTCTGACAAACCCGCCTTCGAAGGCTCCAACGGCGGGAAAGCGATGAGGGTTCCCAGGAGTCCGGCCGGGTTCGGCAGGATCCTTGCGCCGCGTCCGTACGACGGGTCGGCACGCCGCCGGTACGCAGCGTCCGGACGGGGACTCAGCCGCCGTAGACGTGCGGGGCGAGCGTGCCGACGAAGGGAAGGTTGCGGTACTTCTCCGCGTAGTCCAGCCCGTAGCCGACGACGAACTCGTTGGGGATGTCGAAGCCGACCCACTTCACGTCGATCGCGACCTTGGCGGCGTCCGGCTTGCGGAGCAGGGTGCAGACCTCCAGGCTCGCCGGTTCGCGCGAGCCGAGGTTGGTCAGCAGCCAGGACAGCGTCAGGCCGGAGTCGATGATGTCCTCGACGATCAGGACGTGCTTGCCCTTGATGTCGGTGTCGAGGTCCTTGAGGATCCGGACGACGCCCGAGGACTGCGTGCCCGCTCCGTACGAGGAGACGGCCATCCAGTCCATGGTGATCGGGGTGGACAGCGCGCGGGCCAGGTCCGCCATCACCATCACCGCGCCCTTGAGCACGCCGACGATGAGCAGGTCCTTGCCCGCGTACTCCGCGTCGATCTTCGCGGCCAGCTCGACGAGCTTCGCGTCGATCTCTTCCTTGGTGAGGAGCACCGACTGAAGGTCGGTGCCCATGTCCTTCTCGTTCACCCGCGTCTCTTTCTTTGCCTTCCGGACCCGGGCTGTTCCCCGGGCCGGACCGGCCGTTTCGCCTGCACTTCAGCCGCTTGCGCTTCAGCTCTGCCGAATCACCAGTCTGCCACCCTGCCGCAGCGCTTCGATGCGGCCGGGCAGGTTGATGGCCCCCTGGCCGCGCCAGCCGGTGATGAGCCGGTCGACTTCCTCGATGTGGCGGGCGAAGAGCGAACCGGCCGGGGATCCGGCGTCGATCACGGCTCGGCGCAGCACCCGGCGGCGCACCGCGGGCGGCAGGACGGAGAGCTTGGCGCAGTCCAGGCGTCCGTCGTCGTCGCGCACCGACCGGTCGGCCTCGGCGGCCCAGGTGTCCAGGGCGTCGGCATCGTCGCGCGAGAGCTGCGCCGTACGGGCGAGGGCTTCGACGACGCCTTTGCCCAGCGCCTTCTCCAGGGCGGGCAGGCCCTCGTGACGCAGCCGGGAGCGGGTGTAGGCGGGGTCGACGTTGTGGGGGTCGTCCCAGACGGGGATCGACTGGACCAGGCAGGCCTTTCGGGCGGTCTGCCGGTCGAGCTGGAGGAAGGGGCGGCGGTAGCGGCCCGCGGGGCCGGACGCGGCGGCCATCCCGGAGAGCGAACGGATGCCGGATCCACGGGCGAGGCCGAGGAGAACGGTCTCGGCCTGGTCGTCGCGGGTGTGGCCGAGGAGGACGGCGGCGGCGCCGAGGCGCTCTGCGGCGGCGTCCAGTGCGGAGTAGCGGGCATCACGGGCGGCGGCCTCGGGTCCGCCGTCGCGGCCGACGTGAACGGCGACGGCCTCGACCGGGTCGAGCTGCATCTCGGCGAGGCGGGTGACGACCTCGGTGGCGCGGAGTCCGGAGCCCGGCTGGAGGTTGTGGTCGACGGTGATGCCGCCGGCCCTGACGGGAAGCTTGCGCGACTCGAAGGCGAGGGCGGAGGCGAGCGCCATCGAATCGGCGCCCCCGGAGCATGCGACGAGCACCAGCGGGGTATCGGGCCGTTCGGGAAGCGCGGCCCGTCGCGGACCCGCTCCGGCTTCGGCGAACTCGGCTCGGCCGGCCTGTTCGGTGTGGCGGTTGTAGTCGGTGACGACGTCGTGGAGTACGCGGCGGACCGCCAGGCGTATCGCCGCGACCGCAGGATGGGGACCCATGTCCGGTGCCCTTCGGTGAGGTTCTGGGAGGGTGCCTCGGAGCGCCGGGACGCAGAGATCCCGTTACTCAGAGTGCGTCGATGGTGACAGAGCCAAGCTGTCCATCGAGCATTGCACGCCTTCCCATGCCCCTATGGTCCCTCGGATGGGTGATTGGAGGGGCAATCTCATGCCATCGGGCGGGCCATGATCACGAATCTGCCTTACGGTGCACCCTCGCGACCCAGTCCGCCGGCTTGGCGATCTCGGCCTTGGTGGGGAGGGTGTTGGGCGAGGTCCAGACGCGGTTGAAACCGTCCATACCGACCTCGTCGACCACGGCCCGGACGAACTTCTCGCCGTCGCGGTACTGCCGCAGCTTGGCGTCGAGGCCCAGGAGCTTGCGCAGCGCCAGGTCCAGACGGCTCGCACCCCGCGCCCTGCGCTGCTGGAACTTCTCCCGGATCTCCGCGACGGAGCCCACCACTTCGGGCCCCACCCCGTCCATCACGAAGTCCGCATGCCCTTCGAGCAGGGACATCACCGCGGTGAGGCGGCCGAGGATCTCGCGCTGGGCGGGCGTCTGGACGATCTCGACGAGGCTGCGCCCGCCTTCGTCCTCCCCCTGCTCGCCCTCGGGGCGACTGCTGCCCGAGAAGGACTGGGCGGCCTCACGGAGGCGCTCCAGAACGGTCATCGGGTCGACGTCGGTCTCGTCGAGGAACGACTGGATCTCGCCCTGCAGATGATCGCGGAGCCAGGGCACCCCGGTGAACTGCGTGCGATGGGTCTCCTCGTGGAGCGCCACCCAGAGCCTGAAGTCGTGCGGGTCGACATCGAGTTCGCGTTCGACGTGGACGATGTTGGGGGCCACGAGCAGCAGCCTGCCGCCGCCCTTGGCGGAGGCGGGCAGCTCCCGGGTGGCGGGCGCGAACGTCTCGTACTGGCCGAGCACCCGGGAGGCAAGGAACGACAGCAGCATGCCGAGTTCGACACCGGTCACCTTGCCGCCGACGGCGCCGAGCACGGCACCGCCCGGGCCGCTGCCACGCCTCTCCTGCATCTTCCCCAGCAGGGGACGCAGCAGTTCACGGAAGCCGGCGACGTTGGCCCTGATCCAGCCCGCCCGGTCGACGACCAGGACCGGGGTGTCCTCGGGTTCGTGCCCCTCCGGGATCATCCGGGTGAACGAACGGACGTGCTCCTCCGACGCCTTGGCATGTCGGCGGAGTTCCGCGACGACGGCGCGGGCCTCCTCGCGACTGATCTCGGGACCCGGCCGCACAAGCCGGGTCGCAGTCGCGACCGCGAGATTCCAGTCGACCATCTCGGCACCACCGATGCTCGTCATGCGTCAACCGTACGTGAGACGGCCCCCCGGTGGTGGGGTGTCAGCCGCTCAACGGGTGCCTTTGGTGAGGGTGGTGGCCAGGGCGTCGAGAGAGGATTCCGCCTCGCGCGGGGACGTGGTGCCCGATGCCAGGAAGGCGAAGGCGAGCAGCCGGCCCTGTGCGTCGACCGCAGTTCCCGCGAGGGCGTTCACCCCGGTGAGCGTGCCCGTCTTGGCCCGGACCAGGCCGGTGCCTCGGGAGGTCGCGGGGTAGCGGCTGCCGAGCGTTCCGCTGAAGCCTGCGATCGGCAGGCCGGTGAGGACGGGCCTCAGTTCGGGGTGGTCCGGGTCGGCGGCGAGTGCCACCAGGGCCGCGAGCAGGCCGGCCGTCACCTTGTCACCGCGGTCCAGGCCGCTGCCGTCGGCCAGATTCGCACCGGCCAGCGGCAGGCCCAGCTTCTTCAGCCGGTCGGTGACGGCACGCCTGCTTCCCGCGAAGGACGCCGGTCGGCCCGCCTTCAGGGCGGTCTGGCGGACGAGGGCCTCGGCGATGTCGTTGTCGCTGTTGGTCAGCGCCCGTTCGACGAGGGCGGAGAGCGGCTTCGAGAGGTGCGTGGCCACGGTCCTGGACCCGGTTCCGGCCCGCCCGGAGGAGGGGGCGGACCGCGTGCCGACACCCGCCTCGTCGAGCAGGTCCGCGAAGGTGCGGGCGGCGTCACCGGCGGGGTCGGAGGTACGCGGGGCGGGGCCGCGGTCGCTGCTGTCGAGCCGGCCCTCGTCGACCATGAGCGCGCTGACGGGCGCGATGTTCTCGTTGGGGCCGATGGGGTGCAGGGCGGGGCCCGAGTAGCGGGACGTGTCGTACGTCAGCTCGACGGCCGTGGTGCCGCCGTCGCGCAGGGCGCGCGCGGTGTCGGCGGCCAGGCCCCGCAGCGCGGCCTTGTCGAGGGTGGGGTCGCCGCCGCCGACAAGGGTGACCGTGCGGGAGTCCGCGGACACCCGGACCGTCGTGGCGATGCGGTGGCCCGGACCGAGGGCGGACAGCGCGGCGACGGTGGAAGCGATCTTCACGGTGGAGGCGGGGGTCATGGGGGTGGCCGCGCCACGCGCGTACAGCTGTTCGCCGGTGGCCGTGTCGACGACGACCGCGGTGCGTACGGTGCCGAGCGCGGGCGCGTCCAGCAGGGGCGTGAGGGCGGCCTTCAGACCGCTCGCGCCCGCCGGGGCCGTCAGTCCGGCCGTGGCACCCAGGGGGGTGAGTACGGCGAGGGCGCTGGGGGCGGGCTCCGGCAGGGCGGGCGTGGTCCGCCCGTGATGTGCGCCACCTGCGCGCTCCTGGGCAACCGCCCGGTCCTGCTCGGCCTTACGCTGACCGGAGTCCCAGGGACCGGCGGCCAGCACGGCTCCGGCGGCGACCACCAGGCCGAGCACCGCGGAGCCTGCGACGAACCGCCAGTCGTTCGGCCCGGTCCCTCGTTTCAGGTACTTCGATTCTTTCCACTTGCCCCACCTGTTCAACGGTTCGTTCGACGGTCTTTCCACCGGCTCGGCCACCGTTGACCAGCCCCTTTCGCGAGCACTCGTCTGCGTGAGGGACACTTAACCACCAGTCGTATGTGTTGATCATGGAGGAGCCACCCGTGGAGTTCGACGTCGTTATCGAGATCCCGAAGGGTTCGCGGAACAAGTACGAGGTGGATCACGAGACCGGCCGGATCCGCCTGGACCGTCGACTCTTCACCTCGACCAGCTACCCGGCGGACTACGGTTTCGTCGAGAACACCCTCGGCGAGGACGGCGACCCGCTGGACGCGCTGGTCATCCTGGAGGAGCCGACCTTCCCCGGCTGCCTCATCAAGTGCCGCGCGATCGGCATGTTCCGGATGACCGACGAGGCCGGCGGCGACGACAAGCTGCTGTGCGTCCCGGCCTCCGACCCCCGGGTGGAGCACCTGCGCGACATCCACCACGTGTCGGAGTTCGACCGCCTGGAGATCCAGCACTTCTTCGAGGTCTACAAGGACCTGGAGCCCGGCAAGTCCGTCGAGGGCGCCGACTGGGTCGGCCGCACCGAGGCCGAGGCCGAGATCGAGGCCTCCTACAAGCGCCTCGAGGCGCAGGGCGGCGCGCACTGACGTGATCCTTCCGGTTCCGCTTCCGGGCGGAGCCGAACGGATCGCGGCGCATCGGGCCGAGCGGCCCCGCTGACCGTACGAGGAATGGGCGGCGCACCTTTCACCGGTGCGCCGCCCTTTCGCGTGGCAGCCCATGTCCGTGCCCATACTGGGCAGAAGCGCAGCCGAGGACACGCGCAGCCGAGGAGGAACGAGGTCGAGTGGTGGCGGAACAGGGCGGTCCGGAGGACCAGAAGCCCCAGTCCGACGAGGCGCGCAGCGCCTTCGTCCCACCTGCCGGGGTGGAGCAGCCTTCGCCCCCGTCGGAGGACGACCACCCCACATCGGAATTCGCCCTTCCGGCCGGTCTGCACACCGATCCGTCGGCGACCCAGGGACCGGGCCAGGGTTCCGCTTCCGGCCAGGGCGGGAGCGCGGCCGCCGAGGCCCTGAGCTCCGCCTTCGTCCCGCCGAGCGGGTACAACGCGCAGCATCAGCCGCCCGCCTTCACCCCGGCGCACGGCATCCCGATGGTCCGGCTGACCAAGGAAGCCCCTTGGCAGGACCGGATGCGCACGATGCTGCGGATGCCCGTGACGGAGCGTCCGGCACCCGAGAGCGTGCAGAGGACCGACGACTCGGGCCCCGCGGTCCCCCGTGTGCTCGACCTGACGCTGCGTATCGGGGAGCTGCTCCTCGCGGGCGGCGAGGGTGCCGAGGACGTCGAGGCGGCCATGTTCGCGGTGACGCGCTCGTACGGGCTCGACCGGTGCGAGCCGACGGTCACCTTCACCCTGCTGTCCATCTCGCACCAGCCGTCGCTGGTCGAGGACCCCGTGACGGCGAGCCGTACCGTGCGCCGCCGGGGTACCGACTACACCCGGCTGGCCGCCGTCTTCCAGCTGATCGACGACATCACCACCGCGGAACACGTCGAGGTCTCGCTGGAGGAGGCCTACCGGCGCCTCGCCGAGATCCGCCGTAACCGGCACCCTTACTCGGGCTGGGTGCTGACGGCCTCGGCCGGCCTGCTCGCCGGTTCGGCATCGGTGCTGGTCGGCGGTGGTGTGCTGGTCTTCATCGTGGCAGCGGCCGGGGCGATGCTCGGGGACCGGCTGGCCTGGCTCTGCGCCGGCCGCGGGCTGCCCGAGTTCTACCAGTTCATGGCCGCGGCCATGCCGCCCGCCGCGATGGGCATCGCGCTGACCCTCACCCATTCGACCGATGTCCGTCCGTCCGCGGTGATCACCGGTGGGCTGTTCGCACTGCTGCCGGGGCGTGCCCTGGTGGCGGGTGTGCAGGACGGCCTGACCGGCTACTACATCACCGCGGGTGCCCGGCTGCTCGAAGTCATGTACTTCTTCATCGGCATCGTCGCCGGGGTGCTGCTGATGCTCTATCTGGGTGTCCAGCTCGGTGCCGAGCTGAACCCGGAAGCGCAGTTCGTGCCCAACGACCGGCCGGTGCTGCAGATCCTGGCCTCGATGGCCCTCAGCCTGGCCTTCGCCATCCTGCTCCAGCAGGAGCGCTCGACGGTGCTCGCCGTGACCCTCAACGGTGGCGTGGCCTGGATCATCTACGGGGCGATGGCCCGTACCGGCGGCATCTCGCCGGTGGCGGCGACAGCGGTGGCGGCCGGTCTGGTCGGACTGTTCGGCCAGCTGTTCTCCCGCTACCGGTACACGTCGTCGTTGCCGTTCATCACGGCGGCGATCGGCCCGCTGCTGCCGGGCTCCGCGACGTACTTCGGGCTGCTGGGTGTGGCCCAGAACGAGCTGGACACCGGGCTCGCCTCGCTCTCCACCGCGGTGGCGACGGCGCTGGCCATCGCCATCGGGGTGAATCTCGGGGGCGAGATCTCCCGGCTCTTCATGCGGGTGCCCGGAGCGGTCGAGGGGCCGACCCGCCGGGCGGCCAAGCGGACACGCGGCTTCTGATACGCGAACGGCGCCCTGGTCCCGTGACGGGACCAGGGCGCCGTGTGCCTCGCCGGACGCGCGGTCAGCGCTTGGCGTGCCGTCCGCGCTGGCCGGAAGCGCCACCCTGCCCGTTGCCCGGACCGTTGCCAGGGCCGTTGTCGTACGGACCCGCGCCCGGGCCACCGTTGTACGGGCCGTTGCCCGGGCCGCTGTACGGGCCCGCACCGGGGCCGCCGCGGTAGGGGCCGTTGTCCGGTCCGCCGCGGTAGGGACCGTTGTCCGGTCCGCCGCCGTACGGTCCGTTGTCCGGTCCGCCGCCGTACGGGCCGTTGCCGTAGGGGTCCGCGCCGGGGCCGTCGTCGCTGGGGCCCCGCTCCTCGCGCCGGGCCTCCGCCGCGGCCTCCTTCTTGGACCTGCTGCGGGCGCGCAGGAACTCGACCGCGATCGGCACCACCGAGATCAGCACGATCAGGATGAGGATCAACTCGATGTGCTCGTGCACGAAGTCGATCTTGCCGAGAGCGGCGCCGAGCACCGTGACCCCGACGCCCCAGAGGATGCCGCCGATGATGTTGAACGTGATGAACGAGCGGTAGTTCATCCGGCTCACACCGGCGATGATCGGCGTGAAGGTCCGGACGACGGGGACGAAGCGGGCCAGCACCAGCGACTTCGGTCCGTACTTCTCGAAGAACTCGTGGGCCTTCTCCACGTTCTCCTGCTTGAAGAGACGGGAGTCCGGGCGTCTGAAGAGGGCCGGGCCCACCTTGCGGCCGAAGAGGTAGCCGACCTGGTCACCGATGATCGCCGCCAGGGCGACCAGGGTGCACACCAGCCAGAGCGGGTACTTCAGGTCACCGGTGGTCACCAGCAGACCCGTGGTGAACAGCAGGGAGTCGCCCGGCAGGAAGAAGCCGATCAGCAGCCCGGACTCGGCGAAGACGATGAGCAGGAGGCCGGGAAGCCCGAACGTGTTGAGCAGGTAATCCGGGTCCAGCCAGCTCGGGCCGAGCGCAAGCGTATTCAAGGGTCCGGGCTCCAGGATCGATCGATGGCGGCTGCGTGGCCGTTCCAAAGCTACCAACGCTGCGGGACGCCTCTGGGTTCCAGTGGCGTAAGCAGGGATGCGTGCGGTACGAACCGGGGCAAAGCTGTCCTCAGGAGGTGCCACCCCATGGGCATTGAGGACTACGGCGGCGGACAGACGGCTCAGGCGGACGTGCTCGTCGTCACCACGAATGACGTACCCGGCCACCAGGTGACGCAAGTCATCGGCGAGGTCTTCGGACTCACCGTCCGCTCCCGCCATCTCGGCAGCCAGATCGGCGCGGGCCTGAAGTCGATGATCGGCGGGGAGCTGAAAGGGCTGACCAAGACCCTGGTCGAGACCCGCAACCAGGCGATGGAGCGGCTCGTCGAGCAGGCCAGGGCGCGCGGCGCCAACGCGGTGCTGATGATGCGGTTCGACGTGAGCGAGGCGGCCGACGTGGGCACGGAGGTCTGCGCCTACGGAACCGCGGCCGTGATCAGCAAAACCTGACCGCCGCCCCACGCCCCCGCTCTCTCCCGACCCGCTTCCCGGAGGTTCCCGCATGCCCACGTCGGTCAACGTCGCCGTCGTCTACTACTCCTCGACCGGCACCGTCGCAGCGATCGCCCAGGCCATCGCCAAGGACGCCGAGAACGCCGGCGCCCAGGTACGGCTGCGCAGAGCCGCCGAGCTCGCCCCGCAGGCCGCCATCGACTCCAACCCGGCGTGGGCCGCGAACGCCGAGGCGACGGCAGACATCCCCGAGGTCGCGCCGGACGACATGATCTGGGCGGACGCGGTGATCCTCGGCACACCCACCCGGTACGGCAACGTCACCGCCCAGCTCAAGCAGTTCCTCGACACCCTGGGCGGCCTGTGGCAGGCGGGAAAGCTCGCCGACAAGGTCTACAGCGGCTTCACCTCCACCAGCACGGCCCACGGCGGCCAGGAGTCCACGCTTCTCGCGCTCTACAACACGGTCCACCACTTCGGCGGCATCCTCGTCACCCCGGGCTACACGGACCCGTCGAAGTTCGTCGACGGCAATCCGTACGGCACCTCGCACGTCGCGGGGCAGGGCGACATCCCGGTCGGTGAGCAGACCCTGACCGCGGCCAGGGTCCAGGCCGAACGCGTCGTGAAGTTCACCCGGGCCCTCAAGGCCGGACTCGCGGCCGAGAACTGAGAGGGATTTCCGCAGATGGCTCTCCACAAGGGTTCCCAGGACAAGGTCCCGTCCGACAAGCAGCGCAGGCTCGCCCTCAACCCCTTCTTCGGGGAGGCGGACCCGACCGCGCCGATGGACACCGCGCCGCCCAGGCACCAGCTGCCGGACGGTCCGCTGCCGCCGTCGACCGCGTACCGGCTCGTCCACGACGAGCTGATGCTCGACGGCAACTCCCGGCTGAACCTCGCCACGTTCGTCACCACCTGGATGGAACCCCAGGCCGATGTGCTGATGAGCGAGTGCCGCGACAAGAACATGATCGACAAGGACGAGTACCCCCGCACCGCCGAACTGGAACGGCGCTGCGTGGCGATGCTCGCGGACCTCTGGCACGCCCCGGACCCGGCGACCGCCGTGGGCTGCTCGACCACCGGTTCCAGCGAGGCCTGCATGCTGGCAGGGATGGCGCTCAAGCGGCGCTGGGCGGCAAGGAACAAGGACCGCTACCCGGCGACCGCACGGCCCAATCTGGTGATGGGCGTCAACGTGCAGGTCTGCTGGGACAAATTCTGTACGTTCTGGGAGGTCGAGCCCCGCCAGGTCCCCATGGAGGGCGAGCGCTTCCACCTGGACCCGCAGGCGGCCGCCGATCTCTGCGACGAGAACACCATCGGCGTGGTGGGCATCCTCGGCTCCACCTTCGACGGCTCGTACGAGCCGATCGCCGAGCTCTGTGCCGCACTGGACGAGCTCCAGGAGCGCACCGGCCTCGACATCCCCGTCCATGTGGACGGGGCGTCCGGAGGAATGGTGGCGCCCTTCCTCGACGAGGACCTGGTGTGGGACTTCCGCCTGCCCCGGGTCTCCTCGATCAACACCTCCGGGCACAAGTACGGTCTGGTCTACCCGGGGGTCGGCTGGGCCCTGTGGCGCTCGCCGGCCGAACTGCCCGAGGACCTCGTCTTCCGGGTCAACTATCTGGGCGGCGACATGCCGACCTTCGCCCTGAACTTCTCCCGGCCCGGCGCGCAGGTGGTGGCCCAGTACTACACGTTCCTGCGGCTGGGCCGGGAGGGCTACCGGGCGGTTCAGCAGGCGTCCCGGGATGTGGCACGCGGGCTGGCCAAGGAGTTCGAGGCACTGGACGGCCTCCGCCTCCTCACCCGGGGCGACGAACTGCCGGTGTTCACGGTGACGACGGAGCCCGGCGTGGACGCGTACGACGTCTTCGACGTGTCGAGGCGGCTGCGTGAGAACGGCTGGCTGGTGCCCGCGTACACCTTCCCCGCCAACCGCCAGGACCTGTCGGTGCTGCGGGTGGTGTGCCGCAACGGGTTCTCCTCGGACCTCGCGGAGCTGCTCCTGGAGGACATGCGCAGACTCCTGCCCGAACTCCGCAGCCAGTCAGGCCCGCTGAGCCGCAAGCACGGGCCGCAGACCGGCTTCCACCACTGAGGGCGGCGCCGGTCAGCGGCTGAGCCGGGCGAACTTCCCTACGGCCAGCGGGAGGAACAGCGCGGTCAGTGCCACCGGCCAGACCACCGCGAGCAGTTCGGCGTGTTCGGCAGCCCAGGATCCCCCGGCCCCGCCCGGGTTGCCGAACAGGTCGCGCACGGCCGTCGCCGTGGCCGACATCGGGTTCCACTCGACGACCGCGCCCAGCCAGCCCGGCATCGACTCCGGCGACGCGAAGACGTTGGAGAGGAAGCCGATCGGCCAGACCAGGATCTGCACCGCCTGCACCATCTCCGGCTTCCCCGCGACCATCGCCAGGTGGATGCCGATCCACAGCATCGCGAACCGCAGGAGGAGCAGCAGTCCCACCGCTCCCAGCGCGGCGGCCGGCCCGTTGTGCCAGCGCCAGCCGACCGCGTAGCCCACACCGATCATCACGGCGAGCGCGGCCACCGACTGGAGCATGTCCGCGACGCTCCGACCGACCAGGACCGTGCCGGAGACCATCGGCATGGAGCGGAACCGGTCGATGACCCCCTTGTTGAGGTCCTGGGTGACGGCGAGCATCGTCCCCTCCAGGCCGAAGGCCATGGTGAGCGCGAGCATGCCGGGCACCAGGAACTCGGTGTTGTCCCCGTTGACGCCCTGGCCGCCGCCGACCAGGTAGTTGAACATCAGGAGCAGCATCACCGGGAAGACCAGGCCGACGACCATCTGCACCGGCTGCCGGGCCCAGTGCGCCAGTTCGCGCCGGGTCATCGTCCAGGAGTCGGTCAGCGCCCAGCCGATGGCGCTCCCTCCCGCCGTTGCCGTACTCATACCGCCACCGCCGCATCCGTTGCCATGTGCACCGCTTCGTCCGTCCCGGTGAGGGACAGGAACACCTCGTCGAGCGTCGGGCGGCGCACCGCGATGTCCTCCGCCTCGATGCCCGCCTCCTCCAGCGCCCGCACCGTCCGGGTCAGGGCCGCCATCCGGTCCGGGGCCGGGGCGCTGAGCAGCCGCCGGTCCGCGTCCACGCTCACGCCCTCCCCCAGGAGTCGCGCGGCGGCACCGAGCAGGGTCACGTCGTGGACGACCACATCGATACGGTCGCCGCCGACCATCGCCTTGAGCTGGTCGGCCGTCCCTTCCGCGATGGCCCTGCCCTTGTCGATCACCGAGATCCGGTCGGCCAGCTGGTCCGCCTCCTCCAGGTACTGCGTGGTCAGCAGGACGGTCGTGCCGCCCGCGGCCAGCGAGCGCACGGCGCTCCACACCTCGGTCCGGCCGCGCGGGTCGAGTCCGGTCGTGGGCTCGTCCAGGAAGAGCACTTCCGGATCCGTGATCAGGGACGCGGCCAGGTCGAGGCGGCGGCGCATGCCTCCGCTGTACTGCTTGACCGCCTTGCGTCCGGTGTCCGCGAGCCCGAACCGCTCGAGGAGCTCGTCGGCCCGCACGCCCGCGCGGCGTGCGCCCAGGTGGTAGAGCCGGCCGAACATCTCCAGGTTCTGCCGACCGCCGAGCTCCTCGTCGACGGCGGCGCTCTGCCCGAGCAGTCCGATCCTCCGGCGGATCTCGGCGGCCTTGTCCCGCACGTCGAACCCCGCCACCTCGGCCCGGCCCTCGTCGGGCCTCAGCAGGGTCGACAGGATGCGAACGGCGGTGGTCTTGCCCGCCCCGTTGGGGCCGAGCACTCCGTGTACGGCGCCGCTGCGGACGGTGAGGTCCAGTCCGTCCAGCGCCCGCTTCTCCCCGTATCGCTTGTGAAGTCCTTCGACGACGATCGCGTCGCTCACGATCCCACCAGCCCTCCGGATCACGTAGTCAAACTTGACTAGCTCGTCGAAGGTAAGCCATCCGGCCACATTCGTCAAACTTGATTAGACGGAGTCCCCCGGGTCGGGAACCCCTGTCGCGTACGGGTTCTCCTGCCCCTCGGACAGCACCCCGACGAAGGGCTCCCCCTCACCCGCGAAGGTGTACGCCCCGCCCTCGATCCGCTCGATCAGACCGCGGGTCCACTCGGCTCCCGCGTCCGCCGAGTGGATCCACAGATGCATGATCTCGCCGATGTGCCCGAGCGACTCGGGGCCGTCCGCCGGCGTGTAGTACTCCGTGACCGAGGTCCGCCAGCCCTCGATGGCGGCGATGCGCTCACGCAGCAGAGCGACCGCCTCGGACCGTTCGAGGTCGACGATGAAGCCGATGCCCGCCGAGAGCACGTCCATGCCCTGGTCGTACGACGTGAGCGCCGCGCGCAGCAGGGAAAGGAACTCCTCGGTGCCCTGCTCGGTGATCTCGTACTCGGTACGGGGCGGGCCGCCGGCCGTGGAGGGGGCGGTCTCGTGCGCGAGGAGCAGGCCTTGCTTCGCCATCTGCTTCAGCGCGTGGTAGATCGAACCCGGCTTGGCGTTGGACCACTCGTGCGCGCCCCAGTACTCGAGGTCGTTGCGGACCTGATAGCCGTGCGCGCGGCCGTGCTGACGTACCGCACCGAGGACCAGCAGCCGGATCGCGGACATACCACCCACCCTTTGTATTCAACTTTGACTAGGGTAGCCCGCCTCCTCGGCGACCAGCTGGAGGGCGGTCCTGCCGTCCAGCGATTCGCGGATGATGTCGGCGTGCCCCGCATGCCGTGCGATCTCCTCGACGAGATGGACCAGCAGCCAGCGCATGGAGCAGCGCTCGTTCTTCGGGTACCAGGGCGCCTCGGGAAGCGGAAAGGTGTCGTTCATGCTGTCGACCCCGTGGATGAAGGCCTCGGTCTCGGCAGCGACCTTCGCCCAGAACTCGACCACTTGCGGAACGGTCTCGTCACCCACGAGGCGGAAGCTGTCGGCCCAGGTCTCCGCGTCGCGCTGCCGCTCGTTCGGCAGCTGCTGGGCCATCCGCAGCCAGTTCAGCTCCGTCTCGGCCACGTGCTTGACCAGCCCGGACAGGGAGAGCTCACTGACACTGGGCCGGCGTGCCGCCTGCTCCTCGGTGAGCCCCAGAACGGAGCGCCGGACCGCGCCGCGCTGCGCCTCGACGAAGGCCAGGAGCGCGCCGCGCTCGTCGCCGGGGGCCTCTGAGGGAACGTGAGTGACCATGATGTCTGCCTTCGGTGGTACGTGACGGTATTGCCTACCCCGTCAACGTACGGACCCGTCAGGCCGGCCCCTGTCCCTGACCGCGGGTGTCAGAAGGGAAAAACCGTTCGCCCGTACTGGATCGAGATCCACCTCTGGGTGGTGAAGGCCTCCACGGCAGCCTCCCCGTTCAGCCGCCCCATGCCGGACATCTTCTCGCCCCCGAACGCGACCAGCGGATCGTCCTGCACGGTGGCGTCGTTGACATGGAACATCCCGCTCGTGATGCGTCGGGCGAACCGCACCCCGCGCTCCGCGTCCGCCGTGTGCACCGCGCCGCTCAGCCCGTAGGGACTGTCGTTGGCGATCCGTACGGCCTCGTCCTCGCCGTCGAACGGCACGAGCAGCGCGACCGGGCCGAATATCTCCTGCTCGAGCAGCGGCGAGTCGTCCGGCAGGCCGGACAGCACGGTGGGCTCGACGAGACTGCCGCGGGTGCGGCCCCGTACGAGCGCGGTCGCTCCCGCCGCGAGCGCCTCGTCGACCAGCGTCTTGAGCGCCTCGGCCTGGAACTCGCTGATGACCGGGCCGATCCTGGTGTCCGGGTCGCGCGGGTCGCCCGTCGTGAGCGCGGCGACCGCCGCGGTGAACCGCTCGGTGAACTCCCGCTCGACCGACCGGTCGACCAGGATGCGGTTGGCGGCCATGCTGACCTGCCCCTGGTACAGGAAGCGGCTGAAGACGGCCGCCCGGACCGCGTAGTCGATGTCCGCGTCCTCCAGCACCACCAGGGCGCTGTTGCCGCTCAGTTCGAGGATCGTCTTCTTGAAGAGTCCGGCGGCGGTGGCCGCGACATGGCGCCCGACCCGGTCCGAGCCGGTGAACGAGATCACCTTGGGCACGGGGTGCTCGATGAACGCGTCGCCGATCTCCGCGCTGTCGGTGATCACGATGTTGAGCAGCCCGGCCGGCAGCCCGGCGTCCTCGAAGATCTTGGCGACCAGCCCCCCGCCGACGATCGGGGCGTTCTGGTGGGGCTTCACCACCACCGCGTTACCGAGCGCGAGAGCGGGGGCGACCGTCTTCATCGTCACCAGGAAGGGGAAGTTGAAGGCGCTGATCACGCCTATGACTCCGACAGGCAGCCGGTAGACCCGGTTCTCCTTGCTGTCGGCGACCGAGGGCAGCAGCCGCGCCGAGGGGCGGAGCGTCTGCCGGACCGCCTCGCGCAGGAACTCCTGGGCGGCATCGGCCTCGTACTCGGCCTTGAACCGCGTGCCGCCGAGCTCGTCGATGATCGCCTCGACGATGTCGTTCCGGCGCTCACCCATCAGGCGTACGGCGTTTTCGAGAACGGCCCTGCGCTCGTACGCCGTGGCCGCCGCCCAGGTCGTCTGGGCGCGCTCGGCAGCCCGGTAGGCCCGGTCGACCTCCGCCGCGGTGGCCACCGTGATGGCACCGAGCTTTTCGCCGTTGTAGGGATTGAAATCAATGATGTCCCACGAGCCGCTGCCGGTCAGCCACTCGCCGTCGATGTACTGGTGGGCCAGTTCATTGAAGAAGGACATGCAATCCCTTACTGCAGGCGCAGACTCCTGTCGGTAGCTCATCGTACGTGTGAATCACGTCAGTTGAAGGAGACCGCGAAGGAGATCCCGGCTCTCTTCGGGCCCCGGGCTCTCCGCGTGCAGCCGGGCCATGGCCTTTTCGTACTGGGCGACTTCCTCGGCCTTGTCCAGATAGAGCGCACTTGTCAGCTGCTCCAAATAGACAATGTCCGACAGATCGGATTCCGGAAAGCTCAGCATGGTGAATGCGCCGCTCTCACCCGCATGGCCGCCGAAACTGAAGGGCATCACCTGAAGGGTGATGTTCGGCTGTTCCGACATGTCGATGAGATGCCGCAACTGGGCACGCATCACGTCGCGCTCACCGTAGGGACGGCGCAGCGCCGCCTCGTCGAGCACGGCGTGGAAGCGGGGCGCCCGCTCGGAGACGAGCACCTTCTGGCGTGCCAGCCGCAGCGCGACCCGCCGGTCGATCTCCGCCGGGGGAGCTCCGCGCATGCCGCGCGAGACGACGGCATGGGCGTACGCCTCGGTCTGCAACAGGCCGTGGACGAACTGGACTTCGTAGATCCGGATGAGCGAGGCCGCCCCCTCCAGACCGATATACGTCTGGAACCAGCCGGGCAGCACATCGCCGTAACTGTGCCACCAGCCCGCCACATTGGCCTCACGGGCCAGACCGAGGAGGGAGTCCCGCTCCGCCTCGTCCGTGACTCCGTACAGCGTGAGCAGGTCCTCGACGTCCCTGGCCTTGAAGCTCACCCGTCCCAACTCCATGCGGCTGATCTTCGATTCGGAGGCGCGGATGGAGTAGCCGGCCGCCTCACGGGTGATGCCGCGCGACTCGCGCAGGCGCCTGAGCTGTGAGCCCAGCAGGATGCGCCGCACCACAGATCCACTCGACTCGCCTGCCGGCACTGGTCCAACCCTCCCCATCGCTTCCCGGACTCCGGGGTCCCCCCGAACCCCGGAGCCGGATTCTGCCACCAAAACGCTTCAGCCCGTACTCATTCGATTACGGAAATGGCAAGAGTTCGGGAAAGCTCCGAAACTTGATGCCGGAAGAAATGAGTAAGAACCGGCACGCTACCGGGCAGGTCCGGCGCGTGCACGTGCATCTGCCCTTGCATCTGCCGTGCGCATTCGGAACCATGGTCCTCGCGCACCTGCGTGCTCGTTCGTGTTGTGCCGCTGTACCCCGCAGTACCGCTACAACCAGCAGTGCCGCTACAGCCGCGAATCCCGGGAGTGCCTCGCATGGGGACGAATGGATCGACGATGCTCGAGCCGTTACGGCAGGGGCTTCCACCCATCGACCCCTCGGCGGTCGCGGGTTCGGCCTCCTGCGCGTTGCCGGCCCGGTTCGAAGCGGTGGGCGGCGCGCGGAAGTTCACCCGTACGACTCTGACCTCGTGGGATCTCGGCGACCGCTTCGACGATGTCGCCCTGGTCGTCTCCGAGCTGGTCACCAACGCGCTGCGGCACGCCCTTCCCGCCGACCTCGCGTGCGAGCGCCAGGACACGTCCGTACGGCTGCATCTGATGCGCTGGACCTCACGGCTGGTGTGCGCGGTGCGCGATCCCAGTGACAAGAGCCCGGTGGCGGGCGAAGCCGCGGACTCGGCCGAATCGGGCCGTGGTCTCTTCCTGGTGGAGTCGTTCAGCGACGGCTGGGGCTGGCACCCCTCCCCCGTGCTGGCCGGCGAGCAGCAGACGGCCGGCGCGCGCCGCGGCAAGGTGGTCTGGGCACTGTTCCGGCTGTCGGACAGGTCCGCGGCGGACGGTGCGGTTCCGGAGCGCCCGCTCCGCGACAGCGCGGTGCCGGCCGAGGCAATTCCCGACAGCGTGTAGGGCAGGGCGGCGGAAGCGACGCTTTCAGCCGCCCGTCGCCAGATGGTCGAACTCCCCGTCCTTGACGCCCAGCAGCAGCGCCTCTATCTCGGCCGGCGTATAGACGAGGGCGGGCCCGTCGGGGTGGCGCGAGTTGCGCATCGCCACATTCCCTCCGGGCAGTTTCGCGAACTCCACGCAGGACCCCTGGGAGTTGCTGTGTCTGCTCTTCTGCCAGACGACTCCGCGAAGCTCTGTGGCCGCCATGCCGTTGTACACGTGGTGCACAGGACGCTCCCCGAGTTGCAAGGTGCAAGTGTCAACTAGCTCGGATCATAGCTGTGTTCATATGCCAATGCATGAGCAGATGCACGTGCACAGGGGGTATGCGCGCGATTACAGCTTTCCCGGCCGACCGGGGCACCCCGCTCTGGGAGAGACGAACGGCACGCCTATTTGGCTCCCTCTTCCGGAAGTTGTTCTGTTCTCCCCTGGTAGCTTGGCGCGGACTTTTGACCGCGAATCAACAAGGGGGAACTCCACATGGACAGGCTCGTACGTTCCGGCGCCGTCCTGGCCGCCGGGCTCGTCGCCGCTCTCACGCTCACCGCGTGCGGCAGCGGGGACGACAGCGGCAAGGGGAAGGAATCCGGCACGGGATCCGATGCCGGGCAGAGCGCCACACCCGGCGCCGGCAGCGAGGACAGCGGCACCCCGGGCGCCGAGGCGGCCGCGCTGGACGGCACGTGGGCGGGCCTGTCCGACGGCAAGGCCGTCGCCCTTTCCGTCGCCTCGGGCAAGGTGGCGCTCGTCGCCGACCAGCACGTCTGCCAGGGCGATGTGAAGGACATGGGCGAGGTGATGCTCGCGCTGAAGTGCACCGACGGCAACACCGACCGCACCATGGGATCCATCGTGTCCAACGACGGCACCACGCTCGTCGTCTCCTGGGACGCCGGCGGCAAGGACACCCTGACGAAGACCGAGGCCGGCAAGCTGCCGACCGGCCTGCCGGACGTCCCCGCCCCCTGACGCACCGCCGGCCCCGGATCCCGCCGGGCGGCCTTCGGTCGCCCGGTCGGACGTCGCCCGGCCGGCTCTCACACCCTGCGCTTGCCCTTGGGGAGGTCCAGGCCCCGCGCGAACTCCTCCAGGGCGTCGAGCAGCATGGCGGCTCCGCTGCGCACGAAGGCGTTGGGCGGGGGCACCGCCTCCGGGTGGCCCTCCGGCCTGTCCCAGCCCGCGAGTACCTGGCGCACCGGTTCCCAGTCCGGCACACGGCGCTCCCGCACCGCCTTCGCGCCCTGTTCGGAGACCCGCCGCAGCGTGGCCGCCAGGTCCGCCGCCCCCGGCACAGGGGTGGCCGTACCGGCCGGCAGATGAGCCTCCATCAGCATCGTGACCCTGCCGAACTGGGCAAGGGCGTGCTGGGCCTCGTCGGCGGAGAGGCGGGAGATGCCGCGGTGGCGTACGGGTTCGTGCCGGGCGGTCGCCAACGCCTCCTGCCAGGCGACGCGCGCCTCACGGGTGGCGAGCAGCGCGTTCCGCACATCGGAGTCGTTCCGGGCCGCCGGCTCCGCGTACCCGTCGAGGACGGTCGCCGCGTACCGCGCGTCCGTGATCAGCCAGCGGGCCAGCCGGTTGCGCAGCCGCGGGGTCTCCCAGGCCGGGTAGACGGCGTACGAGACCATCGCGAGCATGCCTCCGGCGAGCGTGAGGACCACCCGCTCGGTGACGGTCTGCGACCAGTCCTCCCCCGCCATTCCGAGCAGGAAGACGACGTAGGCGGAGACGCAGGCCTGGGCGACCGCGTATCCGCTGCGCATCAGCAGGTACATCAGCCACGCACAGATCACCGCGAGGACGGCGGCGAGCGTCACGCCCGGCTCGACCGCCTGGACGAGGCCTGTGGCGAGGGCCACTCCGACGACGGTGCCGCCGAACCGGGCGACGGACCGTGAGTACGTCTGCGAGAAGTCCGGGCGCATCGCCATCACCGCTGCCATCGGCGCCCAGTAGCCGTGCCCGAAGGGCAGTGCGGCGCCCAGCAGGAAGCCGAGGGTGGCGACCGCCGAGAGCCTGACGGCGTGCCGCAGGATCGGCGACTCCCTGCGCAGCTCGCGACGCATCGCCGTCAGCGCCACCGGGACGAGCCGCAGCAGGCTCTGCCGGCGCCGGGTGTCCGCGGCGTGCCCGGCCGGCTCACGGGTGCCGGCGCCCTCGGCGATCTCGATGACGTCCGCGAGGAGTGCGTCGAGCCGGTCGGCGGCGCGGCGCGGCGGCCCGGCCAGGATCACCTCGTTGTCGGGGGTACCCAGGACCCCCAGGTCGGTGGCGGCGAGGTGGACGGGCTCCCCGTGCCGGACCGCTTGGGCCGCCGCGTCCAGTACGGATCCGGCCGCGCCGAGCAGCTCCCGCACCCAGACCCGCTCCAGCCCGTCGCCGGGTACTCCCAGTGCCGGATCCGCCAGTGAGGCGAGGACCGGCCGCAGCCGCTCGGCGACGCCCCGGGCGCCGTGCAGTTCGACGGGGAGCCGGCGGGCCTCACGGGGGGTGATGGCGGCGGCGCTGCGGGCGGTCATCAGCGGTACGGGGTCGAAGGGCGCGACCGGGTCGTGGCGCAGCCTGCGGGCGTAGTCGGCCTCGGCGGCCAGCGCGTCGGCGAGCGCGTCGCGCTGGGCGCCCCATCTGCGTACCGGGAACAGCACGATCAGGGCCGCCTGGACCAGCCCCCCGAACGCCATCATCGCGGCGTGCGCGGCGGCTTCGGCGACGGAGCCGGGAAGGGTGATCGTGACCAGCATGATCGCGACGTTGGATGCCGCGAGGATGCCGGCCGTGGGGCCCACGGCCCAGGTCATCCCCGCGGCGAACGTCCAGAGCGCCAGCAGGACCAGGAACACGGCGGGCTGGGTGATGCTGACGTAGCCGACGAAGGTCGACACAGCCAGGCTGCTGCCGGAGATCAGGGCGAGCACGGGCCGGGGTCGCCAGCTTCGCTCGAAGGTGGCGATCGCCGCCTGGAAGGCCCCGAAGGCGGAACTGGCCGCGATCACCGGGCCGAAGAGGGCGAGGGACAGCCCGACGACGAGGGCGAGGCCCGCGGCACCGCGCAGAGCGATCAGCGGTTCGAGACGCTGTCGCTCGATGCTCAGCCCCGAGCGAGCGGTCTCCTTCAGCGCCCGGAGCCAGCTCATGAGGGCGAGCCTAACCGCATTCCACCGCAAGCCCGACTTATGCCGCTCCCTCGGCGCTATCTGTCGATTTCCGGTCCTCTGCCGCCCATCCTGGCCCGGTCCGCGGCGGCTGTGCCGTGGGTCCAGCCCTCGGCGTCCGTGACGCCGCGCACCCGGGAGGTGGTGGTCCGCGGGAACATCCGCTCCGCCGCGTCCGTGACCGCGACGTCCCGGGCCGCGAGGACGGGCAGCAGACCACCGCCGGGGGCGTCGCCGGGTTCACCCGGCGATCGGCTGCCGGCGTCGGCCGCCGCCGTGACGCGTGCGGTGTCGTCGGCGAGGCGGCTGCCCAGACGCTGGGCGTACGCCATCAGGAAGGACTGCCGGAAGGTCTTCGTCCGCTTGCGCCCGCCGGCCCTCTGCCCGGCCTCCGCCTTCGTCATCGCTGCCGTGCCCTGCACCAGCAGGGAGGTGAAGAGAAGCTCCACGGCTTCCAGGTCCGGTTCGAAGCCGACGACCGTGGTGAAGCCGAGATCGCTGTTCCACACGGCCCGGCAGCGGTTCGCGGATGCGATCGAGTCGAGCAGGATCGCCTTCGCGCTCTCGTACGGGGCATCGACCCCGATCCTGCAGGCTCCCGGCGTACCGGAGCCGTGGGTACGGGCGGCGAGCAGCGCCTCGTCGATGCTGTGCCGGGCCATCAGTTCCTGCGCCTTGGTGGTGAGCGCCTCCGCCTCCTCCGGGAAACCGGTCGCCTCCGCCTTGGCGAGCAGGGCACGGATCCGGGTGAGCATCCGGGGTTCGCCGTGGGCGGGCGGCCGGTGGAGGTCGTCGGCAGCGGTGCCGGGCGGCGGGCCGACCGGCTCGATCACCGGCAGCCGCAGGAGGAGGCGGTACAGCTCAAGCAGCCCGGAGGCGTACGTGAAGCGGTCGGGCCGGTTGCGCGGCGCCGGGGCGGGCAGACCCGCGAGCTGGTCCGCCCAGCGCGGTGGGAGCTGTCCGTAGCGCGCCGCCTCCGCGGTGATCAGCGCGGCTGCGAGCCCGGCCCCGGCCTCGTCCAGCTCGCGCCGGACGATCCGTACGACATCGGCGGGCTGCCAGCCGCGCGCCCAGGCACGCCGCAGGAAGTCCTCGCCGCGCAGGTGCAGCGCGTCGTCGGCCGACGGATCGGCGGCGAGGAGGGAGGCCCCGGTGTCCAGTCCGGCGTCACCGTCCGAGTAGAGGGCCGCCGCGCATGCCTGGTCGATCACCGATTCCATCAGGTCAGGGTAGGCGGGACGGGGCGGCCGGGACCGGTCGGCCCGGGGACGCCGTGCCTCTTAGTGCGCCCCGGGAAGCAGCACGAGCTTTCCGCGTACGTGCCCCGCCTCGCTCAGCTCGTGCGCCCTCGCCGCGTCACGGAGCGCGAACGTCTGCGCGACCGGAATCCGCAGCTCGCCGACCGCGGCCAGTGCCGCGTACTCCGCGAGACGTTCGGCCTCGTCCTGACGTTCGCCGCCGCCCGCCGAGAAGGCCACGCCGTACTTCGCCGCGTCCGCGTCCGCGATGGTGACGATCCGGTCGGCCGTACCCCCGCGCAGCTCGACCGAGGCGGCCAGCGCGCCCTTGCCCGCGGCGTCGAACACCGCGTCCACGCCCTGCGGCGCCAGCGCGCGGACCCGTTCCACGAGCCCGTCCCCGTACTCCACCGGGATCGCGCCGAGCACCCGCAGGTAGTCGTGGTTGGCCGGCGATGCCGTCCCGATGACCGTGGCGCCCCGGGACGCCGCCAGCTGGACCCCGGCGGAACCCACCGCTCCGGCCGCTCCGTGCACCAGCAGGGTGTCGCCCTCGGTCACCGCCAGCTCATCCAGCACCCGGGCGGCTGTCGCCGTCGCCACCGGCAGGGCCGCGGCCTCCTCCCAGCCCAGCTCCTGCGGCTTGGGCGCCACGGCGTCCGCGTCGGCCAGGGCGTGGGCGGCGTACGCGCCGGTGGCGCTCCGGCCGAGGACCTCGTCGCCGACCGAGAACCCCGTGACTCCCTCCCCCGTCTCGTCGACGACGCCGGCGAACTCACTGCCGGGTGTGGCGGGCAGCGGGGTGGGGAAGGCCGCCTCCATCCAGCCGTTGCGGATCTTGTAGTCGACCGGGTTGACCCCGGCGGCCCTGACCGCCACCCGGATCTGCCCGGGTCCTGCGTGGACGTCGTCGGTCCGGACGAGGCGCAGTACCTCGGGGCCGCCGAACTCCTCGTACACGATCGCTTCCATCACCTGTCTCCTCCGCCCTTCGCCGCGCACCGGGACACGCAGCGCGTCCCTCACCGATACTCGCGGCTGCCCCGCCCGCCCGCCCGGCGAGCCGCGCCCGCCACACCCCTGTCGATGTCAGTGCCGGGTGCCAGACTCGGCCCATGACCGAACGTTGGGCTCTGGCCACCGCGGAGGCGGGTGCCGCACTCCTGGTGCCGCTGGGGCGCGACGGCCTGCCCGCCGGACCGGTCGTTTCCGAGCCCGACCTCGTCGAGGCCGTCCGCTCCCGCCCCGACGTGTTCCGGTGGGTCTGGCGGTCGACCGCGGAGATCTACCCGAGGCTGCTCGCGGCGGGCGTGCGCGTCGAGCGCTGTTACGACATGGAGTGTGCCGAGCTGCTCCTGCTCGGCCACGAGGGGCGGCTCGGGGAGCCCCGCTCCGCCGCGGCCGCCTGGGCCCGCCTGCGGAACGCCGCGGTGCCGCCGGACCCGCCGGCCCGCTCCGCGGAGCCCGGTTCCCAGTCCTCCCTCTTCGAGCCGCAGTCCGGTACGGACGTGCCGTTCGAGGCGCTGCTCCAGGTGTACGCGGAGCAGCTGCGCCGCCACGACGCGACGGAGCATCCCGACAGGATGCGGCTGCTCACGGCGTCCGAGTCGGCCGGCATGCTGGTCGCCGCCGAGATGAACAGGTCCGGGCTCCCCTGGCGGGCCGACGTGCACCGGGAGGTGCTCAACGGCCTGCTCGGCGAGCGCTACGCGGGCGGCGGCGAGCCCCGCAGGCTGGCCGAGCTGGCGGAAGAGGTGTCGGCCGCGTTCGGCAGACGGGTGCGCCCCGATCTGCCCGCCGATGTGGTGAAGGCCTTCGCGCAGGCCGGGATCAAGGTGAAGTCGACCCGGCGCTGGGAGCTGGAGGAGCTGGACCACCCGGCGGTCGACCCGCTGATCCAGTACAAGAAGCTGTACCGCATCTGGACGGCCCACGGCTGGAGCTGGCTCCAGGACTGGGTCCGCGAGGGCCGCTTCCGCCCCGAGTACCAGCCGGGCGGCAGCGTCAGCGGGCGCTGGACGACCAACGGCGGCGGCGCCCTGCAGATCCCCAAGGTGATACGGCAGGCGGTCGTCGCCGACGAGGGCTGGCGCCTGGTCGTGGCGGACGCCGATCAGATGGAGCCGCGGGTGCTGGCCGCGATCTCCCGCGACCCGGGGCTGATGGAGGTGGCCGGCCACGACGGCGACCTCTACAAGGCCCTGTCCGACCGGGCGTTCCAGGGCGACCGCGAGCACGCCAAGCTCGCGCTGCTGAGCGCCGTCTACGGTCAGACCTCCGGCGACGGCCTCAAGAACCTGGCGGCGCTGAGGCGACGGTTCCCGCACGCGGTCGCCTATGTCGACGACGCCGCGAAGGCGGGTGAGGAGGGCCGCCTCGTCCGTACGTGGCTGGGCCGGACGAGCCCGCCGGCGGCGGGGGCCGGCGAGGACGAGGAGGCGGGCATCCCCCAGGAGAGCGAGGAACCGCCGGCCGGGGAGAGCTCCGGCGAGTACGGGTTCGTCCCGGGGTACGCGTCGTCGAACACCCGGGCCCGTGGCCGCTTCACGCGCAATTTCGTCGTCCAGGGCAGCGCCGCGGACTGGGCGCTGCTGCTCCTGGCGGCGTTGCGGCAGACGCTGGCCACCGGTCATATGCGGGCCGAGCTGGTGTTCTTCCAGCACGACGAGGTGATCGTGCACTGCCCTGCCGACGAGGCGCCCACGGTGGTGGACGCGATCCGGGCGGCCGGGGAGCTGGCCGGACGGATCGCGTTCGGTGAGACGCCGGTGCGGTTCCCGTTCACGACGGCAGTCGTCGAGCGGTACTCCGACGCCAAGTAGCGGCCGTTCCTGCCGGGCCGGTGGCCGTTTTCCCCCGCGGACAGCCGGAAGGCCAGGACCGGGATCCCGGTCCTGGCCCCTGCCGCGTATCTACCCGCGTTCCCACAGCGCGGGGACCCGCGGCGGTTCCCACCCGGCCAGGGCCGAGTGTGCCTGGAGGCAGCGATAGGCCACACCGTCGTAGGTGACACCGTCCCCGGCACGGTAGGAGGCCCCGACGGCCCACGTACCGCCCGGGGAACCGGTCGGCGGATCGGTCGGCGGACCGGTCGGATCCGGCTGCTGGTCGACGTCGAGCACGAAGTCGAACGTGCCCTGTTTCCCGGATCCGACGGTGCGGACGTTCATCAGCAGCGCCGGATCGTAGAGGGGATCCGTGCTGTTGCGCGGCTCACCGGGGAAGTACAGCTGGGTGGTCAGCACGGGCCGGCCGGGTGCCTGGGCCTTCACGTGGATGTGCCGGGTACGCCCCGGATACAGGCCCGCCACCACGGTGGTGAGCGTGAAGGAGCCGTCCGCACCGGTGAACTGGTGGCCGCGAAAGGCGAACCCCCGCATGTCGTACGCGCCGTTGGCGTCGGCCTGCCAGAAATCGAGGAGCACTCCGGCGATCGGCCTGCAGGCCCGGCCGAAGACGTAGCCGCTCACCGTGAGCGGGGTACCCGGGGTGCTCGGTGTCACCAGGACGGTACGGAGCGGTGAGGCGGGCTTGAAGTACGGGCCCTCCATTTGCGGCGGGGTCGGGTCGTCCCCGTCGTCGCAGGCGGGAGTGGGGGCCGAAGGGCTCCCTGCGGAACCGGTGTCACGGGCGAGAGCGACACCGCCGCCCGCGATCAGTGGGGCCGCGCTCGCGGCAACGGCCGCTTTCAGGAGGCTCTTGCGGCTGATCCGGCGGTCGCCGGGAGTGCCGTCGGGGGCTTCTGGAGTCATGGCTGATTCCTCGGAGTTCCTCTGAACGGGGAAGCGGAACGGGGAAGGCGCGAGGCCGGGCGTGTGGTGGCGCCTGATCAGAGGCGCTGCCAGAGGGCCGGCACGTTCGGCGGCTGCCAGCCCGCCTGGGCCTGGTGGCCCTGCAGGCAGCGGTAGCCGGCACCGCCGTACGTGACCGTGGCGCCGGCCGCGTAGGTGGTGCCTGCCGCCCAGGTGCCGCCCGGCTCGGTCGGCGGGTCCGTCGGGTCGGTGGGCGGGTCCGTCGGCGTACCGCTGGTCATCAGGGTCAGCCCGTAGACCTGGAGCGCGGCGTTGACCGGCTGGAAGTACGTCGTGCCGCCCGAGGAACAGTTGCCCGAGCCGCCGGACGTGACCCCCTGGGCCTGGCTGCCGGAGATGAACGAGCCGCCCGAGTCGCCGGGTTCGGCGCACACACTGGTCCGGGTCACCGGGGAGATGGTCCCCTCGGGATAGGTGACGCTGGTGTTGCGCTGCTGGATCGTGCCGCAGTGCCAGCCGGTCGTCGATCCGGAGCGGCAGACCGAGGAGCCTTCGAGCATCTCGGTGGAACCGGCCACGGCCACGTCTCCCCGGCCGTATCCGTTGACGAGGGCGCGCGGGGTCCAGTTGGCGTTGGTGGCGACCCAGGCGTAGTCCCGGCCGGGGAAGGTGGAGGCCTGGAAGGAGCCCTGGGCCTGCTGGTTGACGCCGTTGGTCGTCGTTCCGGCCCTGCCGCAGTGCCCGGCGGTGACGAAGCCGTTCTGTGTGCCGCGCTTGACCGGGAAGCCTATGGAGCAGCGGCCCGAGCCGTTCATGTAGTACGCGTCGCCGCCCCGCAGGTCCGCGAGGGCGCGGGGCCGCTCGCCGGACCGGTTGACCTTCACCACCGAACGGGAGACCCCCGCGGCGGCGAGGAAGGTGTCCGCCGCGGAGGCGTCGGCCGCGTTGACGACGACCCGGTTGGTGCGCACGTCGACGTACCAGGAGGGCACGCCCCTGGGGGTGGTGTTCCGGGCCGCCTCGTCGAGGGCGGTCTTGGCTGCTTCGAGCCGGTCCAGGCTGTGGCCCACGACCTCGGCATCGGCGCCGGCCCCGGTGATCCGGGCGGCTTCGGAGGCGTCGGTGGTGGCGACGGTGAGAGCCGCGCCGTCACCGCTCACCCGGGCTCCGGCGAAGCTGGCGCCGAGAGCCTTCTCCAGCCCTGCGGCGATGGCGGCCGCCCGGTACTCGTTGCCCGTCCGGGCGGCTGCCTCGGCGGCGTCGAGGCCGAGGTCCCGCTGCAGGGCCTTGATCAGCCCGGGCGGGAGGGTGCCGGGTGCCTCGGCCCGGGCGGTGGTGCCGGCCGGGTCCGCCGATGCGACGCCGGTCAGGCCTGCGAGGGCGAGCGCGCCCACCGCCAGGGCGGCGGTACCTGCGGTGAGGGCGCGTCTGCGGAGCACGGTTCTCTCCACGTAACTCTCCTTGGGGTAGGGGGTGTCGAGCCCTCGGGTACAGGGCGCTGTGGGGGTGGGGAACTGCCGGAAACGTAGCCGCGTCACACGTCTGCCGAGGAGATCCCGTCCGCCCCCTCCCATCGCGTTATGGGGTGCCCCGAGCGCGCCCCGAGCCGTACCGGAGCACGCTCCGGCGCCCGCTATAGGCTCCGCCCATGGCGACGCACGAGCACGAGATCACCGAGCCCGTCGACCTCTGCCTGCCCGACGGCAGGCTGAATCCGGCAGCGGTCGGCTGGTCCAGGCAGCCGCTGCACCGGGCCAATCTGCGCGGCTGGGGCCGGACCAAGCGGTGGGAGTACTGGTGCGTGACCACGCCCACCCACCTGGTGGCGCTGACCGTGAGCGACCTCGACTTCCTGGCGCTGAACGCGGTCTACGTCCTGGAGTACGGGCCACGTGGCCGCGAGTTCGAGTGTTCCTCGATCGTCCCCGCCGGCCGTGGGGTGCATCTGCCGGACACCGTCGCGGGGGCACCGGGCTCCGAGGACGTGGTCGTCGGACCCGCCCGGCCGAGCGGCGGCAAGGTGCGGATCGAGATCCGCGACGAGAACGCCGGCACCCGGCTGCGGGCCCGCTGCCTGACCCGCGACCGGCTGCCGCTGGAGGCCGACATCCTCGTCTCGCGGCCGGCGGGGCACGAATCGCTCTCCGTCGTCGTGCCGTGGAGCGAACAGCGCTTCCAGTACACCTCCAAGCACACCGCCCTCCCCGCCGCGGGCCGGGTCCGTATCGGCTCCGAGATCCTGGAGTTCGGCGCGTCCCGGACGAAGAACGCGGCCGACAGCGACACCTGGGCCGTCCTGGACCACGGCCGGGGGCGCTGGCCGCGCGCGGTCGACTGGAACTGGGGTGCCGCGTCCGGCCGTACGGACGGGCGCACGCTGGGCCTCCAGTTCGGCGGCCGCTGGACGGCGGGGACGGTGTCCACCGAGAACGGCCTGTGCGTGGACGGCCGGCTCACCAAGATCGGCGAGGAGCTGGACTGGCAGTGGTCCGCCTCCGATCCCCTCGCCCCCTGGACCGTCCGTACGGCGTCGTCAGGCCAGGTGGATCTGACGTTCACCCCGTTCCACAACCGGTCCACCCACACGGACGTCGGACTGATCGCCAACCGCACCGACCAGTGCTTCGGCCACTACAACGGCCGGGTCCGGACCGACGACGGCACCGAGATCGCCGTGACGCAGCTCCTCGGCTGGGCCGAGGATGTCCGTATGCGCTGGTGACTCCCCCTCGCGCAGCGGCCCGGGTAGGTTTCCCCCATGCACATAGGCCATCTTCTGGGCTCAGGACGCACCGCCGATGTGTACGCACTCGACGAGTCCTGGGTCCTTCGCCGCTACCGCGACGGCGCCGACGCCACCGCGGAGCTGGCCGTGATGTCGTACCTCTCGGCCTCCGGGTTCCCCGTCCCGCGCATCGGCCCGCCGTCCGGGACGGCACTGCCCACGGACCTGGTCATGCAGCGGCTGACCGGGCCGACCATGGCCGAGGCACTGCTGGCGGGCACCCTCACCGAGGCCGAGGGGGGCGAGCTGCTGGCCCGGCTCCTGCGGGACCTGCACGCGATCCCGCCCCGGCTCTCCCAGGACCCGGAGGACCGGATCCTCCACCTGGAACTGCAGCCGGAGAACGTGATGCTGACTCCGCAGGGTGCCGTGGTGATCGACTGGAGCACGGCCGGCGAGGGGCCGCCCGCCCTGGACCGGGCGATGTCCTCGCTCATCCTGGCCCAGACCGCGCTCGACCCCTCGTTCGCCGCCGGTGGGCGCGTCCGGGGCATGCTCGCGACGATGCTGTCCCGGCTCGCGGGCGACGGCGGTGTCCCCTCCTGCGCCCTGGCCCGCGCCACCGCACGGCGAGCGGCGGATCCTCGGCTCACCGCACGGGAGTCGGCGGTGCTGGACGAGGCGGCGGAACTGGTCTCGGCGCTCGCGGGCTGACGGGAACTCGCCGCGGCCCGTCGCCGCCGGGATCCGGAACGAGAGGTTCTAGCGCCTTTCGTCGGGATCGGACCCCGCGAGCCCGGCCTGATCCGAACGAGAGGCCCTAAGGGCTGTCCCGGAGATAGGCCAGCACGGCCAGTACGCGGCGGTTCGTCGCGTCCGTCAGTGAGAGATCGAGCTTCGTGAGGATCGAGCCGAAGTGCTTGCTGACCGTGCCCTCGCTGACGGTCAGCGCCTCGGCGACCGAGGCGTTCGACCGGCCCTCGGCCATCAGTGCCAGCACCTCCTGCTCCCGCGCGGTGAGCCTGGACAGCGGGTCACGGCGGTGCCTGAGCAACTGACGCACCACTTCCGGGTCGACGACGGTGCCGCCGTCCGCGACCCGCTGGAGGGTATCGACGAACTCCTCGACGTTCCCGACGCGTTCCTTCAGCAGATAGCCCACGCCCCGGCCGTCGCAGGAGTCGAGCAGTTCTTCGGCGTAGGCCCGCTGGACGTACTGGCTGAGGACGAGGACGGGCAGCTCCGGGCGGGCCTCGCGCAGGGCGACCGCGGCCCGGAGTCCCTCGTCCGTGAAGCCCGGCGGCATCCGCACATCCGTCACCACGATGTCGGGGGCGTGCGCGGTGACGGCTTCGACGAGCTCGTCGGCGCTGCCTGCACCCGCCACCACCTGGTGGCCGAACCGCTCCAGCAGGCCGATGAGGCCCTCTCTCAGGAGCACACTGTCCTCGGCCAGCACGATACGCAGCATCAGACCCTCATTCGACCAGGTGGGCGGGGGTGCAGGGGACGTCCAGCCGGAACACTGTCGGCCCGCCGGGCGGGCTGGAGATTAGCAGGTGGCCGCCCACCACGGAGATGCGGTCGGCCACGCCCTGAAGGCCGCTGCCCCCCGCGGTCCGGGCCCCACCCGATCCGTCGTCCCGGACCTCGACGGTCAGCTGTTCCCCGTCGGTCCGGCCCGTCACCTGTGCCCGGCTCGCCCCGCTGTGCTTGGCGACATTCGCCAGCGCCTCGCAGACCGCGAAGTACACGGCGGTCTCCACCGCTTGCGGAAGCCTGCCCGGAATCTCGAAGTCCACATCGACCGGCACGGCCGAGCGGTCGGCGATGTCCTCGACCGCGGCGGCCAGGCCCCGGTCGGTGAGCACCTGGGGGTGGATGCCCCGGATGAGTTCCCTGATCTCCACGAGAGCCACCCCGGCTTCCGCATGCGCCTTGGCCAGCAGGCTGCCCAGCGGCTCGGCGGGAGCTTCGAGCCTGGCCAGTCCGAGCGTCATCGAGAGGGCGACGAGCCGCTGCTGAGCACCGTCGTGCAGATCGCGTTCGATCCGGCGGCGCTCCGCCTCGAAGGCGTCGACGAGCCGCATCCGGGAGCGCCCCAGCTCCTCCAGCCGGCTGTCGAGTCCATCGGGCCCTGCGGACAGCAGCGCCCGGGTCAGCGCCGCGCGCGCCACGGCCGCCCACCCCAGCGGATAGGCGAACAGCGGCAGCAGCACCAGCCCGAGGAGCGCCAGCGCGAACGCCTGCGGATACGAGTCGGCCAGCCACAGCTTCAGGACCCGCACCTCCTCCCCGCCGGTGACGGTGGCCATGACGACGGGCGTCGCCAACAGCCCTCCGCAGACGGCCAGTACGGTGCCGACCACCAGCCCTTCCAGGGGCCACAGCACGAAGGCGAACAGCAGCACGTATCCGAACTCCCGCCAGGTGGCCTGCTCCCGGAGCCTGGTGCGCAGCCAGGCCGCCAGACCGGTGCGCCCGGGCACCCGGTGCGGATCGCCTAGGGGAACGGGGTCGATGAGCCGCAGCCTGCGCCGTTCCACCGCGGCCACCGGAATGCCGCTGAGGGCGAGCATCAGCAGGAGCAGGATGCCGACGAGTACGAGGGTCAGCGCGCTGCCCACCACGGCGAGCAGCACGACCGACACGAGGAGGGCCGCACCGATCGGGACGCTGCTCAGCAGGTAGAGAGCCGCGCGCCAGGGCCGGCTGCCCAGAAGGTAGCGGGGCTGCCGAAGGGCCTGCCGGAGGGTGAGGGAGCTCATGAGCGCACGGTAGACAGCGCGGGCCGGACGCCACCACCCACCTGGCGGGTGGCCGGAGGTGGAGCTGGCTCCACCCCGCAGACTCCTCCTCGCTCCGATGTGTGCGCCGAGCGCCGCCGGTTGACTTGGACGCATGACGAACCAGCCACCTGCCGTCAGGCTCGACTCGGTCACCCGGTCCTTCGGGAAGCCTTCCGACGCGGTCACCGCCCTCGACGCTGTCAGCCTGACCATCCCCCGGGGCACCTTCACCGCGATCATGGGCCCGTCCGGCTCCGGGAAGTCGACACTCCTCCAGTGCACGGCCGGACTCGACCGTCCGACGGCCGGCCGGGTGTTCCTCGGCGACACGGACCTGACAGGACTGAGCGAGCGGAAACTGACGCTGCTGCGCCGCCAACGGATCGGATTCGTCTTCCAGGCCTTCAACCTGCTGCCCGCGCTCACCGCGGAGCAGAATGTGGCGCTCCCGCTCCGGCTGGCGGGCCGCAGGCCCGAGCGGTCCGAGATGCGCGCGGTCCTGGAGCGGGTCGGTCTGGGCGACCGGGCGCGGCACCGGCCCGGCGAGTTGTCCGGCGGGCAGCAACAACGTGTGGCGCTGGCCAGGGCGTTGGTCACCCGCCCCGAGGTGCTCTTCGGTGACGAGCCGACGGGCGCGCTCGACTCGCAGACCGGCCGCGAGGTCCTGACGCTGCTGCGGGCCATGGCCGACGGCGGCCAGACCGTGATCATGGTGACGCACGATCCGGTGGCCGCTTCCTACGCGGACCGGGTGGTGTTCCTGGCCGACGGTTCGATCCGGGACGAGCTGGACGACCCGGCGGCCGAACAGGTCGCCGCCCGGATGACCGCCCTGGCGGTGGTCCCGTGCTGATCCTGGCACTGCGCTCGATGCGGGCCCGCTGGGTCACGTTCGTCGGTTCCTTCGTCGCACTCGCCCTGGGCGTCGGGCTGATCGCCATGACAGGCCTGGCGCTGGCGGCCACGTTCGACGCCCCGGAGCGCTCCCCGGAACGGTTCGCCGCCGCCCCCGTGGTGGTGCGCGCCTCGGAGACCCTGCGGGTCGCCACGCCCGTCGGGGACCGTACCGCCCGGCTCTCCGACCCCCGGCCCGTGCCGGGGAGTCTCGCCGCCGCGCTCACCGGGCTGGGGCGTACGGTCGAGGACCGGACCTTCCCGGTGCGGCTCGCCGGGAAGGACCTGGCCGGCCACCCGTGGTCCATCGCCGCCGCCACCCCGTACCGCCTCACCACGGGCCGCGCTCCCCGGACGGCCGACGAGATCGTCGTGACGGCGGGCGGCGCCACGGTCCCGCGAGTCGGCGAACGCGTCCGGGTCACCGCGCCGGGCCACATCCGGGTACGGACGGTTGTCGGCACGGTGGCGGACGCGGGCTTCGAGACCGCGGTGTTCTTCAGCGATGCCGAGGCCGCCCGTATCCACCCGGGTGTCGACGCCGTCGTGGTGCACGCCGACGCCGGCGCCGTACGTGAGCTGACCGGTTCCGTTCCCGGCATGAGCGTCCTCACCGGCGACGACCGGCGCCGGGCCGACCCCGATCCCGACCGGGACAGCGAGGCGCTGACCGCCGTCAACGCGATGCTCGGCACGGCGGCAGGCATCACCGGCTTCGTCTCGGTCTTCGTCGTCGCCTCGACGTTCTCCTTCGCGGTGGCCCAGCGCAGAAGGGAGTTCGGGCTGCTCCGCACCGCGGGAGCAACCCCAGGGCAGGTGCGGCGCATGGTCGTCGCCGAGGCATGCGTGATCGGTGTCCTGGCCGCTGCCGCCGGCTGCCTGCTGGGCGAGGCAGCCGCGCCGCGGCTGGCCGCGTGGCTCGTCGACGAGGGTCTCGCGCCCGCGTGGTTCGCCATCGGGGAAGCCAACTGGCCGCTGCACACCGCGTTCTGGACGGGGCTCGGCGTGGCACTCGCCGGAGTGGTCGTCTCCTCGTACCGGGCAGGGCGGATCCGGCCCGTGGAAGCACTCCGCGAATCCGCTGTGGACAGCGGGCCCATGCCGCCGAGCCGCCTGCTGCTGGGGGCGGCGGTCCTGCTGACCGGCCTGGGACTGCTCCTCTGGTCCCTGCTGACCGACCCGGGGGACGTACTGAAGCGGAAGACGTACATCCTGCAGCCGCTGTGGCTCATCGTGGGCTTCGCCCTGCTCGCCCCCCTGTTCCTGCGCCCGCTGACCCGCCTGCTCACCTGGCTGCCCGCCCGGCTCCCCGGCGCCACGGGCCTGCTCGTCCGGCAGAACGCCTCCACCTCGATCCGCCGCACCGCGGCGGTCGCCGCACCCGTCCTCGTCACCGTCGCCCTGGCCGCCTCGCTGTTGGGCACCGTTGCCACGATCAACGAGGCCAAGGCCGCCGAGACGGCGGCGCAGACGCGCGCCGACTACGTGGCCGGCGGGGACGGTCCGCTGGACCCGCGCTTCGTGCAGCGGGTACGGAGCCTCCCCGAAGCCGTGAGCAGTGCGTCCCGTTCCACGTCCGTCACCGTCCTGGAGGAAGGCACGGCGCTCATCAGGTCGGACGCCCGAGCGGTCGATCCGGCCGCCCTGGCCGCGACCGCGGACCTCCCCCTCGTCTCGGGCCGCATCGGCGACCTCGACGACAACTCCATCGTCGTCAACGAGGAATGGGCGGCCCGGACCGTCGGCCACCGGGTGAGCGTCTGGCTGGGCGACGGCAGAAAGGTGTCGCTGCGTATCGCGGCGGTGCTGCGGGTCGGCACGGGGAGCAACGGCGTGTACGTGACCCCGAAGAACGCGGCGGGCGCAGCCGTCGACCGTGTCGACATCAAGATCCGTGACGGAGCGGACCGTTCGGCTGTCGGCGCCCTGCTCGGGCGGGCCGGCCGGGCCACCGGCACCCCGGTCCTCACGAAGGACGCCTGGATGGCTGCGCACCACCCGGGCACCAGCGGGAACACCCGCGCGGGCCTGCTGCTGATCCTGGGAATCGCCCTGCTGTACACGGGCATCGCCCTGGCGAACACCCTGGTCATGGCCACCTCCGACCGGCTTCGCGATCTGGCGGCGCTCCGGCTGACCGGCGCCACGAAGGCACAGGCCGTCGGCCTTGTCGCGGCCGAGGCGCTGATGGTGGTGGCGGTGGGCGCCGTCCTGGGGGGCGCGGTGGCCGGGCTGAACCTGCTGGGCGTCAAAGGCGCACTGGAACTGCTCTCCGTGAGCTCCCCGGTGGTCGTGCCCTGGGCGGGCCTGGGAGCGGTGGCGGCCGCGAGCGCCGTCCTGGCGACGGTCTGCGCCGTACTGCCCGCGCTCGCCGCGATGCGCACCCGGCCGGTCGAGGCGGCGGGCGCCCGCGAGTGACCCGGTGCCGGTTCAGCTGTTGAGCGCGTACGCCAGGGTGATCACCGGGAACGGCCACACCACGGCGCCGAGCAGGGCCAGCCGTCCCATCGGGGTCATGCGGCGCAGCGGAGGGGAGCGGTACAGGCCGGTCAGTACGGCGGCCCCCGCGGCGAGCACACCGGCCGCACCCAGCAGGAACGACGCGGGGGACTCACCGGAGGCCGCGCCCCAGAGCGCCACCATCAGCACCAGGAATCCCAACATGCCCAGGGCGGCGAGGGGTACGCACCAGATCAGGGCGACCAGGACGACCTGCCGGGTAGGTGCGGGGCGGGGGCGCGCCACGGGAGGAGCGGGGGCGGGGGGTGCGGGGAACATGCGCGGCTGCCCTTCAGCGCTGCGGAGGCGGAGTACGTGCGTCCACTGTGCGGGGGACGGCCCCACCGCAGCATGCGCGCACGTACTCAGCCGCGCGGGTCCACGGCACTCATTCCCCGCCCCTCACGCCCCCGGCGGGGCAGCTCTACTCGCCTGTCACGACCGGCAGTTCCGACGGCAGGCCCCACTCGCTCCACGAACCGTCGTACACGGACACCTCGCGGTATCCGGCGAGTTCGGCACCCAGCGCCAGGACGCAGGCGGTGACGCCCGATCCGCAGCTGACGACGAGTCGCTCCCGCTCCCCCGCCAACGCACCGAAGGAAGCGCGCAGTTCGTGGGCCGGAAGCATCCTGCCGTCGCGCTGGATCTCCCCGAACGGCAGGTTCAGCGACCCCGGCATATGGCCCGGCCGGAGCCCCGGCCGCGGCTCGGGCCCCGTACCGGCGAACCGGTCCCGGGAACGCGCGTCGAGGACGGCGGAACGCGGGTCCGCCAGGGCGGCGGCCACCGCACCGCTGCCGACCAGCATTCCGTCGCGCGGGAGGGCGGTGAAGTCACCGGCTCGCTCGGCACCTCCGGGCTCGGCACCTCCGGGCTCACAGCCTTCCGCCTTCTCCGCCTTCTCCGCCTTGTCAACCGGCAGCCCGGCCGCGGTCCATGCGGGCAGGCCACCGTCGAGCACCGCGACCCGGTCGAAACCCATGGCCCGCAGCATCCACCAGGCGCGGGCGCTGGAGTAGATCCCGGCAGCGTCGTAGACGACCACGGTGTCCGTGTCGTTGACCCCCAGGGCGCGCATCTCCTCGGTGAAGCGGCGGGCACCGGGCATCGTGTGCGGCAGCGGCTCGGCGTCGTCCGACATCACCCCGTCGATATCGAAGCGCCGCGCCCCGGGAATCCGCAGCCCCGCCTCGCGGTACGCACCCACCGAGGCGTCGAGGACCACGAGGCCCGCGGCCGCGAGCCGCGCCGCGAGCCAGTCGGCGCCGACGAGCGGCCCCGGCAGGCTTCCGAAGTCACCGGCCGTTGCCGCGCCATCCGTCGTTCCCGTGTCGTCGGTCATGCCCGTTCTCCCCCTGGTCGTCCGTGGTCAGTTGCCGTCCGCCATACGTATCAGCCTCACCACGCGCAGCAGGTCCCGGTGATGAAAGTACGTGGCCGCGTCATCCCGGTAGGCGGGCGGCTCCATGCCCCGCTCCAGGGCCTCGGCGCAGGCGGCCAGTCGAGCCCGCTGCCGCTCCCCCGTCGCCCCGTCCGCCTCCAGGCAGTCGGCGGCACAGAGGTCCACGGCGCGGCTCAGCTCGTCGGTGAACCCCGCGTTCCGCAGCCGTACGCGCCAGTGGCCGACGGCGTGCAGCGCCGCCTCGCGCCGCGCGCCGTACCAGTACTCCGGACGGTTCGGATTGGGCTCGCAAGGGCGCGGGGAGCGGAGCCCGCGCCGTTTCGCCTCTGTCCGCTCCTCCGCGTACGCCCTCAACTCCAGCTGCCACGCGGCCCTGCTTGCCTCGATCACGCCCAGAGCGCGCAGCAGGGCGTCCTCGTCCGTGCGGAAGGGGCCGGCCCTGTGCGCGAGATAGCTCACCGTCGCCTCGAAGCCGATCGGCCGGTACAGCTGCACGCAGGAGCGGAGCGAGACCACCCGGTGCCCGTACGGCAGGGAGGAGTCGCGAACCTTGCGTGCGAAGTTGGTGAAGCCCATCCACGGGAGGCTAACCGGGCCTTCGGACTTAAGACCGAATTAAAGGCGCCTTAAGCGATCCGGACGTTATGACGCTCTCTCAAGTAACGCCAGGTCAGGGCGATTTCATCGTTGAAACCACAGTTGGCCGAGCCGAGACATCTGCGTACCATCGGGCTCCGTCGGCGGCGGACACCGCAGGACGAGAGCGCTCTCAGAACACGCTCCCGCACGCGCTTCCGCACGTCCCCCCGCCGGCTCCGCGTCCTGCTCTTCCCCACAGAAAAGGTACGTAGCCCATGGCCGCTCACCGCGCACGCAGATGGTCACTAGGCGGGCTGGTTCTCCTGCTCTCCGCCACGCTCGCCGCCGCCTTCCTGATCACCACGACCGGGCCCGCCACCACGCGGGCCAACGCCGCCTCCGCCGCCGCGCAGACGTGGTCCGACGAGTTCAACGGCGCCGCGGGCAGCGCGCCGGACGCCTCGAAGTGGACCCTGGAGACCGGAGGTTCGGGCAACGGCAACAACGAGCTGCAGTACTACACCAACAGCACCCAGAACGCGTCCCTGGACGGCAACGGGAACCTGGTCATCACCGCTCGCAAGAGCAGCGGCTCCGGCCTCCAGTGCTGGTACGGGGCCTGCCAGTACACCTCGGCCCGCCTGAACACCGCGAGGACCTTCACGCAGGCCTACGGCCGCTACGAGGCCCGGATCAAGATCCCGCGCGGCCAGGGCATCTGGCCCGCCTTCTGGATGCTCGGCGACAACCTCGGCAGTGCGGGATGGCCGAACAGCGGCGAGATCGACATCATGGAGAACGTCGGCTACGAGCCCAATACCGTCCACGGCACCATCCACGGCCCGGGCTACTCCGGCGGTGCCGGCATCGGTGCCTCGTACAGCCTGCCGGGCGGCAGGGCCTTCGCGGACGACTTCCACACCTTCGCGGTCGACTGGAGCCCGAACGCCCTCGTCTGGTCGGTGGACGGTCAGACCTACCAGACCCGCACACCCGCCGATCTGAACGGCAACAAGTGGGTGTTCGACCACCCCTTCTTCATCATCCTGAACCTGGCCGTCGGCGGTAACTGGCCCGGCAGCCCTGACGGTTCCACCGCCTTCCCGCAGACCATGACCGTCGACTACGTACGCGTCTCCACCTCCGACGGCTCCGGCGGCGGCACCGGCAGCACCGGCCCGATCAAGGGAATCGGCGGCATGTGCGTCGACGTGGCGGGCGCCTCGAACGCCGACGGCACCCCGATCCAGCTGCACGGCTGCAACGGCGTCGACGCCCAGAAGTGGACCCTGGGCACCGACGGAACGGTGCGCGCGCTGGGCAAGTGCCTGGATGTGCAGGGTGGTTCCACCGCGGACGGTGCGGTCGTCCAGCTCTACACCTGCAACGGCACAGGGGCCCAGAAGTGGGTCCACACCCAGGCCGGCGACCTGACCAACACCGGGGCGAACAAGTGCCTCGACGCCACGGGCGGTTCCTCGGCCGACGGCACCCGGCTCCAGATCTGGACGTGCACCGGGGCAGCCAACCAGAAGTGGACCGTCGGCTGACCCTCGAAGTCCCGGCTGCCCCCGCACACCCCCGGAGACCGGCCCCCCGCGCACCCGCCGGGGGCCGGGCCCCACACAGCTCCCCACACGCACCCGCACGAAGGCGAGAACCCTCACATGACCCCCCGCCACCAGCGCAACGTCTCCCGCCGCAAGCTGCTCACCGCTCTTGCCGGAGCCGCCGTGGCCGTCCCCGCCATCGCCGTGATCGCCCCGCACGCCCTCGCCACGGTCGACTCCGACGACGCGGCCGACAGCGGCACGAAGGCCGCGGCAGCCGGCGCCCTCCCGCTGACGATCGTCAACAACTCCGGTTCGTTCGCCAACTCCTCGGTGTTCGTCTACATCGTGGGCAACCAGGACGGCAAGCAGGTCCGGGTCACGCCCGAGGGCACCCTGGCTCCGATATCCCTCTCGGACAACGGCGCGGACGGCTTCACCGACTACGCCATCGCCCTGTCCGGAAGCGGCGAGACGAAGCTGTCGCTGCCCTACATGTCCGGCCGCATCTACGTCGCCCTGGGCGACAAGCTGAAGTTCAAAGCGGTCGCGGACGGCAACGGCAACGCCGCCCTCCAGTACCCCGCGGGCTGGGTGACCTCCGACCCCAACTACTCGGTGCTGCACGACTGCGCTGAGTTCACGTACAACTCCTCCGGGATGTTCTGCAACACCACCATGGTCGACATGTTCAGCGTCCCCATGAGCATCGGTCTGACCGGCGCCAAGGACCAGACGACCGGCACCCTGCGCGACGGCGGACGCGCACAGGCCTTCGCCGCCGTCAGCGCGATCCCCGAGTTCGCGCCCCTGGTCGTCGCCGACCGGCGCATCATCGCCCCCGGGCACGGTCTGGACGCGGGGATCTTCGCCAAGGACTACTTCGCCCCGTACATCGACGAGGTGTGGAGCACCTACACGGGCAAGGACCTCACCGTGACCACCAACGCGGGAGCCTTCACCGGCCGGGTCCGCGGCGACAAGTTCGTCTTCGGCGGCCCGGCATCGGTCTCGTTCAGCCGGCCGACCACCCGCGACGTGCTCTTCTGCGACGGCAACCTGGCGGCCCCCAACGACGGCACCACCGGCCCCGTCGCCGCCGTCCTCGGCGCGGGCTTCAACCGCTCCACCCTGATCAGCAACCCGTCCCAGCCCACCACGGACCCAGCCGCCTTCTACCGGTCCTCGCCGCTGACCAACCACTACTCGGCGGCCATCCACGCGGCGACCCAGGACGGCAAGGCGTACGGCTTCGCCTTCGACGACGTGGCCGACTTCGCCTCGTACATCCAGGACACCGCACCCACGGGGGCACGGCTGACGCTGACACCGTTCTAGCCGACTGACGCCGTTCCGGACGGCGCCCGGTGTCCGCGCCTGCCCGGGCGCACGGAAAGCCCCAGGTCACAGGGGGACCTGGGGCTTTCGGACGTCCGCGCCCGGCGTCGTCACCGCATCCGGAAAAAGCAAAAGCCCCAGGTCACGGCGAGTGAGTCCTGAGGCTTCTACAGAGCCGCCTTCGGGATTCGAACCCGAGACCTACGCATTACGAGTGCGTTGCTCTGGCCAACTGAGCTAAGGCGGCACCGCTCTGTCGCACCATGGTGCGGTCAGCAGCGACGCTAAGTCTACACAGTTTCGAAGGGTGCTCCGCACCGCCCGCCCCCGCGGCCTTGTCCGCAGGTCAGGAGCACTTCTTGCCGTCCTTGGGCGGGGTGCCTTCGAGCAGGTACGTGTTGATCGCCGTGTCGATGCAGTCGCTTCCCCGGCCGTACGCCGTGTGCCCGTCACCGTCGTAGGTCAGCAGGGTCGCCGAGGAGAGCTGGTCCGCGAGGGACTCGGCCCACTTGTACGGGGTGGCGGGGTCGCGTGTGGTGCCGACCACAACGATCGGGGCGGCCCCCTTCGCCTCGGTGCTGTGGGGGGTACCGGTGGCGTCGACCGGCCAGGAACCGCAGTTCAGGGCGGCCCAGGCGAAGCCCCTGCCGAAGACCGGGGAGGCCTTCTCGAAGGCGGGGAGGGCTTCCTCGACGGCGCCGGGGCCGGAGAAGGCGGGGGGCAGGTCGAGGCAGTTCACGGCGGCGTTGGCGAACATCAGATTCGCGTACTTGCCGCTCGGGTCCCGCTCGTAATAGCTGTCGGCCAGGGCGAGGAGCCCGGAGCCGTCACCGCGCTGGGCCCCGGCGAGTGCCTCGCGGAGCTGCGGCCAGGCCGCCTCGTCGTACATGGCGGCGATCACACCGGTGGTCGCCAGGGACTCGCCCAGCTGCCGGGTCTCACCGGTCGGCACGGGCTTCGCGTCGAGGTCGGCGAAGAGCTTCTTCAGGGCGGTCGCCGCGCCCGCGGCGGACGTGGTGCCCAGGGGGCAGTCCGGCTGCTTCACGCAGTCGGCGGCGAACGACTGGAACGCCGCCTCGAAGCCGGCGGTCTGGTCGCGGTTGATGTCGACCGCGGGGAGCGAGGGATCCATCGCCCCGTCCAGGACGAGGCGGCCCACCCGGTCGGGGTACAGCTCCGCGTAGGTCGCGCCCAGGAACGTGCCGTACGAGGCGCCCACGTAGTTCAGCTTCTCGTCGCCGAGCAGGGTGCGCAGGATGTCCATGTCGCGTGCCGTCTCGACGGTGGAGACATGCGGGAGGACCTCACCGGAGTTCTTCTCGCAGCCGTCCGCGAACGCGTCGAAGGCCTTGTTCAGCTTCGCGATCTCGGCGGCGTCGTCAGGTGTCTGGTCCACCTGCGTGTAGGCGTCCATCTCCTTGCCCGTCAGGCACGTGACCGGCTCGCTCCGGGCCACCCCGCGCGGGTCGATCGCGACCATGTCGTACCGGGCACGGACCGGGGCCGGGTAGCCGATGGCCGCGTACCCCTGGAGGTAGTCGACGGCCGAGCCGCCGGGGCCGCCCGGGTTCACCAGGAGCGATCCGATCCGCTTGCCGGGCCCGGTCGCCTTCTTCCGGGAGACGGCCAGCTTGATGTCTCCGTCATCGGGCTTCTCGTAGTCCAGCGGCGCCTTCATCGTGGTGCACTGGAAGCCCTCCACCCCGCAGTCCCGCCAGCGCAGCTTCTGCCCGTAGTACGGCTCGAGGTCCTCCGGAACAGCCGAACCGGTGGCCGACGCGCTGGGCGCCGAACTTCCGCTGCTGCAACCGGAGACGAGGAGGCCGGCAGTGCCGAGCGCAGTGGCGAAGATGCGGAGCAGGCGCCTGGTGTCCATCCCCGGAGCGTAACCGCAGGGTGATGACTCAACCGATTCCCTGCTCATACGGGTGAATTAGCGCAACTCCGGCCGCCCGCGGGTGTCAGCCCGCCCGGAGCGCCATCGTCATCGCCTCCACCGCGAGCAGCGGAGCCACGTTACGGTCCAGGGCCTGGCGGCAGGCGATCACGGCCTCTATCCGGCGCAAGGTGCGCTCGGGGCCCGAGGACTCGGCGATCCGCTCGAGGGCGTCCCGTACATCGGTGTTGGAGAGGGCGATCTGCGAACCGAGCTGGAGCGCCAGCACATCGCGGTAGAAGCCGGTGAGGTCGGTGAGCGCGAGATCGAGGCTGTCGCGCTGTGTGCGCGTCCTGCGGCGCTTCTGCTTGTCCTCCAGCTCCTTCATCACCCCCGCCGTGCCTCGGGGCATCCGGCCCCCGGCGACGCCGCCGAGCGCGGCCTTCATGTCCTCGGTCTCCTTGACGTCGACCTCCTCGGCCACCTGCTTGGCGTCGTCGGTGGCCGTGTCGATCAGCTCCTGGGCCGCTTTGAGGCAGCCGCCGACGTCATGGACGCGGAGCGGGAGCTTGAGAACGGCGGCGCGGCGGGCGCGGGCCCGCTCGTCCGTCGCGAGGCGGCGCGCCCGGCCGATGTGGCCCTGCGTGGCACGGGCCGCCGCGGCAGCCCGCTCGGGGTCGATGCCGTCACGCCGGATCAGCACATCGGCGACGGCATCGACCGGCGGCGTACGGAGCGTGAGGTGGCGGCAGCGGGAGCGGATCGTGGGCAGCACGTCCTCGAGCGAGGGCGCGCAGAGCAGCCATACCGTGCGGGGTGCGGGCTCCTCCACCGCCTTCAGCAGGACGTTGCCCGCGCCTTCGGTGAGGCGGTCGGCGTCCTCCATGACGATGACCTGCCAGCGGCCGACGGCCGGGGAGAGCTGGGCGCGACGGACCAGCTCACGGGTCTCCTTCACGCCGATGGAGAGCAGGTCCGTGCGGATCACGTCCACGTCCGCGTGCGTACCGATCAGCGAGGTGTGGCAGCCGTCGCAGAACCCGCAGCCCGGCGCCCCGCCCAGCGCCCGGTCCGGGCTGGTGCACTGGAGGGCGGCGGCGAAGGCACGGGCGGCGGTGGACCGTCCCGAGCCCGGCGGCCCGGTGAACAGCCAGGCGTGGGTCATCCTCGACCCCGGGGGCACCGGCTCCCCCGCCGAGTTGGCGGTGACCAGCGCATCGGCGTCCCGGGCGGCGGCACCGAGCTGCTCCTGCACTCGGTCCTGTCCGACCAGGTCGTCCCATACGGTCATGGGTCACCGCCCTTCCGGTGGTGTGGTGCTGGGAAAGCCGGATTCCCATTGTGCGGGAAGGGTCTGACAATCCTGACTTTCCGGCTTCCGGGCATTGACGGCTCCGGGGCCCGGACGGCCCGGAACCCCGACGGCCGGGGCCCGGGGCCCGGGCGCCTCACGGCTCCCCGGCTCCCGGGCTTCACGGTCTCGCGGTTCCGGTTTCGGCCCCGCCCTCCCGTCAGCGGCGCGGTCGGCGCCCGTCCCGCCCGGAGGTGCCCGGGTCGTCGTCCTGGCCGCCGAGCAGTTCGTCGGCGAGGGACGGCAGATCGTCGAGCGGTGTCTCCTCCGCCCAGTCGGAACGAGGACGCTTCTTGGCACCCGCGCGGCCCTGAGCAGCACGCCCGGCCTGCGGGTCGTCGCTGACCTGGGGCAGTTCGCGGGTGCGCTCGTTCTCGTTCTCGCCGGGCGCGGCACGGCGCTCGTCACGGAAGACGCCCGGCGGCACGCGGTCCGCAGGGTCCTCGTCCCGCACGGGCGGCAGGACGGCGGTCTCGTCCGCGTCACGGGCCGGACGGGCCGGACGGGCTGCCGGGCGGTCCGACGGCTGGGCGAGCGGGACCGGCTGCGTGATCTCGTTCGGGTTCACGACCGGGGTCGGAACCGTGAGCTCGTTGTCCGGTGCGGACGGTGCGGACGGTGCAGACGGCGCGGACCGCTTCCTCGCGGCCTCGTCCGCCTCGGCCCGGGCAGCCTCGGCCTCCGCACGGGCAGCCGCCTCGGCCTCGGCACGGCGGCGGGCCTCCTCGGCCCGTACCAGTGCCTCCTCCGCCTTGCGCTGCTTCTCCAGGCGCAGTTCCTCCGCCTCCTGGCGCAGCCTGGCCTCCTCCTGGGCCTGCCTGCTCAGCCGCGCCTGCTCGGCCTCGCGGACCCGCTCCTCGGCTTCGAGGCGGGACCGCTCCTCCTCCGCACGGCGGCGGGCGTCCTCCGCACGCAGACGGGCTTCCTCGGCCTGCCGCTCGGCCTCGCGCTGTCGCGCGTCCTCCTCCTCGCAGCGCCTGCGCTCCTCCTCCTCGGCGCGGAGCTTGGCGAGCTGCGCCTGCCGCTCGCGCTCCAGCCGCTCCTCCTCCGCCTTACGGGCGGCCTCTTCCTCCGCCTTGCGCCTGGCCTCCTCCTCGGCTGCCCTGCGCGCCTCCTCCTGAGCCCTGACCTCGGCCTCGGAGAGCGGGAGGAGCTGGTCGAGCCGGTGGCGTACGACGGTGGTGATCGTCTCCGGCTCCTGGCCGGCGTCCACCACCAGGTACCGGGACGGGTCGGCCGCGGCAAGAGTGAGGAAGCCGGACCGTACCCGGGTGTGGAACTCGGCAGGCTCGGACTCGAGCCGGTCCGGTGCCTCCGTGAAACGTTCCCGCGCGGTCTCCGGGTCGACGTCGAGGAGCACCGTCAGATGCGGTACGAGGCCGCTCGTCGCCCACCGCGAGATCCGGGCGATCTCGGTCGGGGAGAGGTCCCGGCCCGCGCCCTGGTAGGCGACGGACGAGTCGATGTAGCGGTCCGAGATGACGATCGCGCCGCGCTCAAGCGCCGGGCGGACGACCGAGTCGACGTGCTCGGCGCGGTCTGCGGCGTACAGCAGGGCTTCGGCCCGGTTCGACAGCCCGGCCGACGACACGTCGAGCAGGATCGAACGCAGCCGCTTGCCGACCGGGGTGGCCCCCGGCTCGCGCGTCACGACGACCTCGTGGCCCTTGGCCCGGATCCACTCGGCGAGCGCTTCGACCTGGGTCGACTTCCCGGCGCCGTCGCCGCCCTCCAGAGCGAGGAAGAAACCGTTCGCGGCAGGCGCGACAGCCGGGTCGCCGCCACGCAGCGCCTCCCGCAGATCACGGCGCAGGGGTACCCCGGCGCGGTCGTCGGTCTTGGCGAGGACGATCACGGCGACGGGCAGCAGCAGGGCGCCGATGAGCATCAGTGCGAACGCGGCTCCGCCGTGGGCGAAGACGAAGTCGCCGGAGCCCAGCCGGTGCCGGCCGATGGCGGCGGCGAGCAGCGGACCGCCCACCGCGCCGAGCGCGACGAGCACCCGGACGACGGCCTGGAGGTGCTCGGTGCTCCTGGCCTGCCGGAACTCCTCGGTCTCCTGCTCGACGATGACGTGACCGATGTGCGCGGCGACACCCGCCGAGTAGCCGGCGAGCAGGGCGATCAGCAGCCCGGTCGCCGTGTCCGGCACCAGGCCGAGCGCGAGGAGCGCGATGCCGGTGACGGCCGTGGACAGGGCCAGCAGCCTGCGCCGCGACAGGGCGGGCAGCACCTTCTGCGCCGTACGGATCCCGAGCGCGGTGCCGCCGGTCAGGACGAGGATCAGCAGCGCGAAGGTGGCGGGTCCGCCGCCCAGGTCTGCCGCCTGCAGTACGGAGACGGCCGCGGCGGCCGAGATGGCTCCGGCGACCGCCGCGCACGCGGCGACGACGAGCGGCGCCGTGCCCGTGCGGCCCTTGTCGGGCCCCGTTCCGGTGGTCGGCCTGCGCAGGCCCTCCAGCGGGGAGCGCGGGCGGGGCGTCGGAATGCCCGGCAGCTCGAGGAAGTACAGGGTCGAGATCGAGGCCGAGAAGAGGCCGGCCGCGACGTACGAGCCGAGGGCGGCCTGGTGGAAGGAGAACCAGTCGAGTCCCGAGCCGAGCAGATTGCCGACCAGCGTCGCGACCACGAGAACGGCGGCGGCTGCGGGGATCGCAAGGAAGTTCGTCCGCAGGGAGAGCCTGCGGAGTGCGTCGAGGTGGTCGGGCAGGGGGCGCACCGTGGCGCCCTCGGGGGGCGGGGCGGGGAGCAGTGCGGGGGCCGCGCTCTCCTTCGCCACCGTCCACAGACGCTCTCCGACACCGGTCACGAAGACGGTGATCAGGATCATCATGAGCGCCTTGTCCGGCATCCAGTCGATCCACAGCGGCGCGACGACCAGCAGCGCGAGCCGCAGCCCGTCCGCCCCGATCATCAGCCAGCGGCGGTCCACCGGACCGCCGGGCGCCGTGAGCGCCGTCAACGGCCCCAGGAGTACGGCTCCGAAGAGCACGGTGGAAATAATCCGGGCACCGAACACGGCGGCGACGGCAAAGGCCGCCCCGCGGTATCCGGCTCCGAATGAGCCCTCAAGGACCGCCGCCTGCAGCGACAACAGCACAAGCACAAGAACGGCGAGTGAATCGCCGATACTGCCGACGAGCTGGGCGCTCCACAACCGCCTGAGCGGGGGAACACCCAAAAGGGCTCGTACGGCGCGCTCGCGTGAGTCTGCGGCAAGTGTGTCGGAGGTGGGGCTCACGACCGGTGGCTGCTCGGCTCGCGTCATCCGCCCAGCCTATCGGGAGCGGTGCGGTGCTCGGGGGCCGCGTCCGAACATACGGCCGCCGACTGCGAGCCGGGGTGCCTCGGTGGGCTCGGCTCGCAGGTGGGCTCGGCTCGCGGTGGGCCTGCCCGCCTGTCTGACCCGCGTCCGCTCTTCGTCACGCCCCGGACGCCGTGAACCCCAGGGGCTGGGTCTCCAGCCCCTGGGGTTCAGGAAGCGCGAATCAGTCGTCCGAGGACGACGACGCCGGGGCGGTCTTCTTGGCCGGAGCCTTCTTCGCCGTGGCCTTCTTCGCCGTCGTCTTCTTCACAGCCGTCGTCTTCTTGGCGGCTGTCGTCTTCGTCGCGGTCGCCTTCTTCGCGGGCGCCTTCTTGGCAGGGGCCTTCTTCGCCGTCTTCTTCTTGGCGGGTCCCTTGGCGCGCTTCTCCGCGAGGAGCTCGTAGCCGCGCTCCGGTGTGATGTCCTCGACGCTGTCGTCGGTCCGCAGCGTCGCATTCGTCTCGCCGTCGGTGACGTACGCGCCGAAGCGCCCGTCCTTGACGACGACCGGAGCACCGCTCACCGGGTCCGTGCCCAGTTCCTTCAGCGGCGGCTTGGCGGCGGCCCGCCCGCGCTGCTTCGGCTGGGCGTAGATCGCGAGGGCCTCGTCGAGCGTGATGTCGAAGAGCTGGTCCTCGGACGTGAGCGAGCGCGAGTCCGTCCCCTTCTTGAGGTACGGACCGTAGCGGCCGTTCTGCGCGGTGATCTCCACGCCCTCGGCGTCCTCACCGACGACCCGGGGCAGCGACATCAGCTTGAGCGCGTCGGCCAGCGTCACCGTGTCCAGGGACATGGACTTGAAGAGGGAGGCGGTCCGCGGCTTCACCGCGTTCTTGCCGGTCTTCGGGGTGCCCTCGGGCAGTACCTCGGTGACGTACGGGCCGTAGCGCCCGTCCTTGGCGATGATCTGGTTCCCGGTCACCGGGTCCGCACCGAGCTCGAAGTCGCCGCTCGGCTTGGCCAGCAGCTCCTCCGCGTACTCCACGGACAGCTCGTCGGGTGCCAGGTCCTCCTGCACATCGGCGCGCTGGTGCCCCTCGGAGTCCTTCTCGCCCCGCTCGATGTACGGGCCGTACCGGCCGACCCGGAGCTTGATGTCGTTGCCGACGGGGAAGGAGGAGATCTCCCTGGCGTCGATCGCACCGAGGTCGGTGACGAGCTCCTTCAGGCCGCCGAGGTGGTCGCCGTCGCCGTTGCCCGCGTCGGAGGCCGCACCCGCACCGGCCGCTCCTTCGGCACCGGCGCCGAAGTAGAAGCGCCGCAGCCACGGCACGGACTGGGCCTCACCCCGCGCGATGCGGTCGAGGTCGTCCTCCATGCGTGCGGTGAAGTCGTAGTCGACGAGCCGGCCGAAGTGCTTCTCCAGCAGGTTGACCACGGCGAACGAGAGGAACGACGGCACCAGGGCCGTGCCCTTCTTGAACACGTAGCCGCGGTCCAGGATGGTCCCGATGATCGAGGCGTACGTCGACGGGCGGCCGATCTCGCGCTCTTCGAGCTCCTTGACCAGCGAGGCCTCGGTGTAGCGGGCCGGCGGCTTGGTGGCGTGGCCGTCGACCGTGACCTCGTCGGCGGTCAGCGCGTCGCCCTCGGCGACCTGCGGCAGGCGCCGCTCGCGGTCGTCGAGCTCGGCGTTGGGGTCGTCCGCGCCTTCGACGTAGGCCTTCATGAAGCCGTGGAAGGTGATCGTCTTGCCGGACGCGGAGAACTCGGCGTCCCGGCCGTCGCTCGCCCGGCCGCCGATCTTGACGGTGACGGAGTTACCGACGGCGTCCTTCATCTGGGAGGCGACGGTCCGCTTCCAGATCAGCTCGTACAGCCGGAACTGGTCGCCGGTGAGGCCGGTCTCGGCCGGGGTGCGGAAGCGGTCGCCGGAGGGGCGGATCGCCTCGTGCGCCTCCTGGGCGTTCTTGACCTTCCCCGCGTAGACGCGGGGCTTCTCCGGGAGGTAGTTCGCCCCGTACAACTGCGTGACCTGCGCCCGGGCCGCGGAGATCGCGGTGCCCGAGAGCGTCGTGGAGTCGGTACGCATGTAGGTGATGAAGCCGTTCTCGTACAGCTTCTGCGCGACCTGCATCGTGGCCTTGGCCCCGAAGCCCAGCTTGCGGCTCGCCTCCTGCTGGAGGGTCGTCGTACGGAAGGGCGCGTACGGCGAGCGGCGGTACGGCTTCGACTCGACGGACCGTACGGCGAACGTGGAGTCGGCGAGCGCGGCGGCCAGGGCGCGGGCGTTCGTCTCGTCCAGGTGCAGCGTCTGGGCGGCACCGGACTTGAGCTGCCCGTCCGGACCGAAGTCGCGGCCCTGGGCGATACGGCGCCCGTCGACCGCGCTGAGGCGGGCCGTGAGCGTCGAGGGGTCGGACGCGTCACCGGTGCGGCCGGTGGCGAACGTGCCGGTGAGGTCCCAGTACTCGGCGGAACGGAAGGCGATGCGCTCGCGCTCCCGCTCGACGACGAGGCGGGTGGCGACGGACTGGACGCGGCCCGCGGAGAGCCGCGGCATGACCTTCTTCCACAGGACCGGCGAGACCTCGTAGCCGTAGAGGCGGTCGAGGATACGACGGGTCTCCTGGGCGTCGACCATGCGCTGGTTCAGCTCGCGCGGGTTGGCGACGGCTGCCCGGATCGCGTCCTTGGTGATCTCGTGGAAGACCATCCGGTGGACCGGGACCTTGGGCTTGAGCACTTCCTGCAGGTGCCACGCGATGGCTTCGCCCTCGCGGTCCTCATCGGTGGCGAGGAAGAGTTCGTCGGATTCGGCGAGGAGCTGCTTGAGCTTCCTGACCTGGGCTTTCTTGTCAGCATTGACGACGTAGATCGGCTGGAAGTCGTTGTCGACGTCCACGCCGAGGCGGCGGACCTCACCGGTGTACTCGTCAGGCACCTCGGCGGCGCCGTTCGGCAGGTCGCGGATGTGCCCGACGCTCGCCTCGACGACGTATCCGGGGCCGAGGTAGCCCTTGATCGTCTTCGCCTTGGCAGGCGACTCGACAATGACGAGTCGGCGGCCTGCGGTCTCGCTGGTCGGGGACAACTTCGCTCTTCTCTCCGGTCGGCACTCGTGGGGCATCCGGGCAGCGCAATGACGCTGCCCGCGGTGCTGTCGCTGCGGAGTGTGACGGTACAACCCGCCCCCGTGTCAAACGGCAAAAGCCCGCAACGGCCACTCGAACGGTAACCCGACTTCCGCCATTCCTGCCGCCCGGACTGCCCGGTCCGCGCTTCGCAGCACTGTCGCCTGCGGGTTTCGGGGTGCCGTCGGGGTGCCTGCGGGGCGGTGGCAGGACCGGTGAGTCGGCCCTGCCGGCGGTCTGGATCAGATGCGGGTGAAGCACCACACGCCGAGGACGAGGAAGAGTACGCCGAAGAGCGTGGCGAGAGCGGTGGAGGCGACGGGGCTCACACCGTGTGCCACCGGCGCACGGTGGATGGTGCGCGCCCCTGTCCAGACCAGGAGAGCGGCGCCGAACAGTGCGAATGCCGATCCGGCGAAGACCGCGGTGACGCTCTCCATGTCCATACCCCTCAAACTCGTCGCATCGACTTTCGCGCGGGTATTGAGTGCCGGGATCCGCGCTGAGGGGACGGTGCCACGCCGGGGCGTCTCCGATGCGAACCCCGGGTGAACAGCACGCTCCGAAGGCGATTCACATCACGTCGAGAGTCGCGCGGCGCCGGCTCCCGCGCTCGAATGCGGCGAGCAGAGCGACCGCGAGCAGCGCATACCCCGCCCCGACCGCGGCCTCCGCCCCGAGGAGCCCGCGGTCCAGCCCGCCGCCTGCGGACAACTGTCGGGCGGCATCCGCGGCATGGGTGAGCGGAAGCACCTCCCCGGCCGCCCGCATCCACCCCGGCAGGGTGTCGCGCGGCACGTTCGCACCGGTCAGCAGGAGCAGTACGGATCCGGCCACATTCGACACGAGGAAGACATCCCGGAACCGGAGCCCGAGCGCCCCCAGCGCCAGTCCGAACGCGGAGCAGCCCGCGGACGCGGCGAGCAGGACGGCGGCCAGGCCGGGCGCCGCCCCGAGCGGAATCCGCAGACCGAGCAGGATCGAGGCGGCCGTGAGCGTGAAGACGCTGATCAGAAGGCCGTTGAGTACATACGGCAGGGCGCGGCCGAACCAGAGCGGAGCGCGGTGGCGGGGGCTGAGGAGGACCGCGCCGAGGGTGCCGTACCGGCGCTCGTTGGCAATGGCCATGGTGCCGCCGTAGACGCATGCGGTGGAGGAGGCGATCACGGCGTTGCCGAGCAGATAGAACCGGTCGTCGGCGACCCCGAGCTGCCGCCCGAGGAAGACGAAGAACAGCAGTTGCAACAGCGGCCCGACGAGCAGTGTGCCGATGAACATGGGGGGCGTCGTCCAGTTGAAGAGCGCACGGTACGAGATGCCGCCGCCCACGAAGACAAGTCGGGCCGTGCGGACGGCTCCTGAAGCGGCGCGGGACGTGAGGGAGGGCATGCGAGGGCTCCTGAAGAGGTCCGGGGGCCCGCCTGGTCGTCAGGCGAGCGAGAGAGTGGCGGCGGCCCGGGCGCGGTGTTCGACCCGGCCGAGGACCAGCACCGCGAGCAGTGCGTAGAGCGCGCCGAGGGCGAGAGCCGCACCCATCGGGATCAGCACGCCGGAGACGGCGGGACCGCCCGAGACCGCCGCGTGCACGGCCCGCGAACCCCAGGTGGTGGGCAGGACCCAGGAGACCGGCAGCGTCCAGTCCGGCAGCACGGTGATCGGCACGAGCATTCCGGACAGCAGCCACACGGGCGCGTCCAGCGGGTTGGCGAGCGCGTTGGCGTTGCGCAGCAGAACAAAGGTCGCCGCGAGCAGCAGCCCCATCATCCCGAGCGCCAGGACGCAGACGGGCACGGCAACCAGGAAGAGCACCGGGTGGGCGAAGTCGAGCGGCACGTCGAACAGCACGGCTCCCCAGAGCACGGTCGCGCCCATCGCGTACGTACCGATGACGGCGGTGGCGAGCGTGATCGGCAGCAGCACGAGCGACAGCGGGGTCGGCGAGCTGACGAGTGTTTCCAGGGTGCCGAGCCAGCGCTGGTTCTGGACGGCGCCGCCGGAGCCGAACAGCACCGAGGACCAGATGCCCATCAGCCCCGCTCCGACGGCTGCGGTGAGGAGCCGGTCGGGGTCGTCCGCGGCACGGAAGAGGTAGACGGCGAGAGTCGCGTGGACCAGTGGAACGAGGACGGCGAAGGTGATTTCGAGCGGGGAACGGCTCATGTACGAGACATGGGTGCGCACGCCCACGACGATCAGCCGCAGGACCCGGACCGGCGTCGTTCCCGTCGTGCCGGTCGGCCCCGCCCTCCCGGTCTGCCCCGTCATGGCGCGACCCGTGCCGGTCGGCCCCGTCGTTCCGGTCTGCCCCGTCGTTCCGGTCGGCCCCGTCGTTCCGGTCTGCCCCGTCGTTCCGGTCTGCCCCGTCGTTCCGGTCTGCCCCGTCACAGCGCGGCCTTCTCCCGGCCGGCGGTCTCCGCATCCTCGACGATCGCGATGTACGCGTCCTCCAGGGTGGGTTCCCGGGTGACGACCCGCCCGATCCGGATCCCTTCCAGCGCCGCAAGCACCTGCGCGTGCGGCTCCGTCCCCCGGTCGGTCTGCACCGTGACCGTCTGCCCGCTGCCCCGCTCCTCGGCGGCCACGCCCCGGACACCGGGCAGGGCCCGGATGCGGTCGAGGTGTTCGACGCCTGCCCCGTACGCCTCGATCTCCAGGATGTCGCGTTCCTGGACGCGCGACTTGAGGCGGCCGGGGGTGTCGAGTGCCCTGATCGTGCCGCCCGCGATCACGGCTATCCGGTCGCACAACTCGTCGGCCTCGGCCATGTAGTGGGTCGTCAGCAGCACGGTGGTGCCACCGGTGCGCAGGTCCGCGACGGTACGCCGCAGGTCGCGTGCCGCGACCGGGTCGACGCCGATGGACGGCTCGTCGAGGAACAGGACCTCGGGCTTGTGCAGCAGACCGCGGGCGATGTGGAGCCGTTGGCGCATGCCCCGTGAGTAGCTCTCGACGCGCTCCCTCTCCCGGCCCGCGAGGCCGACGAGGTCGAGCAGTTCGGCGATGCGGCGTTTCCGGTCGCGGGGCTCGACGCCGTACAACTCGGCGAAGTAGCGCAGGTTGTCGAGCGCGGAGAGGCGGTCGTAGAGACCTCGGTCGCCGCCGAAGACGTATCCGATGCGGCGGCGCACGGCGACCGGCTCGGACGCCACGTCGTAGCCGAGCACCCGGGCCGTACCCGAGGTCGGCAGGAGAAGGGTGTTGAGCATCTTGATCGTGGTGGTCTTGCCCGCGCCGTTGGGACCGAGCAGCCCGAAGAGTTCGCCCCGTGCCACCTGGAAGCTGACGCCGCGGACGGCCTCGGTCCGGGTGCGGCGGGGGCGCAGAAAGCCCGTGCGGGCGGTGTAGGTGCGGCGGAGATCTCTCGCCTCGATGGCTGGCATGGCGGTGAGGCTAGGGCCGGCACAGCCGCCGCGGACATCGATTCGGGGGCGGCCGAATCGTGGGCGGGGCGAGGCGGTGCCGGGTGGTCCCGGGCCGTACGGTCCGAGGCCTCAGGACACCGCGCGCAGGACGTCCTCCCCCGACAGCAGTGCGAGCAGGGCTCGTCCGGTGTCGGTGAGTTGGTAGTACACACTGCGCCCGACGCGGTGCCTGGTCACCACGTCCGCGTCGGCGAGGACCGACAGATGCTCGGAGACCGTGCTCTGCGCAAGCCCCAGCCGGTCGGCTATCCCCGCTGTCGTGAGGGGCCCGCCGAGCTGGCGCAGGACCGATGCCCGGCCGCGGCCGAGCAGCAGCCCCAGCCGGTCGGCGGACTCGGCCCCCGGCTGCTCCGCGGGGCGTTCGCGCAACGCGGCGGCGCCCCGGGCCTGGAAGGACACGGCCATGACGTCGGGGTGGTCCGTGGAGTAGAGCCGGCAGCCTTCCGCAAAGACCAGCGGGACCAACAGCAGCCGCCGCTCGCCCGCCCGGTACTCGGCGTCGATGTGCTTCGTCAGTTCGAGGACGGGCGGCGTCCACCTCGCCCGCGCCTCCAGGCCGGCGAAGAGTGCGTCGATGCCTTCGGTCGCGAAGGTCCGGGCCCGGATGAGCACCTCGTCCTCGACGAGGCGGCGCATGGTCGGCCAGTGCTGTGCCAGCGCCCCGTCCCAGTAGGCCGCGTAGGCATCCGCGAGCGAACCGCAGGCAGCCTCCGGATCGTCCAGATACGGCCGAACGTACGGATGGTCTTCGAGCCCCGCGTAGTGCTCCGCGATCCCCGCCCGCACCACAGCGGCCGGCGTGGCCCGGATGAGGTCCAGCTCCGCGTCGACCGACGAGGCACCGATCGGTTTCGGCAACAGGAAGTCTGGGAAGCCGGTCGGGCCCTCACTCAACAGCCGCAACGGGCGTGTCCCGGTCGTCCTCCTTCAGGACCTCACGGGCCCGCACCACCCATGCCTCGTACGGCCAGGAGGGAACCCGGTGCGCCCGTGCGAGGTGCAGGCTGCAGAAGGCGTCCCACAACGGGCTGATGGCGATCCGGGTCGCACCGAGTGCGGCCTCGTCCAGCTCGATACGGATCACGGGGCCTCCACCCCGTCCAGCTCGACGTGGATCACGGGGCCTCCGTCACCGCGCTCACGCGCCGCCCCTCACCGGCTCCAGGAAGCCCTCCTCCACCAGCAGCCGGATCGCCTGCGGGGTGCGGTCGCGCAGCAGCACCGGGTCCTCGGCCATGAGCTGGGCGATGGCGTCCAGAATCCTGCCCGCGGGCAGCGAGCCGTCGCACACGCCCGCGAACCCGGCCCCGACCGCATCGACCTTGGTGGCCCGTCGCATCCCGCGGTTCTGACGCAGCACCACATGCTCGGGGTCCTCGGCGCCGGGCAGGCCGACCTGCTCCTGGACCACCTCGTCGGAGAGGGTGAAATGCGCTGCCAGCAACGCGGCGTCGTCATGCTCACGCAGATAGTCCTGGCGGACGAAATGAGCCTCGACGGCCGGTCCGAGGGGCTGCTCCACGGAATGCGGCCACTCCTCGATCACGACCGACGGGTCGCCCGCACCTGCGGCAGCGGACTTCCTGAGGGTGATCCATCCGAAGCCGACGGCCTTGGTGCTGCGGGCCTCGAACTCGTCCAGCCAGGCCTCGTACCGCTCGGCGTAGGCGGCAGGGTCCGTGCGGTGGTCGCCGCTGTCGCGCAGCCAGAGCTCGGCGTACTGCGTGATGTCCTGCACCTCGCGCTGCACGATCCAGGCGTCACAGCCCTGCGGCACCCAGGAGCGCAGCCGGTCCTGCCACTCCTCGCCCTCCACGTGCTGCCAGTTGGCGAGAAACTGGGCGTAGCCCCCCTCGTTCAACCGGTCGCCGGCCTGCTGCACCAGCGTCCGGCACAGGTCGTCGCCGCCCATGCCGCCGTCGCGGTACGTCAGCCGGGCGCCGGGCGAGATGACGAAGGGCGGGTTCGAGACGATCAGGTCGTACGTGCTCGTGCCGACCGGCTCGTACAGGGAGCCCACACGCAGATCGGCAGGAGCGGCGCCGGACAGGGCGAGCGTGAGGCGCGTGAATTCCAGGGCGCGCGGATTGAGGTCCGTGGCCGTGACCTGGGTGGCGTGCTGGGCGGCGTGGAGCGCCTGGATGCCGGAACCCGCACCGAGATCGAGGGCGGAGGCGACGGGCCTGCGCACGGTGATCCCGGCGAGCGTGGTGGACGCCCCGCCGACTCCGAGGACGACGGCCTCCTCGTGCGAGCCGATCCCGCCCGCACCGCCGACAGCACATCCCAGGTCGGAGACGATGAACCAGTCCTCGCCCTCGGGCCCGCCGTACGGCCGGACGTCGACGGTAGCCCTGACGAGGTCTCCCTCGCTGACCACCCAGCCGTCCTCCACGCACTCCTCCAGCGGGAGCGCCGCGGCGGCCCGGGCGGCCGGGACGGGGCTCTGCAGAAGGAACAGCCGCACCAGCGTGTCGAGCGGCGAATCCCCGCGGGTGGCCCGGAGCGCCGGGACGGTCTCGCTGCGGGCGAGCGCGGCGTAGGCGGGCGCGCCGAGCCGCTCCAGGAGGCCGTCGGCGGTGAAGGCCGCGCCGATCAGGGCTTCGCGGAGTCGGGGGGTGCGGGCGGATGCGGGAAGGCTGGTCGTACTCACCCGCCCATTGTGTCCGCTCCCACCGACAACGGCAGCGGTCCGGCACCCACGAGGGGCGACCGGACCGCTTCGAACGGGGTCCCGCGGCGGCTTCTCATCCGCCGCAGGCCCTCGCTCGTAGCCGGCTTCTGGCTCGGCTACGAGTTCTTCCGTGCTTCTCGCTCTGCTTCCCGCTCCGCTAAGCCTTCTTGCTCGGCGAGGCTGAAGGGGAGGCCGGCTTCGATGCCGGGGCGGACGGAGCGGCCGCGGGCGGTGCCGAGGCCGTCGGCTTCTGGCAGCCCTTCTGCTTCGCCATCGCGGAACCGACCTCGCCGGACTGGAGCTTCTTCAGAGCCTGGTCACCGTTGGTGCTGATCTTGTTCAGCTCGTCGGCGATGCCCTTGAGCCCGTCGGCGAACTTCGACTGGTCCTCCGTGTCGAGCGCGTCGACCTTAGTCTTCAGGCTCGCGTAGGCCACGGAGGAGGCGTTGAGCTCCTTCACGGCCTCCTGCTGCGTGGTCTCGCCGTCGTCCACGGGCGGCGGGCCCGCGGACTCCACGGCTGTGCCCAGCGCCTTGTACGCCTGCGAGATCTGCTGGAAGGCGGCCGAGTCGGTCTTCTGGACGTCGGCGGGCTTGCTGTTGTCGGCCGTCTGCTGCTGGATCGCGGCATTGGCGTTCGCGATCTTCTGCAGCTGCGGCTGGACCTGGTCGCAGACCTTCTTCGCCCAGTCGTTCACCTTGTCGTCGCCGTCATCGCTGCAGCCCGACAGCGTCAGTACGAGTACCGCACCGCCGGACAGTGCGGCTGCAAGCTTCTTGTTCACCGGATTGGGTCCCTTCCAAGGCTCTCGGCCCCGGAACTTACACGCCAAGTGGGCGACATTCTGGCGCCGGGCATCCGATGTGCGTGCTTTTGCAGCCATTTGCACCAAGGAGAATGAGGGAGATACAACTCACCTGAACGCTCGGGCACTCGTGCGGACACTCCCTCGCACGAGTGGAGTCTCCGGGCCCGCAAAGAGGCGGACGGCGCATCAGAATGCGCCGTCCGCCCATGCGCTGACCAGGTGCTGCCTACGCGGTCACCCGCCCCGACCCGGCGCCGCTCACGAAACAGCGGCAGGATCAGTGGACTTGGCGGGACGGCCACCGTCTCCGCCGTCGCCGTCCGATCCGTCGTCGCCCATGGCGATCCCGCGCCGCTTGGAGATGTAGACCGCTCCGATGATGACAACGATGGCGAACACGGCCACCACCGTTCGTACTCCCGCACTCGCGTCATCGCCGTAGCTGAACTGCACCACCGCAGGGGCGATGAGCAGCGCCACCAGGTTCATCACCTTGAGGAGCGGGTTGATCGCCGGGCCGGCCGTGTCCTTGAACGGGTCACCGACCGTGTCGCCGATGACCGTCGCGGCATGGGCCTCACTGCCCTTTCCGCCGTGGTTGCCGTCCTCGACGAGCTTCTTGGCGTTGTCCCACGCCCCGCCGGAGTTGGCCAGGAAGACGGCCATCAGGGTTCCCGTGGCGATCGCTCCCGCGAGATACGAGCCGAGCGCGCCGACCCCCAGGGTGAACCCGACCGCGATCGGTGCCAGGACCGCGAGCAGCCCGGGGGTGGCCAGCTCGCGCAGCGCGTCCTTGGTGCAGATGTCGACGACGCGCCCGTACTCCGGCTTCTCCGTGTAGTCCATGATCCCGGGATGCTCACGGAACTGGCGCCGCACCTCGTAGACCACGGCCCCCGCGGAACGGGAGACCGCGTTGATGGCCAGCCCCGAGAACAGGAACACGACGGCGGCACCGAGGATCAGACCGACCAGGTTGTTGGGCTGCGAGATGTCCAGACTCAGCCCCAACTCCCCCGCCTGGGCCCCGACGTCGTCGACCGCCGTCGCGATCGCGTCCCGGTACGAGCCGAAGAGCGCCGAAGCCGCCAGCACCGCGGTGGCGATCGCGATGCCCTTGGTGATGGCCTTGGTGGTGTTGCCGACGGCGTCCAGGTCGGTGAGGACCTGGGCCCCGGCGCCGGTGACGTCGCCCGACATCTCGGCGATGCCCTGAGCGTTGTCGGAGACCGGGCCGAAGGTGTCCATCGCCACGATGACACCCACGGTGGTGAGGAGGCCGGTTCCGGCGAGAGCCACGGCGAAGAGCGCCAGCATGATCGATGTCCCACCGAGCAGGAACGCCCCGTAGACACCGAGACCGATCAACAGCGCGGTGTAGACGGCCGACTCCAGGCCGATGGAGATGCCGGCGAGGATCACGGTCGCCGGGCCGGTCAGGGAGGACTTCCCGATGTCCCGGACGGGCCGGCGGTTGGTCTCCGTGAAGTAGCCCGTGAGCTGCTGGATCAGTGCGGCGAGCACGATGCCGATGGCGACCGCGACCAGAGCGAAGACCCGCGGGTCGCCGCCGTGCGAGGTGATCGCACTGTCGGTGACCCCGTCCAGGTCCGCGTACGAGGACGGCAGGTAGACGAAGACCGCCACCGCGACCAGGACCAGTGAGATCACCGCGGAGATGAAGAATCCGCGATTGATGGCCGTCATCCCGCTGCGGTCGGCCCGCCGCGGGGCGACCGCGAAGATCCCGATCATCGCGGTGACCACGCCGATCGCCGGAACGATCAGCGGAAAGGCCAGCCCTGCATCGCCGAAGGCCGCCTTGCCGAGGATGAGTGCGGCGACGAGCGTCACCGCGTACGACTCGAAGAGGTCCGCTGCCATCCCTGCGCAGTCACCGACGTTGTCGCCCACGTTGTCGGCGATGGTGGCGGCGTTGCGCGGATCGTCCTCGGGAATGCCCTGCTCCACCTTGCCCACGAGGTCGGCACCCACGTCGGCGGCCTTGGTGAAGATCCCACCGCCGACCCTCATGAACATGGCGATCAACGCCGCGCCGAGGCCGAATCCCTCCAGCACCTTGGGCGCGTCCGCGGCGTAGACGAGGACGACACAGGAGGCACCGAGCAGACCGAGGCCCACCGTGATCATGCCGACCACACCGCCCGTACGGAAAGCGATCTTCATCGCTTTGTGCGAGACAACGGTGAGATCCTTTTCCGGTTCGCCCTCCGCCGGAGTCGCCTCACGCGCTGCAGCGGCGACGCGCACATTGCTGCGCACAGCGAGCCGCATGCCGATGTATCCGGTGGCCGCCGAGAAAAGCGCCCCCACCAGGAAGAACAACGAGCGGCCCGCACGCTGTGACCAGTTGTCGGCCGGCAGCAGCAGAAGCAGGAAGAACACGACGACGGCAAAGATGCCGACGGTACGCAGTTGCCGGGCCAGATAGGCGTTCGCGCCCTCCTGGACGGCCGCCGCGATCTCCTTCATCCGGTCGGTGCCCTCACCGGCCGCCAGGACCTGGCGGACCAGCAGCTGGGCCACGACCAGCGCGGCGAGGGCGACGGCCGCGATGACGACGACGATCAGCCGGTTGTCATCGGTGAGTACCGCGGCTGCGAGTGAGGTGGGCCGGCCGGAAGGTACGGAAACGTGCGTCAGTTCTGCGAGTGGGGTGTTGAAGAACTCCGCCATACGTCCTCCTTGACGCTCAGCGCTCAAGACGTGGACGGATTGTAGGGAGCAGAAGCGGATCAAAACAGTGGGTGGTCAATGAAATCGGCTACCGCCCACCCAATGACAAATGATCTCTTCCGGGATTCCACCCGAATGCAGTAATGGGACAGTCGCATGGCACCCGTCGGAAATTCATAGATCATCGATCAAGCGCCCATGAAAAAGGCCCTGCTCAGCAGGGCCAGGAAATCCTGATCACACGTCTCACCCAAGGACGCGGCACACCTCAGGGCAGCACTACCGCCGACGCCGTCGGCCAGGTCATACGGATCACTCCGCCGTCCGTGCCCGAACGGACTTCCACGTCGTCGACCAACCCGCTGATGACGGCGAGACCCATCTCGTCCTCGACATCGGCATCCGGCTCGTCGAGCCCTCCGGCTCCGCCGCCGTTCGCTCCCGCCAGTGAGGTGTCACTGCCGGGGCCGGGCACTCCGTCGCCAACCTCGATGGAGAACGCCTTCTCCTCCTCGGTCAGCACGACCGTGACCGGAGCGGTGATGTCATGACTGCGGTGCAGCCCGACAGCGCGACTGCACGCCTCGCCGACGGCGAGTCTGACCTCGTCGAGCACCGCCTCGTCGACGCCGGCCCTGCGTGCCACGGCGGCTGCCACGAGGCGAGCCGTCCTGACGTGTTCGGGCTGAGCGCTGAAGCGGAGTTCAACGGTTGGCATGCCATCCCCCTCAAACGTACGGGCGTGCGTCTCAGGGGCCCGGGCGTGGCGCCCGGTACCCCTGCTCTCGATTCTCCACCGGAACCGACGAAGCCGGCAGTCGACCAAAAGGGTCGACCGCCTGCTCCTGGCGGCCTGTCTGCTGCCGCCTGTCGGCCTGTCACAACCTGCCGGCCGGCCGATGAACGGCCGGCCTGCGCCGACGTCAGTCGGTGGCCGCTACAGCCTCGTCGACCGTGGTGTGAATGGGAAACACCTTGGTCAGGCCCGTGATCCGGAAGATCTTGAGAATGCGCTCCTGGTTGCACACCAGTCGCAGCGAGCCCTCATGGGCCCGGACACGCTTCAAGCCGCCAACGAGCACGCCGAGACCGGTGGAGTCGAGGAAATCGACACCTTCCATGTCGACAACCAGGTGGTAGCTGCCGTCATTCACCAACTCGACCAACTGCTCGCGCAGCTTGGGCGCGGTATACACATCAATCTCGCCACCGACCTCGACGACCGTACGGTCGCCACCAGGGCCGGACACATTGCGAGTCGACAGGGACAGGTCCACGGATCCTCCAGCACCTTGCTATCGAGCGGTCGCCCCTCAGTCTCCCCGACGGAGGCCAGGGGACGGATCGCCAGCCGCGATGGCATTCAATCACTTACCAGCAGCCATGCACGACGCCTTGGGACCATTGTCCGTCACGCCAGTGACACACTCGATGCCGATGGCCAAGAATCACCGCCCCAGTCGACCGCCCGAGAGCGGGGGTTCCCGCCCCTCTCCGGACATGGTCCTCGACCGGCTCGCCGCAGGGGCGGGCCGGGCTGCGCGCATCACTCATACGGAGCACTTGCCCCCGCGCACGGGAACCCATGCCATCTGGCCGGATCGCATCCGGCCAGAAGTGATCGCGGCAATTGCCCGGGCCGGAATCGACCATCCGTGGACGCACCAGGCCGCCGCCGCCGAGTACGCCCTCGACGGCGAATCCGTCGTGATCGCCACCGGAACCGCGTCCGGCAAGTCCCTCGCCTACCTCGCCCCCGTCCTGAGCACCCTCCTCGACGGCTCACAGGCCCCGAACGGCCGAGGCACCACCGCCCTGTACCTCGCGCCCACCAAGGCCCTCGCCGCCGACCAGCGGCGCTCGGTGAAGGCGCTCGCAGCACCGCTCGGCACCGCGGTCCGCCCGGCCGTCTACGACGGAGACACGCCGGTCGAAGAACGCGAATGGGTGCGCCAGTACGCCAACTACGTCCTGACGAACCCCGACATGCTGCACCGGGGAATACTGCCCTCCCACCCCCGTTGGGCCTCCTTCCTGCGCGCCCTGCGCTTCGTCGTCATCGACGAATGCCACACCTACCGGGGCGTGTTCGGGTCCCACGTCGCCCAGGTACTACGCCGTCTGCGCCGCCTGTGCGCCCGCTACGGCTCCGATCCGGTCTTCCTCCTCGCCTCCGCCACCGCGGCCCAGCCCTCGGTCGCAGCGGGCCGCCTCACGGGCCTGCCCGTCAAGGAGGTCGCCGACGACGCCTCGCCCCGTGGCGAGACGGTCTTCGCCCTCTGGGAGCCGCCCCTGACGGAGCTGCACGGCGAGAAGGGGGCCCCGGTGCGCCGTACCGCCACGGCCGAGACCGCCGAGATCCTGACCGATCTGACTCTCCAGGGAGTTCGCTCGGTTGCCTTCGTACGGTCCCGGCGCGGCGCCGAGCTCATCTCCGTCATCGCCAAGGAACGCCTGGCCGAGGTGGACCGCTCCCTGCCGAAGCGGATCGCCGCCTACCGCGGCGGCTACCTGCCCGAGGAGCGCCGCGCCCTGGAGCGCGCCCTGCACTCCGGGGAACTGCTCGGACTGGCCGCCACCACGGCCCTGGAGCTCGGCATCGACGTCTCGGGCCTGGATGCCGTCGTCATCGCCGGATACCCGGGCACCAGGGCGTCCCTGTGGCAACAGGCCGGCCGTGCCGGACGCTCCGGCCAGGGCGCTCTGGCCATCCTCGTCGCCCGGGACGACCCGCTGGACACCTTCCTCGTCCATCACCCCGAGGCACTGTTCCAGCAGCCTGTGGAGTCGACGGTCCTCGACCCGGACAACCCGTACGTCCTTGCCCCGCACCTGTGCGCCGCGGCCTCGGAGCTCCCGCTCACCGAAGCCGACATCGCCCTCTTCGGCCCCGCGGTGCCCGAGCTGCTGCCGCAACTGGAGGCGGCGAAGCTGCTGCGCAGACGGGCGGCGGGCTGGCACTGGACCCGCCGCGAACGGGCCGCCGACCTCACGGACATCCGCGGCGGGGGCGGCCGCCCTGTCCAGATCGTCGAGGAAGGAACCGGCCGGCTGCTGGGCACCGTCGACGAATCGGCCGCGCACACTGCCGTGCACGAAGGTGCCGTCCACCTCCACCAGGGCCGCACGTACCTGGTCCGGAAACTGGATCTGGAGGACTCGGTGGCCCTGGTCGAGGAAGCCGTCCCGCCGTACTCGACCACCGCCCGCGACACCACCGCCATCGCCGTGCTGGAGACCGACACCGAGATCCCGTGGGGCGACGGGCGGCTCTGCTTCGGCTCGGTGGAGGTCACCAACCAGGTCGTCTCCTTCCTGCGTCGCCGAGTGATCACAGGGGAGGTTCTCGGCGAGACGAAGCTCGATCTGCCGCCCCGCACCCTGCGCACCCGTGCCGTGTGGTGGACGGTCACCGAGGATCAGCTCGATGCTGCCCGGATCAATCCCGAGATCCTCGGTGGCGCCCTGCACGCCGCCGAACACGCTTCGATCGGGATGCTGCCGCTCTTCGCCACCTGTGACCGCTGGGACATCGGCGGTGTCTCCGTGCCGCTCCACCCGGACACGCTGCTCCCGACCGTCTTCGTGTACGACGGCCACCCGGGCGGCGCCGGATTCGCCGAGCGGGCCTTCCACACCGCCCGCACATGGCTGACGGCGACCCGTCAGGCCATCGCTTCCTGCGAGTGCGAGGCGGGCTGCCCCTCCTGCATCCAGTCCCCCAAGTGCGGCAACGGCAACGAACCGCTGCACAAACGGGGAGCCGTTCGCCTGCTCACCGAACTCCTCAGAACCGCGCCCCCGGACCCTGGAGAGGACCGTCCCGCAACGAAACCGGCAGAAGGCTAGACACCCGTACGGCTGTCCGGGCCGGTGGCGCGGGGCTGAGCCGCTGGCACCCTGCAGAACAGGTCCGCAGGGCTGGGCCGGGGTCAGTGTCCTGGGCCGGTGGCGGTGTCCCGCGGTGCGGCGGGAGCCTGGCCGGTGCGGCGGGAGCCTGGCCGGTGCGGCTGTCCCCGACCGGTGCGGCGGGCCGAGCCGCGCCGCAGAACTCGGCCGGTGACGCAGTCCCAGCCGGTTTCATTACCCCGGCCTCGTCGGCGTGGCGCAGCGGCGGGGCTGAGCGCCTGCCCGGCCGGCCTATGGCGGTGATAGCGATGGCGTGGCGGACTGCGGCGGCGGGCTGGACGGCCCGGTCGCCGGTGGCCCGGCTCGGGACCTGACCTGGGGCGCATAGGGACCGAAGCGCGCGCGGGCCGTCACATCGGCGATCTCGCCCTGGATCGCGCACCGCACCACCTCCGCCCCCTGGGCGCCCGCCACACGCCTCGCCGCCCCGCACGCCTCCGATGCGCCACGCAGCGCGCTGTCCGCCGCAGCGAGGGCTGCCAGGTCCGCCGCACCGGCCGCCTTGTGGCGGGCACCCACGGCCTGCCCCAGGGCAAGCACCACCGCGAACACGGCGCACAGCGTCGCTGTCGTCATGGCCACCCACACCGTCGCCAGCCCCTGGTCCCCCGTCGTGGCCCGCTTCCCCGGCCCGATCACTTCCCGACCCCCCTCACTCCGCCGCCCCTTTCACGACCCGGCCTCATTCACGACTTGGCCCCTTTCACGACTCCGCTCCCACCCGCTCGGCTCCCACCGGCTCGGCTCCCACCGTGTCCTCGGCCGACGCAACCGCCTCTGCGCTCAACGTCAGGGCAAGCGGCCCCGGTCCTGGGGTCGGGGCCTCCACCCGGACCCGCCACAGCTCCCCGGCCCTCCGCACAGCGACGCGTGCCCTGCCCGGCGCCGCCTCCCGCGCCGCGGAGAGCACCTCCGCCTCCGGCTCCGAACGTGCAGCCGCACGCGCCCCGGCCCGTGCGGCGTCCACACAGCGGATCTGGTCCGCCGCCGCAACCAGCGCCCACACCAGGGCCAGGGCGAACGCCACCAGCACGGGGATGGCCATGGCGGCCTCCGCCGTCACCGCGCCCCGATCCCGATTCCGACTCCGGTCCTGGTTCCGGCCCCGGTCCTGGTTCCGGCCCCGGTCCTGGTTCCGGCCCCGGCTTAGATTCCGGCCCCGGCCTTGATTCCGGCCTCGGTCCAGGTCCCGGTCCCTGGGTCGGTCCTGCCGCCCGGACCGGACGAACCTCTCGACCCACACGCGGCGCACCGCGCTCAGTACTCGTCCCATGACCTTCTTGCCCATCTCGACCCCCGTTGATCTTCGAATGTGGTTCGGGGCAGGCGCCCGAAGCGGGCACCTGCAACATCTGTCAGTTGCCGTGCAACAGGCCCGTCGCAAGCCCGATCACCACCGGCGCCACCCCCACCGCCAGAAAGGCGGGCAGGAAGCAGAGCCCGACGGGCGCGGTGATCAGCACGCCCGCACGCTGGGCACGTGCCACGGCGGCACTCGCGCGCTCGGCGCGCATCTCGTCGGCCAGCCGTGAGACCGATTCCGCTGCCGGAGCCCCCGTTGCCCCGGCCCGTTCCAGACAGCGGGCCAGTGCACCGGCGCCCGGTATTTCTCCGAACCGCCCCCACGCATCGGCTGTTTCGCCACCCAGCCGGATCTCAGCCGCCGTACGGGCCAGCCGGTCGCCGACCGGACCGCCCATGGATTGCCCAACAGCCTCGGCCGCCTCCTGAGGCCCGGCACCCGCCGAGATGCAGGCCGCCAACAAATCTGCGGCCAGGGGCAATTGCCGGGTCACCACCGTGGCCTCTGCGGCCTCCCGCGCACCGGCCTCCCGACTCTGCCCGGATCGCTGCCACCGCCACATCCCGTACGCCGCAGCCAGACCAGTCCCCCAGCCGGCCGGCCCACCCACGAGGATCCAGCCGGTCGCCCATACGCCCAGGAGCACCGCCCACCGCTGGGCACGGCCCCTGTCCTTCACCCCCCGGAACCGCCACACCCGCCGCGGACTTCCGGAACGGACGGCCAGCAACAGCGCGCCCCGTCCGCGTATTGCCCGCTCCTGCCGCCGTCCGGCTAGAGCCAGCGCCACGTACACAGCCGCACCCAGAACTGCTCCGGCCACACCGAGCGGTTGCACCTCTTCGGGCAGCCCGTTCACGGGGCCTCCCCGGCCCGGACGATCCGCCCCGCCCAGAACAGCCCCGCCGCTTCCAGCAGGCCGCCCGTCACCAGACAGACCAGGCCCCCAGGGCTGTGCAGCAGCACCCTCAGCGGGTCCGCACCGAGCGCCGCCCCCAGGCCCAGACCCACCACCGGCAGCAAGGCCAGCACCACGACCGTGGACCACGCGCCCGCCAACTGCGCCCGTAACTCCTCCCGTCGACGCCGCTCGGCCCTCAGTGCCCCTTCCAGGCGGTCCAGACCGGAGGCGAGGCCGGCCCCGCCGTCGACCGCCACCTGCCAGCAGGCCGCCACCCCCGCGAGCCCGTCCAGCCCCGGTCCGGCCGACGCCTGCCGCAATGCGCCAGGCACATCGCCGCCGAACCGCGCGGCCGCCAGCACCGCGGCCTCGGCCGTGCCCAGAGCCCCCGCGTTCCGCCCGGCGGCAAGCAACGCCTGCCCTGGCTCGCGCCCTGCCCGCAGCTCACCCACCACAGCCCCGCAGAGCGCCGCCACCGCTTCGGCCGCCCGCTCCCGCTCGCCCCGCAACGCCCGCCGCCGCAGCCATCGCCGCACCAGAGGCACCGCCACGACCCCCGCGAGCAGGGGCAGCACCGACTCGCCAAGCACCGCGAGAAACACCGCGACAGGGGCACACAGCCATTCCCGTCGCGTGTCGAGGTGCGTCCGGACCATGGTCCACACGGCCCCCGGCCCTTGCCGCCGCGCCCCTCCCGCTCCGAAGAACGCCCGCGCCCGCCGCACGCCCGGGTCCCGCAACACCGTCAACCCGCCTGCCAGGCCGGCGCAGACCGCCATCACCAGTGCCAGCACCTGCATCAGGGAACCCGGGCCGGCGACTGTCACGGCGCACCCCCGACCAGCGACCCCAGCTGCTCCCACCCGCGGTCCCGGACGAATCCGTCAGCGCCCCAGCGCAGAGCGGGCACCGTGACCACCAGCCCCGCCGGATCCCGCTCCAACACGTGCACTTCGGCGAGCTTCCGCTGCCCCGCACGGTCCCGGGCAAGATGGAGCACCACGGACAGCGCGGCGGCCAACTGGCTGTGCAGCGCTGCCCGGTCGAGCCCCGCAGCAGTTCCCAGGGCCTCCAATCGGGCCGGAACGTGCTCCGCGGCGTTGGCGTGCACCGTGCCGCATCCGCCTTCGTGTCCGGTGTTCAGCGCGGCCAGCAACTCCGTCACCTCGGCGCCTCGCACCTCTCCCACCACCAGCCGGTCGGGGCGCATGCGCAACGCCTGGCGAACCAGGTCCCGAAGCGTCACCCGCCCCGCCCCTTCCTGATTGGCGGGGCGCGACTCAAGGCGCACCACGTGTGGGTGATCCGGACGCAGTTCCGCCGAGTCCTCGGCGAGCACGATGCGTTCCCGCTCCCCGACCGCGCCCAGCAGGCTCGACAGCAAGGTCGTCTTGCCCGCACCGGTTCCTCCGCTGATCAAGTACGAGACCCTCGCCTCGACCAGCGCTCTCAGGAACCGGTCACCGCCGGGCGGGACCGTGCCGGCCCCGACAAGTTCCGCCAGAGCGAAGGCCCGGGGCCGAACCACCCGCAGTGACAGGCATGTCGAGCCGACGGAAACCGGCGGCAGCACCGCATGCATCCGGGTCCCGTCGGGCAGCCTCGCGTCCACCCACGGCCGGGCGTCATCCAGTCGGCGCCCGGCCACTGCGGCGAGCCTCTGCGCCAGTCTCCGGACGGCTGCCGCATCCGGGAACGTGACTCCGGTCAGCTCGAGTCCGCCTCCCCGATCCACCCACACCCGGTCCGGCGCGGACACCAGTACGTCGGTCACCGCCGGATCTGCCAGCAGCCTTTCCAGCACGCCCGTACCGACCAGCTCGCCACGCAACTCCTCTGCTGCACCCAGCACTTCCGCATCGCCGAGCAGGCGGCCCTGTGCCCTGAGGGCGGCCGCCACCCCTGCCGGGGTCGGCGCCTCGCCGCTGCGGGCGAGGCGTTGGCGAACCGCGTCGAGCAGAGCTTCCGTCATGACACGCCTCCCCCGGAATGCCCTGCGACAAGGCCGCCCCCGCTGCCCGGGGCGTCCGCCAGATCCCAGAACGCCGTACAGAACCGGGCCAGTGGACCGCGGGGATCGGACCCCGGTGGCCTGCCACCGTCCTGGGACGCCGACAGCCCGGTTTCCCGGGGCAGATCTCCGACGAGTGGGAGGCCCAGCGCGTGCGCCACCCACTGCTCGTCGAGCCCTGCCGCATAGGGGCCCCGCGCGACGACCCGCAGATCCTCAAGCACCATTCCGGCCGCAGACGCGACGCGTTTGGCTGCCGCAACCGCCCTGAGCTCTCCAGGCACCACCAGAAGCCCGAGGTCCAACTGCGCAAGCGCCTCGGCGACACTTTCGTCGACTCTGCGCGGCAGGTCCACGACGACCACCCCGCCGAGCCGGCGTGCGGCCGCGAGCACCGCATGCATGGCCTGCGGCGGGATGACCACCTCGTCGTCCCGCCCCCAACTGAGCACGCGCAGGCCGTGCAGCGCGGGCAAGGACTCCTCAAGTGCGCCGCTGCCGAGCCTGCCTTTGGAACGGGCGAAATCCGGCCACCGCATTCCGTCGTTTCCTTCTCCCCCGAGCAGTACGTCGATGCCTCCGCCCATGGGATCCCCGTCGATCAGCATCGTTCGCCTGCCCGACCTGGCTGCGGTCACCGCGAGCGCACAGGCCAGCGTGGATGCGCCGGAGCCTCCCCGTCCCCCCATCACTCCGACAGTGAGCGCGGGACGGCCCACGCCTTCGGCCGCATTGGCGATCTGATCGACGAGCCAGCCCTCGGAATCAGGAAGCCGCAGCACATATTCGGCCCCGATCTCCACCGCCCGGCGCCACACACCCGGGTCGTCCTGGTCCCGCCCGACGAGCATCACCCCTCGCCTGCGGGAGGCCCCGCGACACCGAAGGACCGCGTCATCACCCACCAGAACCATCGGGGCCTGTTCCCAGCCGCCCCTCCGTCCGAGGGGGCCCTGATGAACTTCCGGCACCGCCCCGGCAGCCGCGCACAGTCTCAGCAGATCGTCCAGCAACTCCACGTCCTCAGTCACGATCAACGGTCCGCCCCGCCGCTCTTCGTCGATCGGCAGACCTACTTGTGCGAGGGATCCAGCCACGATCTCCGCCCCCTTCTCACTGCCCCTTCAGTACGGTTCGCGGCGATCTCGGACCGATCCGAGAAGCGCGATTCCGGAACCCACGGACTTCGCGGGTGGAATCAACATGCAGCGCCTCGGAAAAACATGTGGATCTTGCTCGAAAACTGTGGACAACTTCGGCATTGTGAATATCTCGGTAGCTCATACCGGGGACTTTCGGAGCGCAGCCCTTCCGCTACACAGCGTGACGAGGCATGCTCGAGTGAGCCCGCGACAGAGTCCGGGCCACACAGGCACGAAGGGAGGGGAAGGCTCGATTCCGGGCGGTGAAAACGCGTCCGGACATGCGACGACCCCCGCCGGGGGGGAGAGCGGGGGTCGTCCCCACGGCCGACTCGGGGGGGGGAGGAGCCGGACCGGGTTAGCACGGTCGCGAACGATCCGTGACTTCCATGGTGTACCCGAGAGCCTTCTCAGGCAAACCCACCCGCCGGATTTTACGCCGAATGGTGGGCCCCTATGCTCACCTTTGTGGAAAACTGCTTCTCGCCGCGCACAGCAGCCTTCTTTGACCTGGACAAGACGGTCATTGCGAAGTCATCGACGCTGACCTTCAGCAAGTCCTTCTACCAAGGCGGACTGATCAACCGCCGTGCCGTACTGCGCACCGCGTACGCACAGTTCGTGTTCCTCGCCGGGGGCGCCGATCACGACCAGATGGAGCGGATGCGCGAATATCTCTCAGCGCTCTGCAAGGGATGGAACGTCCAGCAGGTCAAGGAGATCGTTGCCGAGACCCTTCACGATCTGATCGACCCGATCATCTACGACGAGGCGGCAACCCTCATCGAGGAACACCACACCGCCGGACGGGACGTGGTCATCGTGTCGACCTCGGGCGCCGAAGTCGTCGAGCCGATCGGCGAGCTGCTCGGCGCCGACCGCGTCGTCGCGACCCGGATGGTCGTCGGCGACGACGGCTGCTTCACCGGCGAGGTCGAGTACTACGCCTATGGACCGACGAAGGCCGAGGCCATCAAGGAACTCGCCGCATCGGAGGGATACGACCTTTCGCGCTGCTACGCCTACAGCGACTCCGCCACCGACGTACCGATGCTGGAGTCCGTCGGCCACCCGCACGCGGTCAACCCAGACCGGGCACTGAGGCGCGAGGCCGCCCTCCGGGAATGGCCGATTCTCGTCTTCGACCGACCGGTCCGCCTCAAGCAACGGCTGCCCGCTTTCTCGATGCCGCCGCGCCCTGCGCTCGTTGCCGCCGCAGCGGTCGGAGCAGCCGCCCTCACAGCGGGACTGGTCTGGTACACCAACCGCCGCCGCGCCGCCTCACTCAGCACCTGACGGCGGCCGCCCCGACCCGGGCCCCTGCCGGGGCCGCACGATGGCTCAGTAGTCACCACCGAACAGTGTCCGACTCACCCTTATTTGAACCTAAAAGTAAAGAAGTGCAGCCAGGGCTTCCGCTACTCCCGGTCCTGGAGTACAAAGGACTCAACGGCCCGCGAGACCAAGGACATCCGAGAGGATGACCTTCGAACGCAGAGTTGGCCCCACGGACCGCGCATGAAAGCCGAGCACCCACGCGACGTCGACCCGTCGATTACGGGCCAGCCGCACCAGGTGACGGGCAAAGTACCCGACCTGATGGGCATACATCGAGGACGCTTGGTAACTGGGCGGACATGCCAGCGGCGGTACCGGAACCGGTACCGCCGCAACCCTTTCCGGTCACCGCACCGAGTGCGTCCGCCGGTCCACCGGCGCCCTACGCGGCACCTCGCTGCAGTGCTTCGCACACCGCCGTCGACTCCCTGGTGCCGAGCTCCACCGAGCGTCCACAGTGCGCGATCCAGGCAGCCATTCCCTCCGGCTTCCCGGAGAGATACCCCTCGAAGCCCGCGACGTACGCCGCTCGCCCCTGCTCCGCATGGCCGACTTCGGCAGGGCAGATCGACTTCGGGTCGAGTCCGCTCCCGATCAGCACGATCCGTTCAGCGGTCCGGGCCACCAAGCCGTTGTGCGAGCCGAAGGGACGCAGCGCCAGCAGTTCACCGTGCACGATCGAGGCCGTCACCAGCGCAGGCGCCTCACTTCCGGCGATGATCAGCTGGGACAGCCCCTCCAGACGCCCGGCGACTTCATCGGCGTCCGGGACAGGCGCCTCGATGAGCGGCTCGTCCACCGGCTCACCCGACAACCGCGGGCGCCCGACAGCGTCGTCAGGAGTTGCCCCGCCGGCCGCCACCAGATGCAGCCGCGCCAGGACCCGCAGGGGTGACTGCCGCCAGATGGAGAGCAACTGCCCCGCTTCTGCGGTCAGCCTCAGAGCCGCCCCGATCGTGCGCGCCTCGTCCTCGCCACTGAAGTCGGTACGCCGGCGCACCTCCTCCAGATTCCAGTCGGCGCCCGAGAGCGCCGCCGAACCACGCGCACCACGCAAGGCCGCCTCGGCGGTGACCTCATTGCTGCGGCGCCGCATGACACGGTGGCCGTACACCCTGTCCACGGCCTTGCGTACGGAGTCCACCGCATCGGCGACGCCCGGCAGGGCGCCCAGGGCAGCGAGCGGGTCTGAGGCAGTCGTACTCATAAGTAGGGAGGCTACGCGCCCCCCCGCACGGATCCCTCCCCGGAGTGGCCTTCTTCACGAACTTTGACAGCAGGGAGCGACAACACCGCTACCCTAGGTGAACATGAAGATCGCTTTCGTGGGGAAGGGCGGCAGCGGAAAGACCACGCTGTCCTCGCTCTTCATCCGCCACCTCGCTGCCAATGAAGCTCACATCGTCGCGGTGGACGCCGACATCAACCAGCATCTCGGGGCCGCTCTCGGCCTGGACGAGGCGGAAGCCGCCGCGCTGCCCGCCATGGGGGCACAGCTGCCCCTCATCAAGGACTACCTGCGCGGCAGCAACCCCCGCATCGCGTCAGCGGAGACGATGATCAAGACGACGCCCCCGGGCGAGGGCTCACGGCTGCTGCGGGTACGCGAGGACAACCCTGTCTACGAAGCCTGCGCACGGACGGTCAGGCTCGACGACGGGGACATCCGGCTGATGGCCACCGGCCCGTTCACCGAGTCCGACCTCGGCGTGGCTTGCTACCACTCCAAGGTCGGAGCGGTCGAGCTGTGCCTCAACCATCTGGTCGACGGTCCGGACGAATACGTAGTGGTCGATATGACGGCGGGATCGGACTCGTTCGCGTCCGGGATGTTCACGCGCTTCGACATGACGTTCCTGGTGGCCGAGCCGACCCGGAAGGGGGTCTCGGTCTACCGCCAGTACAAGGAGTACGCACGGGACTTCGGCGTCGCCCTGAAGGTCGTCGGCAACAAGGTGCAGGGCGAGGACGATCTCGAATTCCTGCGCGCGGAGGTCGGCGACGACCTGTTGGTCGGCATCGGCCAGTCCAACTGGGTGCGGACCATGGAGAAAGGCAGGCCGGCCCCGTTCGATCTGCTGGAGGCCGACAACCGGATGGCTCTGCAGGCGCTGCAGAACGCCGCGGAGGACTCGTACGAACAGCGCGACTGGGAGCGGTACACGCGCCAGATGGTGCACTTCCACCTGAAGAACGCGGAGAGCTGGGGCAACGAGAAGACGGGTGCCGACCTGGCTGCCCAGGTCGACCCCGCCTTTGTACTGAAGGAACGCTTCACGGACGTGGGCGCCGCCCAGCCGGCCTGACCCTCACCCAGCCGGCCTGACCCTCACCCAGCCAGACTGCCCACCGGCGGACCGCTGACCGGCGAACCACTGACCGGCCGACGAACCCCTGACCGTCGGCGGGCCCGAGACCGGTCGGCGGCCAACGGCCCGCCGACGGCTCGGTCGACCGGCCGGGCATGCTCCGGACGAGAGGCCCTACTCCGCGCTCCTGTCGGCGCCCGGGCCTGCCGACCGGCCGTCAGGCCCGGCCGGTACGGGGCTGCCGGCGGGCTTCCTCGGAGCGGTCCCTCCGAGGAAGGACGTCCAGCCCTGCTTGGGCTCCTGACCGACCTGCAACGTTCCGAGCTTGGACAGCGTCGCCGGGTCCTGTGCATCCAGCCAGTCGGCAAGCTGACGGAAGGAGACACACCGCACGTCCTGCTGGGTGCAGACGGTCTTGATCGTCTCCTCGATGGCACGCATGTAGGTGCCGCCGTTCCAGGACTCGAAGTGGTTGCCGATGATCAGTGGTGCCCGGTTGCCGTTGTACGAGCGAGCGAAGGCCTGAAGCAGACCGTCCCGCATCTGGTTGCCCCAGTACGCGTGCTGGTTCGGGTCCCCCTGCGTCGTGCCGGACTGGTTGAACATGAAGTTGTAGTCCATCGAGAGGGTCTCGAAGGCGCGGCCGGGAACCGGGACGAGCTGGAGGGGGAGGTCCCAGACGCCGTCCTTCTTCGCGGGCCAGACCTGGTTGCCGATGCCGCTCGAGTCATAGCGGAATCCCATCGTCCGAGCCGCTGCGACCATGTTCTTCTGCCCTTCGAGGCAGGGCGTGCGCGCGCCGACAAGTTCCTTGTCGTAGTCGAAGGGCAACGGCGCTTCGGTCTTGAGCAGCGGGGCGTTGGTCTTCCAGTTCTTCACGAAGGACTTCGCCTGGCTGATCTCGCTCTTCCACTCCTCGACGGACCAGGTGCCCACACCACCGTCCGGACCGCAGAAGTGTCCGTTGAAGTGGGTGCCGATCTCGTTGCCGTCGAGCCAGGCGGCACGGAGTTCGTCCAGCGTGTCGCGGATGCCCTCCGTGTCGTTGAAGCCGATGTCGGAGCGGCCGGCCGAGTGCTGCGGCGGGTTGTAGAGGGCCTTCTTCTCCTCCGGCAGCAGATACACACCGCTGAGGAAGTACGTCATCGTCGCGTCGTACTTCTTCGCGACACTGCGGAAGTGCGAGAAGAGCTTCTGGCTGTCCTCCCCCGCACCGTCCCAGGAGAACACCACGAACTGCGGTGGCTTCTGGCCTGCCTTCAGGCGCTTCGCCACGGGGAGTTTCGGCTGAGCTCCGGTGTAGGCCGTCGAGCCGTCACCGATGACTTTGACCGCGCCCTTGGGCGCTGCCGCCGGGGAGTGCTCCCCCGCGTCGGCGGCTGACTTCTTCCCGGTGCCGGAACCGGCACCACCTGCTCCCGTACCCGAGCAGCCCGCCAGGCCGGCAATCAGTGCAGTGGTTACGGCGCCCAGGGCGATCCTCTTCGTGGCGGCCATCATTCCGTCCACCCTCTTCCTTGCAGAAGTCGTGCGTTGAAGTGCCACACGGCGCCGTCAACGTCGCACGCAGTTCCGGGTGAATCAGTACGACAAGCCGGATGAAAAGCTGCTTATTCACTTGAATGAGTGACTCAATGGGCTATGTGATCGAAAACGTGGACACAGTTCTTTACTCTCCATTACGATCCGTTTACTGAGAGTTGAGAAATCCCGCCGCTGCACGCCGTGACCCACGGCCGCGTCATCACTTTCCGCGACCGCGCTGCCCCGGAGGAGACGGGAACATGTCTGCCTGCGTCCCTACCCGCAACGACCACACGTCCCGCAGTTCGCGCCCGCCCCGAGCCTCGGGGATCAAGCGACCGCACAGCCCCCCACCGCCCCGAGGCCGTCGTTTCCGCATCTCGGGCGCCAATCTGTCCGCATCGATCACTGTCTTTCTCATCGCCGTCCCCATGTCGCTCGGCCTCGCCGTCGCCATGGATGCCCCGCTCGAGGCCGGACTGGTCTCAGCGGCCATCGGCGGCATCGTCGCCGGACTGCTCGGCGGCGCTCCCCTCCAGGTCAGCGGCCCGTCCGCCGGACTGACCGTGGTCACAGCCGAGCTGATCCAGATCTACGGCTGGCGAACCACCTGCGCGATCACCATCGGCGCGGGGCTCCTGCAGATCCTGCTCGGCTCGTTGAGAGCCGCCCGCAGTGCACTGGCTGTCAGTCCTGCCATCGTCCACGGCACTCTCGCCGGCATCGGCGTGGCCATCGCGCTCGCCCAGCTGCACATCGTGCTCGGCAGCACACCGCAGAGTTCCGTCCTCGACAACGCCCTTTCACTTCCTGCCCAGTTGACACAGCTCAGCCCGGCCGCACCTTTCATCGGCGGACTGACCATCGCCCTGCTCGTCCTGTGGCCACGACTGCCTGGACGCCTCGGGCTCATGGTGGGCAGGATTCCGGCAGCACTCGCCGCCGTGGCGATCGCGACGGCCGTGGCCGCCGTGGCCACACCCGGAATCGCCCGGGTCGATCTGCCGTCCTGGCGCTCGCACGCACTGCCCGAACTGCCGCAAGGGCCTGCTGCCGCCCTGGCCACCGCAGTACTCACGGTCATGCTGGTTGCCAGCCTGGAATCTCTGCTCTCCGCGGTTGCGGTGGACAAACTGGCAGCCGACCGGGCAGCCGCCCCGCCCAAGGACGGCACGACACCGGCCACACCCGTAAAACGCTCCGATCTCGACCGCGAGCTGCGCGCCCAGGGCATCGCCAACGCGCTGGCGGGAATGTTCGGAGGTCTCCCCGTGTCCGGGGGCGCGGTGCGCAGTTCGGCGAATGTACGCGCGGGGGCGACAGGCCGATCCGCCACGGTGCTGCACGGCTTCTGGGTCCTGCTCGCCGCCCTGCTGCTGGTCGCAGCTCTCGAGTGGATCCCGCTGGCTGCGCTCGCCGCCCTGGTGATGGTGGTCGGCATCCAGATGGTCAGCTTCGCTCACATCCGCAACGTCCATAAGCACCGCGAATTCCCGGTGTACGGAGCCACGATCACCGGGGTGATCCTGGCCGGCGTCCTCAAGGGTGTGGCGATCGGAATCGCGGTGGCCGTGGTCATCGCGCTGCACCGGCTGGCCCGCACCAGGATCACGGTGGCGGAGCAGGAGGGCAGATATGTGGTCACCGTCCGGGGGCAGCTGACCTTCCTGGCTGTTCCCAGGCTCAGCCGGACGCTCGGGCGGCTCCCCCAAGGGGCTGACGCGATCGTCGAGTTGGACGGCTTCTTCATAGACCATGCGGCGTACGAGACGATCCAGGAGTGGCGTACCAGCCAGATCGCCCTGGGCGGCCGGATCGTCTTCACAGGGCGTTCCGGGGGCCGGATCGGGGAGCCTGCGTCGGCGGCCCATTCCTGCTGCCGACCATGGACCCCGTGGCGCAACCACCACTGCCACGACCGGTCCGAGCACGCCATCGAGAGCGCGGCCTCCACGGCGTCGGCCTCCCCGACGACGGCCTCCGCGGCGACCCCCGCCTCGACTGCCGCCGCAGGCGACCGGCGCGGTGCGCACTGGCTGCTCAGGGGCCTGAGCTCCTTTCAGCGCACCACGGCCCCGTTGGTTCGCGAAGAGCTGGCCCGGCTGGCCGCCGAGGGCCAGCGGCCCTCCCAGCTGTTCCTCACCTGCGCCGATTCCCGCCTGGTGACAAGCATGATCACCTCAAGCGGCCCGGGGGACCTCTTCACCGTGAGGAACGTCGGCAATCTTGTTCCGCTGCCGGACACCGAGGGCGAGGAGAGCAGCGACGACTCCGTGGCTGCCGCGATCGAGTACGCGGTCGATGTGCTGAAGGTCGAGTCGATCACGATCTGCGGTCACTCCGGATGCGGCGCCATGCAGGCCCTGCTGGGGGGCGCACCGGATGCTCCCAGAACCCCCCTGTGGCGTTGGCTGCGGCACGGTCTGCCGAGCCTGGAGCGCATGAAGTCCCGCCACCACACCTGGGCACGTATCTCCGGCCGGATGCCCACCGATGCGGTGGAGCAGCTCTGTCTGACCAACGTGGTCCAGCAGTTGGATCATCTGCGGGCCCATGAGTCGGTCGCACGGCGGCTCGCCGCGGGCACCTTGCAGCTCCACGGCATGTACTTCCACGTCGGCGAGGCGCAGGCGTACCTGCTGACCGAGGGAGAGAGCTCCGGTACCGGCCCGGACGAGGTCTTCGCCCGGGTCGCACCCGGCCCTGAGCCCGGCACGGAGCCCAGTTGGGACCCCAGCCGGGGCCCCGGCCCCGAGCTCACGGCTGAACTCGCCCCTGAGGCCAGCCCTCAACCCTGCGGTCCCCCTGTTCGAGCTGCCCACGCAGTACCCGGCACAGCGGTCGACGCCTGAACCGCATGTGTCCCAGGTCCGTGAGACCTTGTGGTCCCGCTTCCACAGTGCGCAAAAGCCACTTGTGGAAGCGGGGTGCGTGCCCCCATACACGAGACACAGGTCTAAACCAATTCGCGGCAGACACTTGTCACCTGGCCTGCGGCCTGATGAGCTGTCCTCCGGGACACAACGGACACCCTGGGAATGGGAGATGTCGTGAGCAACGAAAGCCTGGCCAATCTGCTCAAGGAGGAGCGGCGGTTCGAACCGCCTGCCGATCTGGCCGCGAACGCCAACGTGACAGTGGAGGCGTACGAGCAGGCCGATGCGGACCGGCTGGGCTTCTGGGCCGAGCAGGCCCGCCGCCTGACCTGGGCCACTGAGCCGACCGAGACGCTCGACTGGAGCAACCCGCCCTTCGCGAAGTGGTTCGCGGACGGCAAGCTCAACGTCGCGTACAACTGCGTGGACCGCCACGTCGAAGCAGGAAACGGCGACCGGGTCGCCATCCACTTCGAGGGCGAGCCCGGAGACAGCCGTGCGATCACCTACGCGGAACTGAAGGACGAGGTCTCCCGCGCCGCCAACGCGCTCACCGAGCTCGGTGTCGGCAAGGGCGACCGGGTCGCCGTCTATCTGCCGATGATCCCCGAGGCAGCCGTCGCGATGCTGGCCTGCGCCCGCATCGGCGCCGCCCACTCGGTCGTCTTCGGAGGCTTCTCCGCCGACGCCATCGCCGCCCGCATCCAGGACGCGGACGCCAAGGTCGTCATCACCGCCGACGGCGGCTACCGCCGCGGGAAGCCGACCGCGCTCAAGCCCGCCGTGGACGACGCCGTCTCCCGCTTCGACAGCGTCGAGCACGTCCTCGTGGTCCGCCGCACCGGGCAGGACACCGCCTGGACCGAGGGCCGGGACGTCTGGTGGCACGAGATCACCGGCCGGCAGTCCACCGAGCACACCCCCGAGGCCTTCGAGGCGGAGCACCCGCTCTTCATCCTCTACACCTCGGGCACGACCGGTAAGCCCAAGGGCATCCTGCACACCTCGGGCGGATACCTCACGCAGGCCGCGTACACGCACCACGCGGTCTTCGACCTCAAGCCCGAGACGGACGTGTACTGGTGCACCGCCGACATCGGCTGGGTCACCGGACACTCGTACATCGTCTACGGCCCGCTCGCCAACGGCGCGACCCAGGTCATGTACGAGGGCACGCCCGACACCCCCCACCAGGGGCGCTTCTGGGAGATCGTCCAGAAGTACGGCGTCACGATCCTCTACACCGCGCCGACCGCGATCCGTACCTTCATGAAGTGGGGAGACGACATCCCCGCCAAGTTCGACCTGTCGTCGCTGCGTGTCCTGGGTTCGGTCGGTGAGCCGATCAACCCCGAGGCATGGATGTGGTACCGCAAGCACATCGGCGCCGACGCCTGTCCGATCGTGGACACCTGGTGGCAGACGGAGACCGGCGCGATGATGATCTCGCCGCTCCCCGGAGTCACGGCGACCAAGCCCGGCTCCGCCCAGCGCGCGCTGCCCGGCATCTCGGCCACCGTCGTCGACGACGAGGCCCGCGAGGTACCGGACGGCGGGGGCGGCTACCTCGTCCTCACCGAGCCCTGGCCGTCGATGCTCCGCACCATCTGGGGCGACGACCAGCGCTTCATCGACACCTACTGGTCACGCTTCGAGGGCAAGTACTTCGCCGGCGACGGTGCCAAGAAGGACGACGACGGAGACATCTGGCTGCTCGGCCGGGTCGACGACGTGATGCTCGTGTCCGGGCACAACATCTCGACCACCGAGGTCGAGTCGGCTCTCGTGTCGCACCCCTCGGTCGCCGAGGCGGCCGTGGTCGGCGCCAACGACGAGACGACCGGTCAGGCCATCGTCGCGTTCGTCATCCTGCGCGGCACGGCCACCGCTTCCGAAGAACTCGTCGCCGAGCTGCGCAACCACGTCGGCACCACCCTCGGCCCGATCGCCAAGCCCAAGCGGGTCCTGCCGGTCGCCGAACTGCCCAAGACCCGCTCCGGCAAGATCATGCGACGCCTGCTCCGCGACGTCGCCGAGAACCGCGAACTGGGCGACGTCACCACACTCACCGACTCCTCGGTGATGGACCTCATCCAGACGCAGCTGCCGTCGGCGTCCGCGGAGGACTGAGCCGAACCAGTTCCTTCCGTACGGCTCCGAGGGGCATCCGGCAACGCGCCGGGTGCCCCTTCGCGCGTCCGGGGGCGAAGATGAGCTTCGATGGACGTCGATGGGCGACGAGCACTGGATACGTCCATCGGCGCCCCGGGTACAGTGACGACGGCGACCTCTTCGCCAAGGGAACAGGTCGACAACCTCATATCAAATCTTCACAGGGGCGCCGGGAAGTCTGGTCGGCACGTGCATCTGCCATGCCATCGCTGCCGTACCCGACCCGGAGGTCTTCCCTCGTGGCCGCGCCTGTACCCCCGTCCCCCCGCCGTGCGCTGCTCGGCCGCCTCTCCCTGCCCGAGCGGAACTACGTCGCCGAGGCGCTGCGTGCCGAGACGGTCGGCGGCGTCATCCTGCTGGTCGCCGCCGTCACCGCGCTGATCTGGGCGAACACCCTCGGGTCCAGCTACGCAGCCGTCAGCGACTTCCACTTCGGCCCCGAATCGCTGGGGCTCGATCTCTCCGTGTCCCACTGGGCGGCCGACGGACTCCTCGCGATCTTCTTCTTCGTCGCAGGCGTCGAACTCAAGCGCGAACTGGTCGCGGGCGAACTGCGCGACCCCCGGGCCGCGGCCCTGCCCGTGGCCGCCGCGCTGTGCGGCATGGCCGTTCCCGCCGTCATCTACACCCTGGCCGCCGTGTTCGGGAGAGGCTCTACAGCCGGCTGGGCGGTACCCACGGCCACCGACATCGCGTTCGCGCTGGCGGTTCTCGCGGTCATCGGCACCTCACTCCCGGCGGCGCTGCGCGCGTTCCTGCTGACGCTCGCCGTGGTCGACGACCTGTTCGCGATCCTGATCATCGCGATCTTCTTCACCGAGAGCATCAACTTCCTCGCCCTCGCAGGGGCCTTCGCCGGTCTGGCCGTCTTCTACGTCCTCCTGCGCATGGAAGTCCGGGGCTGGTACGTCTACCTGCCGCTCGCCCTGGTGATCTGGGGGCTGATGTACAACAGCGGCGTCCACGCCACGATCGCCGGTGTCGCGATGGGCCTCATGCTCCGTTGCACCAAGCGCGAAGGCGAGTCGCAATCCCCCGGCGAACACATCGAGCACCTGGTGCGCCCCCTTTCCGCCGGGTTCGCGGTGCCGGTGTTCGCACTCTTCTCGGCCGGCGTCATCCTCAAGGGCGATGCCCTCGCAGGCGTTTTCACCCGGCCCGAAACGCTCGGCGTGGTCCTCGGCCTGGTCGTCGGCAAGACGATCGGCATCTTCGGCGGCACCTGGCTCGTCGCCCGCTTCACCAAGGCGGAGCTGAACAAGGACCTGGCCTGGGCGGATGTGCTGGCCCTCGCGGCGCTCGCCGGTATCGGCTTCACCGTTTCGCTGCTCATCGGGGAGCTCGCCTTCGCGGGCGACGAGGACATGATCAACGAGGTCAAGGCCGCGGTCCTGCTCGGTTCCCTCATTGCCGCCGTACTCTCCGGTGTACTGCTGAAAGTCCGGGTACGCAGATACAGGGCCCTGTACGAGGCGGAGGAGCGCGACGAGGACGAATCGGGAGTGCCCGACATCTACGAGCAGGACGATCCGGAGTACCACCTGCGGATGGCCGCGATCCACGAGAGGAAGGCTGCCGAGCACCGCCGCCTTGCCGAACAGGCGGGGGCAGCGAGCAGCAAGCCGGACAGTCCGGCATGATCTGACATCGGATGTACTGAAGAGGAGAGGGAGTCAGGGATGAGCGACCCCGGCAACTACGCGGGCAGCGCCGACCGTAGTCTCGGACAGCTGTTCGCTTCTGCGACGGCTGAGATGTCCGCGCTGGTGCACGACGAGATCGCCCTGGCCAAGGCCGAGGTACGCCAGGACGTCAAGCGCGGCGTGATCGGCAGCGTGGCTTTCATCGTCACGGGCGTGCTGATCCTGTTCGCGATCCCCGTGCTCAGCTTCGCGGCGGCCTACGGGATCCACAATCTGGGGCTGGGGCTGGCCTGGTCGTTCCTGATCGTGGGTGGCGCGTTCATCCTGCTGGGGATCCTTCTCGCCCTCTTCGGCCTGGCCAAGTTCAAGAAGGTCAAGCCGCCGGAGAAGTCCATCGCTTCGGCCAAGCAGACCGCGGCGGTCCTGCAGGGCGTCAAGCCGCACCCCCGTCCCGCCGAACCCGTAGGTGCGCTCGGCCGGGCGCAGGGCAGCACGCTCGCGGACAGGGCCATCGAGAGCCGCCCGGTCCAGGACAAGGCGGCCGCTGTGGCACGCTCGTCGACATGACCGACCCAGATTTCAGCGCATCCGGCCCGTACGGCCCAGTGGGACCGTTGGGACCGGCTGCCGGTTCCGGCGGTCCCGTACGTCTCGACGGTCCCTGGACCCACCGCGATGTGGCGGCCAACGGTGCGCGCTTCCACATCGCCGAGCTCGGCGACGGACCGCTCGTACTCCTGCTGCACGGCTTCCCGCAGTTCTGGTGGACCTGGCGCCATCAGCTGACCGCGCTCGCCGATGCCGGTTTCCGAGCGGTCGCGATGGACCTGCGCGGGGTGGGCGGCAGCGACCGAACGCCCCGGGGCTACGACCCGGCCAATCTGGCGCTCGACGTCACCGGTGTGATCCGCTCGCTCGGCGAGCCGGACGCGGCGCTGGTCGGACATGACATGGGCGGCTATCTCGCCTGGACGGCCGCGGTGATGCGTCCCAAGCTCGTACGACGTCTCGTGGTGTCGTCGATGCCGCACCCGCGACGGTGGCGGTCCTCGATGCTCTCCGACCTCGCACAGTCCAGGGCCGGTTCGCACGTCTGGGGGTTCCAGCGCCCGTGGGTGCCGGAGCGTCAGCTCGTCGCGGACGAGGCGGCGTTGGTGGCACGGCTGATCCGGGACTGGTCCGGTCCGCGTACCTCGGACTTCCCCGACGACAAGACGGTGGACGTCTACCGCCGCGCCATGTGCATCCCTTCGACGGCTCACTGCTCGATCGAGCCGTACCGCTGGATGGTGCGTTCGCTGGCCCGTCCGGACGGTGTCCAGTTCAACCGGCGGATGAAGCGACCGGTGCGCGTACCGACGCTGCACCTGCACGGTTCACTCGATCCGGCGATCCGTACACGTAGTTCGGCGGGATCCGGGGAGTACGTCGAAGCGCCGTACCGTTGGCGACTTTTCGACGGTCTGGGGCACTTCCCCCACGAGGAGGATCCGGTCGCGTTCTCGACCGAACTCATCAACTGGCTCAAGGATCCCGAGCCCGACCGGTAGCCGACAGGCACAGGTGTCCGACGAACAGCCAATTGCCTGCCGCATAAGCCAATTGGCTGACTCCCACGCGATTACCGACCTTGGGTCACGGGCAGACGTCGGGGTATGGGCTGGACGCGCGACTTCAGTGACGCAGCACGCAACCGCCGCTCGACCGCTCCTGCTGGTCCGAGCACTCATGAGGGGGGCGGCTCTCGGAGCCGGGTGCATGATGTGAGTGATTTCCATGATCTCCGGCTGGGCATTCCGCGCATTCTGCATCGCCGTGCCCGCTGGGTCTCGGCGCGGCTGCGGCATCCCCGTGGATGACACAGCGGTCGTCCGGGACACCAGGGCGTAGACGCAGGGCGGACTGTGGCTGACGACGTACCCGGCGCACCTGCCTCGCGGACGCGCCGGGTGTCGCGTCACTTCCCGGTCAGAGCGCGCAGCCCTGACTGTCGACCTGCTGGTTGGCCGCCTTGCCGAGCTCGATGTCCTCGCGGATCTCGTCGGCCGTCAGGGCGTAGCCCGTGTCCGGGTCGTCGAGCGACTTGGCGAACACCACTCCGTAGACCTTGCCGTCCGGAGTGAGCAGCGGGCCGCCGGAGTTGCCCTGACGAACGGTCGCGAACAGGGAGTACACATCGCGCCGCACGGTGCCCCGGTGGTAGATGTCCGGGCCGTCGGCGTCGATGCGGCCCCGGATACGGGCGGAGCGTACGTCGTAGGCGCCGTTCTCCGGGAAACCGGCGACGATGGCGCCGTCGCCGCTCTCCGCGTCGCTCCGGGTGTCGGTGAACCGCAGCGGCTGCGCGTCGAGGTCCGGGACGTCCAGTACGGCGATGTCGCGCTGCCAGTCGTAGAGAACGACCTTCGCGTCGTACAGCCGGCCTTCGCCGCCGATCTGCACGGTCGGCTCGTCCACGCCTCCGACCACATGGGCGTTGGTCATCACGCGGCGGTTCGAGAAGACGAAGCCGGTGCCCTCCAGGACCTTGCCGCAGCCCGGCGCCGTGCCGACGACCTTGACGATGGACTTCTTGGCGCGGGCGGCGACGGGGCTGCCCGCAAGCGCCGGGTCCGGAGGCTTGACCTCGGTGATCGGCTCATTGGCGAAGGGACTGAAGACCTGCGGGAAGCCGTTCTGGGCCAGGACCGAGGAGAAGTCCGTGAACCAGGTGGAGGCCTCGTCGGGCATCACCCGGGAGACTCCGAGCAGGACCGAGGAACTACGGACCTCCTTGCCCAGGGTCGGCAGCGACGTGCCCGCGAGCGCGGAGCCGATCAGCCAGGCGACCAGCAGCATGGCCACCACGTTGACCAAAGAGCCGCCCGTGGCATCCAGGGCGCGCGCGGGCGACCACGTGATGTACCGGCGGAGTTTGTTGCCGAGGTGGGTGGTGAACGCCTGCCCGACGGAGGCGCACACGATCACGATCACGACCGCGACGATGGCAGCTGTGGAAGAGACTTCCGACCCGTCGGTCACCTGGTCCCAGATGACCGGCAGCAGGTAGACGGCGACGAGACCGCCGCCCAGAAAGCCGATCACGGACAGAATGCCGACGACGAAACCCTGGCGGTATCCGATGACCGCGAACCACACGGCGCCGACCAGCAGCAGGATGTCCAGCACATTCACCGTCTATAGCCTCGCAGATTCGTCACCTGGCCCGTCCGGTTCGACGGGGTCCGGGCCAGGCCCGGAACAGCGCAGCACGGGAGTCAGCCTGTCATGCGCGCCAGTCGAGCGGCACCTGCTTGGCCCTGTCCCAGCGGCGTTCCCACCCTGCGTAGTGCAGAATCCGGTCGATCACACCGGCGGTGAATCCCCAGACCAGGGCGGATTCGACCAGAAATGCCGGACCTCGGTGGCCGCTCGGGTGGACGGCCGTGGCCCTGTTGGCCGGATCCGTGAGATCCGCCACGGGGACGGTGAAGACGCGGGCGGTCTCTGCCGGGTCGACCACGCCGACGGGGCTCGGCGTCCGCCACCAGCCGAGGACGGGCGTGACCACGAAGCTGCTCACCGGGATGTAGAGGCGGGGCAGGACACCGAAGATCTGGACACCGCTCGGATCGAGGCCTGTCTCCTCCTCGGCCTCCCGCAGCGCCGCCCTGAGCGGGCCTGTGGTCGCCTGGTCGCCGTCCTCCGGGTCGAGGGAGCCCCCGGGGAAGGACGGCTGGCCGGCATGGGAGCGCAGGGATCCGGAGCGCTCCATCAGGAGCAGCTCGGGGCCGCGCTCTCCCTCCCCGAAGAGGATCAGGACGGCCGACTGGCGGCCGGCTCCGCTCTCGGGCGGCAGGAACCGGCTGAGCTGCTGTGCCTGGACGCTCCGCGCCGCGCTCGCGACGGGGTCGAGCCAGCCGGGCAGCCCTTCGATGGTGACGGTGACCGCGCTGTCGTGGGGCGCACCTGTCTGCGACGCGTCCGTCCGCGTCGTGGCCGCCTGTGTCGTGGCCGCGTTCCGTGCGGCCCGTGTGCTCTGTGCGTGCGTCATGGGCACCCCCGTCGTTGCAACGCCTGTCGTCGGCCATTTCGTTCCGCGTGCGGGCGGGGCACCCCTGTGGGGACGGTGGCCGTCACCCGGCTCCCAGGGGTGGTGCGGGCATGCCCGGGTAGTCCGGGGGCGGGCTGAGGCGCTGGCCGGGATATCCGCCCATCTCGTACTTGAGGAGCTTCCTGGCCTTCTCCGGGTCGGTCTCGCCCTCGCCGTACGAGGGACAGAGCGGGGCGATCGGACAGGCGCCGCAGGCGGGCTTGCGGGAGTGGCAGATGCGGCGGCCGTGGAAGACGACGCGGTGCGAGAGCATCGTCCACTCGCTCTTCGGGAAGATCGCCGCGATCTCCGCCTCGACCTTCTCCGGGTCCTCCTGCTCCGTCCATTTCCAGCGGCGGACCAGCCGGCCGAAGTGGGTGTCGACCGTGATGCCAGGGACGCCGAAGGCATTGCCGAGGACGACGTTGGCCGTCTTGCGGCCGACGCCGGGCAGCTTCACGAGATCGGCGAGGCGGCCGGGGACCTCACCGCCGAAGTCGTCCCGGAGGGCCGCCGACAGGCCGATCAGGGACCGCGACTTGGCCCGGAAGAAACCGGTCGGCCGGATGATCTCCTCGAGCTTCTCGGGTACGGCGGCAGCCATGTCCTCGGGGGTCGGATAGGCGGCGAAGAGCGCGGGCGTCGTCTGGTTGACCCTCAGGTCGGTGGTCTGGGCGGAGAGCACCGTGGCGACCAGGAGCTCGAACGGGTTGCGGAAGTCCAGCTCGGGATGGGCGTACGGATAGAGCTCGGCCAGCTCGCGGTTGATCCTGCGGGCACGGCGGACCATCGCGAGGTGCGATTCCGGTTTCGCTGTCCTCTTCGCCGCCGACGCCTCCCCGGTCGGGCGTTTTGCGGCTTTTCCACTACCCCGTACGAGCTGTTCGCCCACAGCGGAATTCTTGTCCTGCGACACCCCATCAGCCCCCTTGGCCTGCGCTCTCACCGGCTTTCCGGACACTCGGCCAGCCTAGAGCCAGGCACCGACATCCGCCCCGGTCACTGCCCATCCACGCCCAATCGGCCCCCTGCCGTAGGGTCCGGCACGCCCGTGCGTCAAACTGGTTTGTGATTGATCGCACTGTTTTACCGTCCGGCATCATGGGGACCACGGTTCCCTGAACAGGCCGACAAGGAGAGAACTCGTGGACGACGTTCTGCGGCGCGCCCCGCTTTTCGCGGCGCTCGATGATGAGCAGGCCGCGGAGCTCCGCGCCTCGATGAGTGAGGTGACCCTCGCGCGCGGTGACGCGCTGTTCCACGAGGGCGACCCGGGCGACCGCCTGTATGTGGTCACCGAGGGCAAGGTGAAGCTCCACCGCACCTCCCCCGACGGCCGCGAGAACATGCTGGCCGTCCTCGGTCCCGGCGAGCTGATCGGAGAGCTGTCGCTCTTCGACCCGGGCCCGCGCACCGCCACGGCGAGCGCGCTCACCGAGGTCAAGCTGCTCGGCCTCGGCCACGGCGACCTCCAGCCCTGGCTGAACGCGCGCCCCGAGGTGGCCACCGCGCTGCTGCGCGCCGTCGCCCGCAGGCTGCGCAAGACCAACGACCAGATGTCCGACCTGGTCTTCTCCGATGTGCCGGGCCGTGTCGCCCGTGCGCTCCTCGACCTGTCGCGCCGCTTCGGCGTCCAGTCGGAGGAGGGCATTCACGTCGTGCACGACCTGACCCAGGAAGAGCTGGCCCAGCTGGTCGGCGCCTCCCGCGAGACGGTCAACAAGGCACTCGCGGACTTCGCGGGCCGCGGTTGGCTGCGCCTCGAGGCACGTGCCGTGATCCTCCTGGACGTGGAGCGGCTGGCGAAGCGTTCGCGCTGATCGCCGACGCTTACCGGGTACGAAACCGCCGAGAGGCCCCACCGGTCGGTGGGGCCTCTCGCGTTTCCGAACACGGCCTGATCACTCGATCAGCCCGTGTTCGGCCAGGTACTCCAGCTGGGCCCGCACCGACAGCTCCGCGGCAGGCCACAGGGAACGGTCCACGTCCGCGTACACAGCCGCCACCACCGCCGCCGGTGTGCGGTGACCGGCTTCCACGGCCGTCTCCACCTGGGCCAGCCGGTGTGCCCGGTGGGCGAGGTAGAACTCGACCGCCCCCTGGGCGTCCTCCAGCACCGGACCGTGCCCCGGGAGCACCGTGTGCACCCCGTCGTCGACCGTGAGCGAGCGCAGTCTCCGCAGCGTGTCGAGGTAGTCGCCGAGCCGGCCGTCCGGGTGTGCGACGACCGTCGTGCCGCGCCCGAGAATCGTGTCGCCCGTCAGCACCGCACGGTCGGCGGGCAGGTGGAAGGAGAGCGAGTCCGCGGTGTGCCCCGGGGTGGGCACGACCCGGAGTTCGAGCCCACCGGTGGTGATCACGTCGCCCGCCGTCAGCCCCTCGTCGCCCAGGCGCAGCGCCACGTCCAGGGCGCGCACCTTCGTACGGGTGAGTTCGGCGAAGCGTGCCGCGCCCTCGGCGTGGTCGGGATGGCCGTGCGTGAGCAGCGTGAGGCCGACGCGCCGCCCGGACTTCTCCGCGGTGTCGACGACGGCCCGCAGGTGTTCCTCGTCGTGCGGCCCCGGGTCGATGACGACCGCGAGATCCGAATCCGGCTCCGCGACGATCCAGGTGTTGGTGCCGTCCAGGGTCATCGCCGACGCGTTGGGCGCGAGGACGTTGACCGTGCGGGTGGTGGCGGGGCCGGAGAGGACGCCGCCGCGGGGCTGCCCGGGCAGCGCTGCCGCGTCGCTCATGCGGAATCGCCTCCGGCGTCGCCGGCCGGGATGTGCTTGGTGAACTCCTCGTGCCCCGGCCAGCTCAGCACCAGCGCGTCGCCCTCCATACGGGCCTGTGCGAGCACAGGAGTCAGGTCCTGGGAATCCGCGGCCTTCAGCGCCTCGGCGGCCGTCCCGTACGGCCTCAGCGCCCGCAGCGTGGCCACGGTCGGCGGCATCATCAGCAGTTCGCCCTTGTCGTAGCCGTCGGCGGCCTCGCCCGGGCGGATCCACACCGTCCGGTCGGCCTCGGTGGACGCGTTCCGGGTCCGCTGGCCCTCCGGGAGCGCGGCCACGAAGAACCAGGTGTCGTACCGGCGCGGTTCGAACTCCGGAGTGATCCAGCGCGCCCATGCGCCCAGCAGGTCGGAGCGAAGGACCAGGCCCCGCCGGTCGAGGAAGGCGGCGAAGGACAGCTCACGGGCCACCAGTGCCTCGCGGTCGGCCTCCCAGTCGGCACCCGTGGTGTCGCTCACGACCGTGTCAGCGGTGGGTCCGGCCAGCAGGACGCCCGCCTCCTCGTACGTCTCACGGACCGCCGCACAGACGACGGCCTGCGCCTCGGTGACCGTCTCCACGCCCAGCCGTTCGGCCCAGCGCTCCAGGGACGGTCCCGCCCACCCCACGAGGTGGTCGTCGTCGCGCGGGTCGACCCCGCCACCCGGATAGGCGTACGCGCCCCCGGCAAAGGCCATGGAGGTGCGCCGGCGCAGCATGTGGACGGCCGGCCCGGTGGTGCCCGTCCCGGACGCGCCGTCCCGCAGCAGCATCACGGTGGCCGCACGCCTGGGGTCCACGGCCGTCAGGTCGCCGCTGGCGAGGGCCCTGATCCGTGCGGGCCATTCCGGTGGGTACCACTGACCATTGGGCATGGCCGGAGGCTATCCGGAACCGCGCCGATGTTCGAGGGCTCCCCGGCTCCGTGACTGCCCCTTACACGCAACATCCCGCCCGGTCACAGGGACCGGGCGGGATGACAAGGACGGTGAGGGTACGGCTCAGGCCTCGACGAGCTCGACCTGGACCTCGATCTCCACCGGGGCGTCCAGGGGCAGTACGGCGACGCCCACGGCGCTCCGCGCATGCACGCCCTTGTCGCCCAGGACCGCGCCCAGCAGCTCGCTCGCGCCGTTGACCACGCCCGGCTGCCCGGTGAAGTCGCTGGCCGAGGCGACGAAGCCCACGACCTTCACGACCCGGGCGATCCGGTCCAGGTCCCCGGCGACGGACTTCACGGCCGCCAGGGCGTTGAGCGCGCAGGTCTTCGCCAGCTCCTTGGCCTCGTCCGGCGTCACCTCGGCGCCGACCTTGCCGGTCACCGCGAGCTTGCCGTCCACCATCGGCAGCTGGCCGGAGGTGTACACGTACACCCCGGACTGCACGGCCGGCTGGTACGAGGCCAGCGGCGGGACGACGCCCGGGAGCGTCAGGCCGAGCTCGGCGAGCTTCGCCTCGACGGCGCCCGCCACTACGGCTTCTCCCGCTTCAGGTAGGCCACGAGCTGCTCGGGGTTGTTCGGGCCGGGAACGACCTGGACCAGCTCCCAGCCGTCCTCGCCCCAGGTGTCCAGAATCTGCTTGGTCGCGTGCACGAGAAGGGGCACGGTCGCGTATTCCCACTTGGTCATGAGCCGACTGTAATGCCTGGCACAGGCGGCCTCGTGCGTAGGCTGCCTGCCGACTGGTTAGGCTCGAAGACGTGAGCAGGTTCCAGGTCGTCAGCGGCAAGGGCGGGACCGGTAAGACCACGGTCGCCGCCGCACTCGCGCTCGCCCTCGCGACCGAGGGCAGGCGCACCCTCCTCGTCGAGGTCGAGGGCAGACAGGGCATCGCCCAGCTCTTCGAGTCCGAAGCCCTTCCGTACGAGGAACGCAAGATCGCCGTGGCGCCCGGTGGCGGGGAGGTCCATGCGCTGGCGATCGACGCCGAACGCGCGCTGCTCGACTACCTCCAGATGTTCTACAAGCTGGGCGGTGCCGGCCGGGCGCTGAAGAAGCTCGGCGCTATCGACTTCGCCACCACCATCGCGCCCGGTGTCCGGGATGTCCTGCTGACCGGCAAGGCCTGTGAGGCCGTGCGCCGCAAGGACAAGCAGGGCCGGTACATCTACGACTACGTGATCATGGACGCGCCGCCCACCGGCCGCATCACCCGCTTCCTCAACGTGAACGACGAAGTGGCCGGGCTGGCGCGGATCGGCCCGATACACAATCAGGCGCAGGCCGTGATGCGGGTCCTGAAGTCTCCTGAGACGGCGGTCCACCTGGTGACGCTCCTCGAGGAGATGCCGGTCCAGGAGACCGCGGACGGCATCGCGGAGCTCCGGGCCGCCGAGCTGCCCGTGGGGCGGGTCGTGGTGAACATGGTGCGGCCCCACCTGCTGGACGAGGAGGCGCTGCGTACGGCGTCGGGGGGCCGCCGCAAGGAGATCGCCAAGACGCTGACCAGGGCGGGCGTGACAGGCTCCGCCGGGCTCGTACGGCCACTGGTCGCACAGGCCGCCGAACACGCCCAGCGCGTGGGCCTGGAGCGCGAACAGCGCGCGGTGCTCGCCGGGCTGGGGCTCCCCACCGCAGAGTTGCCACTGATGGGCGAAGGGGTGAGCCTCTCCGCGCTGTACGAGCTGGCGGCGGAGTTCCGTAAGCAGGGCGTGGGCGACGAGACCGTGGACGCGGCGGGGCAGGGGCCCGCAAGGGGCGCGCGGCGCCCCGGACAAGGGGTGGGTTCATGACGCTTGGCACGGACATCGCACCGGGGCTGGACACCGACGCGCTTCTCGACGACCCGGGCATCCGGATCGTCGTGTGCTGCGGCTCGGGCGGCGTCGGCAAGACGACGACCGCCGCGGCGCTCGGTGTACGGGCGGCCGAACGCGGACGCAAGGTCGTCGTCCTCACCATCGACCCGGCCCGCCGGCTCGCCCAGTCCATGGGCATCGACCAGCTCGACAACATCCCGCGCCGCGTCGAGGACATCGGCGGTGACGGCGAACTGCACGCCATGATGCTCGACATGAAGCGCACCTTCGACGAGACCGTCGAGGCGCACACGGACCCCGAGCGGGCCCGCGCGATCCTGGAGAACCCCTTCTACCAGTCCCTGTCTGCCGGTTTCGCGGGCACGCAGGAGTACATGGCGATGGAGAAGCTCGGGCAGCTGAGGGCACGCGACGAGTGGGACCTGATCGTCGTCGACACCCCTCCGTCCCGCTCCGCACTGGACTTCCTGGACGCGCCGAAACGTCTCGGCTCGTTCCTGGACGGAAAGTTCATCCGGCTCCTGATCGCCCCCGCGAAGATCGGCGGGCGGGCCGGGATGAAGTTCCTCAATGTCGGCATGTCGATGATGACGGGGACGCTCGGCAAGCTGCTCGGCGGACAGTTCCTCCGGGACGTACAGACCTTCGTCGCGGCGATGGACTCCATGTTCGGCGGATTCCGTACCCGCGCCGATGCCACGTACAAGCTCCTCCAGGCCCCCGGCACGGCGTTCCTCGTGGTGGCGACGCCGGAGCGGGACGCGTTGCGCGAGGCCGCGTACTTCGTGGAACGGCTGGCCGCGGAGGAGATGCCGCTGGCCGGTCTGGTGCTCAACCGGGTGCACGGCAGCGAGGCCGCGCGGCTCTCCGCGGAGCGGGCGCTGGCAGCCGCAGAAAATCTTGATGGCGTCGGCATTGTGGATCAGACGGCCGGGAAGGCTGGCCTTTGTGACCCGGCGGACCCGGCGGCTGTCACCTCTCCCGAAGCCTCCGAGTCACCGCTCTCCCCCGAGCAGAACGAGTCGATGTCGCACGACCAAGAGCCGCTCAGCCAAAAGCCGCAGGAGCCGCACGACCGGAAGCCGCACGCCCAGTCCAGGAAGCCCGAGCACACGGAGGAGGACGACGCCTCCCTCGCCGACGCCGTTTCCGTCGAGCAGCTGACCGCGGGTCTGCTGCGGCTGCATGCTGAGCGGATGCAGGTCGTCGCGCGCGAGCAGCACACACGCGACCGCTTCACCGCGCTGCACCCCGAGGTCCCGATGGCCGAGGTGGCCGCGCTGCCCGGTGATGTGCACGACCTCTCAGGCCTTCGGACCATCGGGGAACGGCTCGCGGCCGGTTCCGTTCCCGCTCCGGCCGGAGCTGCGTAGGACCGCCGCCGGGCTCCCCTCACGGGGCCGCCCCGCGTGCGGATCTACCCGACGGCTGCGTACGTCTCGTGCAGTTCGTCGTCCTCCAGGCCGACCGCTGCGGGCAGCAAGCCCGTGGACCGCTCGTATTCGCTGCGTGCGGTCTCCAGCAGACGACGCCAGGACGTGACGGTGGGCCGTCTGCGCAGCAGTGCGCGGCGCTCCCGCTCCGTCATTCCGCCCCATACGCCGAATTCGACGCGATTATCCAGCGCATCAGCCAGGCACTCGGTCCGCACCGGGCAACCGGTGCACACCGCCTTGGCCCTGTTCTGCGCTGCCCCTTGTACGAACAGTTCATCCGGATCGGTAGTGCGGCAGGCTGCCTGCGCACTCCAGTCGGTTACCCAGCCCATGCCGGCGCCGTCCTCTCCCGAATCGAGGCTCCCCCACGGCGGTAGCGGCATATTCACCGCTGCCAGTTGAGGACGTTACGGAAGCAGGCGACAGCACAACACCCCCTTCGGGCCCAATCTTGAATGGCCCGAACGGACTATGCGTACGCGGCAGATCACCCAGGGGAGTGAGGTGAGGACATGCGGGACTATCCCGGCCGAACTGGGACAGTAGGCCCAAGTCGCAACGGACATTCGGTGACACATGAGGCGAATTCGGGAACGCCTCGGCATGTGGCTGAGTTGCGCTGGGCGGTGCACGGGGGTTGCTGCAAAACCGGACTGCTGTGACAGTTGAGAGCAGCTTAGGCCAAGGCCTGTTCCTGTGTCCGGCGAATGAGAACGTAGGCACCACGCGTTGTTGTGCCGTCAGATTCGCGGGGCGAGCCCCCGGACACGGCACGGCCGTGGAGCCGCTGGTGCCACTCGTCGGCGACCAACCCTGGAGCAGTGGTCTGTCGATCTCTACCTCGCTCGCGTCCCGGTCGGGCAGCGGGCCCTCGGCGACGGACGTACGCACTTCGGGCCTCACGGGCGAATGGTCGATTGCTCCCCTCACGGACGGCAGGGCGTCTGCGCTGGCCAGGCGACCGCCACCACCTCCCGTGACGCCGGGACCGGGACACGACGGGCGTCCGTCCGGAACCCACGTGCCCCCCACCGCCCCGGACGCCACCACCGCGCACCCGTCCACGTCGAGGCCTCGGCCTGCGGCCGCGCCCGGATGTCACGGTCTGGTACTCGAACGCTCCGAGGAGCCCCCGCCCCTGCGGAACGTCGCCACCTACGGATTAGGCTGCCCCCATGCCAAAGAAGCGCTCAGGCGGGGGTCTCACCACGACTCAGCAGGCCGCCAAGTTCCTCGGTGTCGCCGCGCTGTCCGGAGCTGTGCTGGCAGGCATCGCGCTGCCGGCCGCCGGAGCGCTGGGCCTCGCAGCCAAGGGGACGGTCGAGGGATTCGACGAGATCCCTTCCAACCTCAAGACTCCGCCGCTGAGCCAGCGGACCACGATCCTGGACAGCGAGGGCGGTCTCATCGCGACCGACTACTCCCGCGACCGGACCGTCGTCCCGCTCAAGGACATCTCCCCGTACATGCAGGACGCGATCATCGCGATCGAGGACTCACGGTTCTACGAGCACGGGGCCGTCGACCTCAAGGGCATCCTGCGTGCGATGAACCGCAACGTGCAGGCCGGCGGTGCCGCGCAGGGCGCCTCGACCCTCACCCAGCAGTACGTGAAGAACGTCTTCGTGGAGGAGGCGGGCGACGACCCGGACAAGGTCGCGCAGGCCACCCAGCAGACCCTGGGCCGCAAGGTCCGTGAGCTGAAGTACGCGATCCAGGTCGAGGAAGAGCTCGGCAAGAAGAAGATCCTGGAGAACTACCTCAACATCACGTTCTTCGGGCAGCAGGCCTACGGCGTCGAGGCCGCCTCCCAGCGGTACTTCTCCAAGCACGCGAAGGACCTGAAGGTGGAGGAGGCCGCGCTCCTCGCCGGCCTCGTCCAGTCGCCGACCCGGTACGACCCGGTCAACGACACGGAGGAAGCGACCAAGCGTCGCAACATCGTGCTGCAGCGCATGGCGGCCGTCGGGGACATCTCGCAGGACGAAGCCGACAAGGCCATCGCCAACCCGATCAAGCTGAAGGTCAGCGAGCCGAAGAACGGCTGCATCACCGCCGTCGCAGGCTCCGGCTTCTTCTGCAACTACGTACGCCAGATCGTCCTCAACGACCCCGCCTTCGGGAAGACCGACGAGGAGCGCGCCAAGCTCTGGAACCTCGGTGGTCTGACGGTCAAGACGACGCTCGACCCGAAGGCGCAGCGGGCCGCCAACGAGGCAGCGACCTCGAAGGTGAACAAGGACGACAAGGTCGCCGCCTCGGTGGTGCAGGTCCAGCCCGGCAGCGGCAAGATCCTCTCGATGGCCCAGTCGCGCCCGTACGGCCTGGACCAGAAGAAGCACCAGACGATGCTGAACCTCGGCGTCAGCAACAAGATGGGCGGCAGCACCTACGGCTTCCAGGTCGGCTCGACCTTCAAGCCGATCACCGCCGCCGCGGCTCTGGAGAAGGGCATCAGCCCCGCTCAGAGCTTCTCCACCGGCTGGAAGCTCTCGCTGCCGCAGGATTCGTACCGCACCTGCTCGGGTGCCCCCGCAGGCGGTGGCAACTGGGACCTGCAGAACGAGATGGAGTCCGAGAAGGGCTCCTGGGACATGACGGGTGCGCTCGGCAAGTCCATCAACACCTACTTCGCCCTGCTGGAGCAGAAGGCCGGTCTGTGCGAGACGGTCGAGATGGCGAAGAAGGTCGGCTACGAGCGGGGCGACGGCAAGGAGATCGAGGAGCACGCCTCGATCACCCTCGGCGGCGAGGTGAGCACCCCGCTGTCGATGGCCTCCGTGTACGCCACGTTCGCCAACCGGGGCACCTACTGCTCGCCGATCGCCATCGAAGCGATCATCGACCCCGACGGCAAGAAGATCGAGGTACCGAAGTCCGAGTGCTCCCGGGCGATGAGTGAGCCGACGGCGGACACCATCAGCCAGATGCTCAAGGGCGTGGTCGAGGACGGCACCGGCACGCTGGCCGGTCTCACCGACCGCGACAACGCCGGCAAGACGGGTACGACCAACGACCGCCTGGACGCCTGGTTCGTCGGCTACACCCCGAACCTCTCGACGGCGGTGTGGGTCGGCGACGACATCGGCGAGAAGACCACCAAGATGTACAACATCACCATCGGTGGCCAGTACTACGACAAGGTCTGCGGCGGCTGTCTTCCCGGTCCCATCTGGAAGATCGCGATGACCGGTGCGCTGAGCGCGTCGGAGACCCCGTCCTTCAACCCGATCTCGGTGCCCCGTGCCAAGCCGAAGGAAGACAAGGACAAGGACAAGGGCAAGCCCCGGGACCGCGAGGACGGCGACGACAAGCCGGGAACCGACGACCCGATCGGCGGCATCACCTTCCCGCCGGGCATCATCGGCGGAAACGACGGTGGCCCGCGCGGCGGAGGCAACGGTCCCTGACCGTGCAGGACGGCCACAGACATGAAGGAGGGCGCTCCCCGGACCGGGGCGCGCC
>NZ_JBHTRI010000019.1:0-156416 GCF_042796085.1 Streptomyces sp. NPDC056452
GCTCATGGTGTCCTGAGCAGCGCGCCCTCCCGGCGCACGCGGCGCGCCCCGCGCGCCGCCCGTGTCAGCCCTTGAGCCGGCCCATCCACGCCTCGACCTCGTCGGCCCGGCGCGGCAGCTTGTCGGACAGATTCCGGTTGCCGTCCTCGGTGACGAGGATGTCGTCCTCGATCCGGACGCCGATGCCCCGGTACTCCTCGGGCACGGTCAGGTCGTCGGCCTGGAAGTACAGTCCGGGCTCGACCGTGAGGCACACCCCGGGCTCCAGAGTGCCGTTGACGTACGACTCGGTGCGTGCGGCGGCGCAGTCGTGGACGTCCATGCCGAGCATGTGGCCGGTGCCGTGCAGGGTCCAGCGGCGCTGCAGTCCCAGCTCCAGGACCTTCTCCACGGTCAGGTCGCCCAGCAGGCCCCACTCGACGAGCTTCTGGGCGAGGACGCGCTGCGCGGCGTCGTGGAAGTCGCGGAATGCGGCGCCGGGCTTGACGGCCGCGATGCCCGCCTCCTGGGCCTCGTACACGGCGTCGTAGATCTTCCGCTGCAGCGGGGTGAACGTGCCGTTGATCGGCAGCGTCCGTGTCACGTCCGCGGTGTAGAGCTCGTTGGTCTCCACACCGGCGTCGAGGAGCAGCAGCTCACCGGAACGGACCGCTCCGTCGTTGCGGACCCAGTGCAGCGTGGTGGCGTGCGGGCCGGCCGCGCAGATCGAGCCGTAGCCGATGTCGTTGCCCTCGACCCGGGCGCGCAGGAAGAAGGTGCCCTCGATGTAGCGCTCACTGGTCGCCTCGGCCTTGTCGAGGACCTTGACGACGTCCTCGAAGCCGCGTGCCGTGGCGTCGCAGGCCTTCTGCAGCTCGGAGACCTCGAAGGCGTCCTTGACCAGACGGGCCTCGGAGAGGAAGACGCGCAGTTCCTCGTCGCGTTCGGCGGTGACCTTGTCGGTCAGGGCGCTCTCGATGCCCGCGTCGTGGCCACGGACGTTGCGGACGGGACCGGTGGCCTCGGCCAGCGCGGCCGGGAGCTCACGGACGTCCTTCGCGGGGATGCCCAGCAGCTGCTCGGCCTCGGCGAGGGAGTGGCGGCGGCCGACCCAGAGCTCGCCCTGGCCGTCGAGCCAGAACTCACCGTTCTCGCGGTTGGAGCGGGGCAGCAGGTAGACCGTCGCGTCGTGCCCGGCCGTGTCGCCGGAGCCGGTCGGCTCGAGCACCAGGACGCTGTCCTGGCTCCGGTCGCCGGTGAGGTAGGCGTACTCGGTGGAGGGACGGAACGCGTACTCGGTGTCGTTGGAGCGGGTCTTCAGGTTGCCCGCGGGAATGACGAGCCGCTCGCCGGGGAAGCGCGCGGAGAGCGCGGCGCGGCGGGCGGCGGTGTGCTCGGCCTGGGCGATCGGCTCGAGGCCGTGGAGCTCGGTGTCGGCCCAGCCGGACTTCATGCTTTCGGCGAGCTCATCGGAAATGCCCGGGTACAGGCCGTTCTTCCGCTGCTTGATCGGCTCTGCTTCGGTGGCTTCCGGGGTCTCCGGGGTGAGCTCCTCAGACACGATTTGTCTCTCCTTATACGACACTGGACCCCATCCATCGTACGGGCGTACGGAAGGGGGCCCAGGGCCGGAAGACCTCTTACCGGTCCGGTACGGCCGTCAGTCGAAGTGCGCGGCCAGCAGGACCACGTCCTCGGTGCTGTCGCTCCGGTCCAGGCCGTCGGGCAGGACGGTCCGCAGGACATGGTCGGCGACGGCTCCCGGATCGTGGCGCAGCGCCTTCGGTACGCAGGCCGCCGCCGCGTGCAGTCGGGCGAACGCCCGGTCCATGGGGTCGCCGGTGCGGCGCAGCAGCCCGTCGGTGTAGAGCAGCACGGTCTCGCCGGGGGCGGGCGTGAACTCCACGCTCGGTGCCTCCCAGCAGGCCAGCATGCCCAGGGGCGCGGAGAGGGTCGTCTCCACGAACTCGGTGCGCCGGTCGCCGATGACGAGCGGCGGGGTGTGCCCGGCCCCGGCCAGCAGGATCGTGCGGCGTTCGGGTTCGCAGTAGGCGTAGAGCGCGGTGGCGGCGCAGGCCGGTTCGGTCAGCCGCAGCAGGAGTTCGAGATCGGAGAGTACGGCGACGGGGTCCTCGCCCTCCATGACGGCGTAGGCGCGCAGGCCGGCGCGGAGCCGGCCCATCGCGGCCAGGGCGCTCGGACCGGAACCGCCGACCGAGCCGACGGCCAGGCCGAGCGCGTTGTCCGGGAGGGGGAGCGCGTCGTACCAGTCGCCGCCGCCCTTCGGGGCGGTCCGGTGGCGGGCGGCGAGCTGTACCCCGGGTACCCGGGGCAGCCTGGTGGGAAGCAGCTCCTCGGCGATGATCGCGGCATCCGCTCTGGCGCGTTCCAGTTCCAGGAGGCGGGCGAGGTGCTCGGTGGCGTAGCGGGCGTACAGGCCGACGAGGTGGCACTGGCGTTCCAGTGGTTCGGCGGGTTCGTCGTACAGCCAGACGGCCACGCCGAGCCGGCCGGCGGTCTCGGTGGCCAGCGGAAGGGTGTAGCTGGCGGCGTAACCGAGCGTGGCGGCGACTTCGCGGCAGCGGGGGTCGATGCTGTCGTCGCCGAGGATGTCGGGGCTGGCCAGTGGGGTGTCGGTGTCCGGGAGGCCGTCGAGGAAGCGGCCGTAGGAGGTGGCCCTGCGCGGCACGGTCTCGATGGTTCCGAGTTCGGCGTGGGCGAGGCCGAGGCCGATGGTGAGGGACGGGCCGCTGCCGTCGGCCGGTTCGAGGACCAGGAGTCCGCGGCGGGCTCCGACCAGAGCCGCTCCGGCGCCCAGCATTTCGTGGAGGGCGGTGTCGAGGGTGCTGGTTCCGGCCAGTCGCTCGGTGAGTTCGTGCAACGTGGTGAGGTCGGAGACCCAGCCCGCCAGGCGGTCCTGGATGAAGGCTCCGGGTGCGGCGGGCACGGCCTTGAGGGGGGCTGCAGTGTGCGTTGAAACAGGAACCATGGGATCGATTCCAGCCACTTTCGGCAGATGTGGGGCGCTCATGGCAGTCGGCTTTCCGACTGGTGTGTTTCGTCGAATAGCATCGCAAACCCCCATGTCATTCTGCGCCGCTATCAGTGCATCCACATGTACACGCACAAGTAAGGTGATGTCCAGCATTGTCCTTGCGATATTTGTGGTGTCCAGGGGTCTGTTAAGTTGGCCAAAAAATGCACCCCCGTGCAGCTATTTGCGGTCGACTGGGTGTGCTCGACAGGGGGCGCCCTCGGGGTGAAGTGCCGGAGGGAGCGTCATTCCGGGCATGCTGGGTACGTAACCGTTGATGGCCAGGGGCAGTTGCGATCGCCCCGGAACCCGACAGCGCGCCCGGACGTCCTCACCCGTGACGGCCGCACCCCCACCCGCGAGTGGCGGGGTTTGCACAAGGGACGGCAAGCGCGACGCGCACGCCGCCCGCGCGATGTATTGACTGGACTCGGCTCGGTTCCACACGGTTCGACTCGGCTCAGCTCCCATTCTGTTCGGTTCCACTCTGCTCGGCTCGGCTCACGCTCGGCGCGGACTGCCTGTCCGTACCGCAGCCCGGTGGGCATGCACGCACGGCGAAGAGACGCACACGTGGTGTAACGAACACGTGGTGTGATGTGGACCTCGGCGTTCAACGGAAAGGAACGAGCGCTCATGCGCGAGATCCTCGGAAGGCGACGCAGGCACCGGCCCCGGCGCAAGGCAAGTCCCGCCCAGCTCGACGCGGCGCTTACCTGTGCCACCGCTTGGAAGTGGCCCGTCCTCCCCGGAGCGGGGCTGGCGACGGCAGGTGTGCGCGGCGAGCGCGGCCGCGGCTGCGCCTGCCCCGATCCCGAGTGCGCCGTGCCCGGCGCACATCCCTTCGACCCCGGTCTCCTTGCGGCGACCACCGACGCGCGCATGGTGCGCTGGTGGTGGTCCAACCGGCCGGCCGCTCCGGTCGTGCTGGCCACCGGTGGCCAGGCGCCCTGCGCGCTGAGCCTGCCGGCCGTGGCGGGTGCCCGGGCGCTGACCGCGCTCGACGCCATGGGGCTGAGACTCGGTCCGGTGGTGGCGACACCGACCCGCTGGTCGCTGCTGGTCGCTCCGTACACGCTGGAACGGCTCGGAGAGCTGCTGCACGCCAAGGACTGGGTGCCCAGCTCGCTGAGATTCCACGGTGAGGGCGGCTACCTCATCCTGCCTCCGTCCGAGGTGGGTACGGGGCAGGTGCGCTGGGAACGGGCACCGCTGGCCGGTCCTGCCGCGCCCTGGCTCCCGGATGTGGAATCGGTCCTGGATGCGCTCGTCGAGGCGAGCAACAGCGCTCCGGACGGCGGCAGTCGGCTCGCGTACTGACGGACCGGTGACTGCTGCGGGAAACCGGCAGGAACGACGGGCGGCTCACTCGTAAGGGTGTGAGTCCGCCCGTGTTCTGTGTGAACAGCCCGGCGGGTGCGCGTGGGACGAGCGTATTTCGTCCCCGAATCGCCCGGCCCGAATCGATCGAATCCCCGCGCCGGGTGCAAAAGGCGCTGATGGCAGGCTTTCTGATGACCTTTCCGTAGAAGATTACGGAAACGGTGCGGGGTGGAAGTCGGTGGAAGTCCGGAGCGGAAGTCGAAGGCAAATGTTCTTGCTGAGCGCTCGCCCATTCGCACGACGCCTCAGTGGGTGCCGGACATCTGTCCGAAAGCAAACACTCCGTCACCGCCCGTAGCCCTGAAGGGAGACGGCGCGCGCCCGGTGTTCCGGACCCTCGGGGGGCGTACCCGAACCCGCTCCGCGCAGAACGGCTGAGGCGCGTACCGGTGGTGAGGCGCGGCGGCGGAGGGGGCGCTGACATCGGGCGCGGCCGGAGTGCCGTGGCGGGGCCTGTCCGCCGGTGCTCCGGCGTGCGCCCCTGCGCGCCCTCCCCGGAAATGCGGACGCCCGGCCGCTGGCGACGGGGGATGCACCAGCGACCGGGCTTCCAGAACGGTAACAAGAGATCTGCTGTGAGCAAATTCGATCTCGCCTATTCGGACAGCGATTTACTCGCGAGTACGGCGAGTTGTGACCGGGGTCACCGAACCGTCCGCGGCGCCGTCACTGTCAGCTGAGCGTCACTTGGCGGTTGGTGAGCCCACCCCGTGCCCGCCGCTCCTCGCCGGTGAGCGGGGCGTCCGACGCGAGCGCCTCGGCGAGCTGCTCCGCGAACTTCGCGGCAGGCTTCTCGCAGTCCTCGGCGCCCATCGTGGAGGGCAGGTCCCAGACCGGGACCATCAGCCCGTGCGCCCGGAACGAGCCGACCAGCCTCGTTCCCTCGCCGAGCGAGGACGCGCCTGCCGCGTGCAGTCGGGCGAGCGCGTCCAGGAGCTGCTCCTCCGGGTGCGGCATGACCCAGCGCAGGTGGTTCTTCTCCGGCGTCTCGCACCAGTACGCGGCGTCCACTCCGGAGAGCAGCGTGGTCGGGATCGCCGCGGCGTTGGCGCGCTCCAGGGATGCGGACACCTCGGGGGTGGCGTTCTCCGCGTCCGGGACCCAGAACTCGAACCCCGAGTGCACAACCGGCTCGAACGCGGCGTTCGGGTCGAGGACGTCCTGCAGCCGCGGGCCGTCGGCGGGCACCCGGCGGGCGGCGACCGGCGAACCGGGCTCCGCCTCCAGCGCCCGCTGCAGGGTGTCGGCGAGGTCGCGGCTGAGGTCGCCGGAGGAGGTGTCGTTCTGCAGGGCGAGCAGGACGGAACCGTCGTCACGGCGCAGAGCCGGCCATGCCATCGGCAGTACGGTCGCGAGCGTCACGGAGGGTACGCCCTCGGGCAGACCGCCCGTCAGTGTCAGCTCGACCGTTGCGGCGGGCACCAGTTCGCGCAGGGCGATCCAGTCGCACTCCCCGGAAAGTCCCTCGAAGGGGCGCTGGACCAGCTCGGTCACGGCCTGGGCGGCGGCGCGTCCGTGACACGCCTTGTAGCGGCGGCCCGAACCGCAGGGGCAGGGCTCGCGGGCCCCGACGACCGGGATCTCACCATCCTTGAGCTGCTGCTTCCCGGCCTTGGACTGAGGGCGCTTCTTGGCCATGGTGGGCGTTCTCCCGATTGTGACGGTGCGGTCTCCGGCGCGAGCCTAGCCGCCCCCGCCACCGCAGGGTCACACCTGCCGCCGGGCCCGCCACGGCCCCGTGCCGGCAGTTCCGCCCGGAGTCAGGCCCGCTGCCACCCGGGCCGCTCCTGCCGAGCCGCTTCAGCCTGCGTCGTCGAAGGCCTCGAAAGCGTCGGCGAAGTCCATGCCGTCCAGCGCGTCGAGCCCGTGATCCGCCGACACCAGGGCCCATACGGTGACCTCGCCCGAGGTGTCGTCCCGTACGCCCCACTCCTGGGCGAGGGCGCTGATGATGTTGAGCCCTCGGCCGCCGCGTGCGGTGACCGACGGGGTGGCCGGAATCGGCCTGGTCGGGCCGCCTCCGTCCGTGACCTCGACCGTCAGGTCGCCCGCCCTGTCGACGCGCCAAGCGGCGCGGATGTCGCCGTCACCGACCTCCGCGTGCCGGCCCAGCGGCCTGCCGTGACGGCAGGCGTTGCTGAGGAGTTCGGAAAGGATCAATACAGCATCGTCGACAACCGTGTCCGACACCCCGTTGCTGCGCAGCTGCTCGCGCATGCAGTGCCGTGCCTGCCCCACGCCTGCAGGGCCATGAGGAACGGCCATGCTCGACGACGTGGGCACCTCTTGTGCCACCACCAACGTCACCCCCGAGACCTCCTTTGCCCCACGCCACGGATTGGATGCCCCCCTGGGCTTCACCGGAAACCGGCCAAAGCCCTGCCAGTGATGCACTCGTAACGATCGATTGCGGAGCGAATGCGCCGGTGTACCCCCTGTAACTGATGCTAAAAGCGGCCCAGTTGCGAAAGAACCTGCTTTGGGCGGTTTGTAATGATTGCTTCCACGCCGAGGCCTACACAGAGCTCGACGTCCTCCGGTTCGTTCACCGTCCAGACGTGCACGCGATGGCCGGCCCTGTGCAGGCGTTCGATGTATCCGGGGTGGCTGCGCACGATCCGCATCCCGGGACCGGCGATCCGTGCGCCGGCCGGAAGCCGTCCGTCGCGCAGCCGCGGCGAGACGAACTGCATCAGGAAGACGGTGGGCAGGGTGGGTGCCGCCGCCCGGATGCGGTAGAGGGACCGTGCGGAGAAGCTCATGACGCGTACGGGGGAGGGCCCGCCCGCCGGCGGATCGTCCAGGCCGAACTGCTTGAGCAGCAGGAGCAGGCGTTCCTCCACCTGCCCGGCCCAGCGGGTGGGGTGCTTGGTCTCGATGGCCAGCTGGAGCGGCCGCCCGGTGGCCCGCACCTCGCTGACCAGCTCGAGGAGCCGTTCCAGCGTGAGTACGGAGGTGAGCTCGCCCGGCACCGGATCCCAGTCCGGGGACTCCTCGTGGTCCTTCCACGAACCGAAGTCGAGGGCGGCGAGGTCGGCGAGCTCCAGGGCGGAGACCGCACCGCGTCCGTTGGAGGTGCGGTTCACCCTGCGGTCGTGCACACAGACGAGCTGTCCGTCCGCGGTGAGGCGGACGTCGCACTCCAGTGCGTCGGCGCCGTCCTCGATCGCTTTCCGGTAGGCGGCCAGGGTGTGCTCGGGGGCGTCGTCCGAGGCCCCGCGATGGGCGATGACCTGGATGGGAGGGGGCATGCTGTGCTGCCGGGCGTGGGTCACCGCGTCATGGTGCCACCGTGACGCGGCGGGTGCGGCCACCTTGTCACGGGGGACCGTTTTGCCTGATGTAAAGATTGGTGTGCGGATGCACAGGTCCTGCTTACAGTGGCCTGACGTGCTGTGGGAAAAGCTGACCGCAGACACGTGCACAGCGGATCTCTTGCCGAATGCCGAGTGGAACCGAGGAGTAAAGAGCTGTGAGCACAGAGAACGAGGGCAACGAGGGCAACACGGTTCCGTCCGTACCGTCTGTTCCGTCCGCACCTCCCGTGCCGGCTGCCGCTCCTGAGGGCACCCCGCCGGGCGGCCCGGCGACGCCCGGGGCCACCCCGGCCCCTCCCGCGGACGCGCCGACGGCGCAGATTCCGGCTGCCGCCGCGCACCAGTCCGGCCCCGAGCCGTCCACGCCGCACCACGAACAGCCGCAGCAGCCCTACCAGCCTCCGTCGCAGCAGCCTCCTGCCGGTCCGGCCTCCTGGCCTCCTCCTCCTCCGGCCGTCCCGTCGTACGCCGACGGCGGCGGCACCCCGGTGTGGGGAGCCCCCGCCCCGGCGGAGCCCGAAGGCCCCCGCAAGCGGCGTGCGGCGAGCGGTCTGATCGCGGCCGTCGCGGTGGCCGCGCTCGTCGCGGGCGGCGTCGGCGGAGCCCTCGGCTACTGGGCCGCGGACAGCAACGACTCCGGCTCCTCGGGGTCGACCACGGTGGCGGCCTCCAACAGTCCGAAGGACTTCAAGCGCGAAGCGGGCACGGTCGCGGGCGTCGCGGCGAACGCACTGCCCAGCGTGGTCACCATCGACGCGCAGTCCGGTGACGGCGAGGGCGGCACGGGCACCGGCTTCGTGTACGACAAGGAAGGCCACATCCTCACGAACAACCACGTGGTGGCCTCCGCGGCGGACAACGGCCAGCTGACCGCGACGTTCTCCGACGGCAAGAAGTACGACGCGGAAGTGGTCGGCCGGGCACAGGGCTACGACGTGGCCGTCCTGAAGCTGAAGAACGCTCCGGACGGACTGACTCCGCTGCCCCTCGGTGACTCCGAGAAGGTCGCGGTGGGCGATTCGACCATCGCGATCGGCGCCCCGTTCGGTCTCTCCAACACGGTCACCACCGGCATCATCAGCGCCAAGGACCGTCCTGTCGCCTCCGGTGACGGTTCCAGCAACAAGAACTCGTACATGAGCGCCCTGCAGACCGACGCCTCGATCAACCCGGGCAACTCCGGCGGTCCGCTCCTGGACGCGGGCGGTGCGGTCATCGGCATCAACTCCGCCATCCAGTCGACCACCGGGGGCGGCGCGGGCCAGTCCCAGGCGGGCTCCATCGGCCTCGGCTTCGCCATCCCGGTCAACCAGGCGAAGAACGTCGCCGAGCAGCTGATCAAGACCGGTCAGCCGGTCTACCCCGTGATCGGCGCGACGGTCACGATGGAGGAGAAGACCGGCGGCGCCACGATCTCGGACCAGGGAGCGGCAGGCACCCCCGCCGTCACGCCGAACGGGCCTGCGGCCAAGGCCGGGTTGAAGGCCGGCGACGTGATCACGAAGTTCAACGACACGGTGGTCGAGAGCGGGCCGACCCTGATCGGCGAGATCTGGACCCACCAGCCGGGCGACAAGGTCACGCTCACCTACAAGCGTGACGGCAAGACGGCGACGGCCGAACTCGTCCTGGGCGAGCGCAAGGGCGACAGCTGACCTGCCCGGACCGTTCGAACGCTGCACCGGGGAGGGGCTGTCGAAATCTTCGGCAGCCCCTCCCGTGCGTGTGGCCGAAGCGACGCGACAGCGGCTGCGGCCGGCAGCGGGCCTGTGGCCGACCTCCGGCCAGGGTTGCCCGGGAGGATCAGCGACCCGGTACGCTGTAGGCGCTCCGCTGCAGGTGGGCGGGGCGAGGGTGGGTTGCCCGAGCGGCCTAAGGGAACGGTCTTGAAAACCGTCGTCGCAGCGATGTGACCGTGGGTTCAAATCCCACACCCACCGCAGGAGGAACGGCCCCTGACCAGGTATTTCGGTCAGGGGCCGTTCCTGTTGGCGCTGCGCGTCGGGCTCGGTGGCTTTCCGTCAGTTCCCTGTGTGCCGGGCACAGATGCGGGTGCGCGGGGGGTTCACAGGGCTTCGGGGCGTTCCGATGTCAGGCGGGCCGCTGAGGCGATCGCCGCGCGGGCCTCCTGTTCGGAGAGGCCCGTGCGGACTGCCGCGTCGGTCAGGGCGTCCGCGAGTGCGTCGCCGAAGCCGTGTTCGTAGGCGCGGCACGCTGCCCAGAAGAGGCGCGTATTGCGCTGGCCCTCATGGGCGGCGAGTACGAATTGGACGAGGCCCTGGCCCTGGCCGGCGCGGGAGGGGCGGCTCGCCGGGTGGTGGGGGCGCGCGGGGGGCGTGAGCAGGCGCAGGAGGGCGCGTGGGCACGGGGCGGGTGAGAGGTGGGCCGTGCCGGGGGCGAGCCGGTACCTGCCGTGGGTGGTGACCGATCCGGGTCCGACCAGATAGCCGCCGCTGCCGCGGACGTCGATGCCCGGGGCGAGGCGGCTCGCGGAGTTGGGCACGGTGATGCCGGAGGGTCCCGTCAGCCAGAGGTGGCGGCCGCCGCTGGGGGTCAGCACCGTCACCGTGGCCGGGATGGTGAACAGGTGCTGGAGGGCGATCTGCTGGAGTGCGGCCACGGAGTCGTTGCCGTGTGCCCCGTCGATGTCGAGGTCGATGCCGATGAGGCGGTGGGGATCCCGACCGCAGGCGATTCCGTATCCGGTGGCCCGGGGCGCGGCGGCGAAGAGCGCCCGCACCGCGGCCGGGTCGGTCGTGGCGTCGTGGACGCCGTGACCGGGCAGTCCGCAGGCACCCCGGCAGCGTACGGGAGGGACCTCGCCGTGATGCGGGGAGCGCAGTGCGGGGAGCTTGGTCGCGGACAGGGGGAAGACGGGGAGCCCGCGTTCGGCGGCGGAGAGCGCGTGCGCCAGGGCCAGGGTGGCGGTCTGCCGGTCGATGATGGCCATGGGTCTATGTTCGTACAGATGTTCGAAGAAGGGAAGGGGATAAGAGGGTGCCCGGGGTGGCGGAACGCTTCTTCCTGCGCGAGGCCCGGGGTGAGGGTGTGTGGCGACTTGGGGGTGTGCGAGAGGTTTATCGGGTGTTCCTCATGCTTGCGGGGGAATCGGGAACCATGGGCGGTTCGCCGGGGATGCGGTGGGCAACTTTCGTCTCGCGACGTCGTGACCAGCACCGAGGCGGTCGGCCAACTGCTTCGGAACCAGCCGTACCAAGCCGTACTTTCGGTTCCTGGAGGAATTGACATGGCAAGCACCCGTACCGTTCGCGCCCTCGCCGCCGTTGCCGCCCTGCCTCTTGCTGCCGCACTGTTCGGCGGCGTCGCGGTCGCCGACAACGGTTCGTTCGCGAACGACGGATCGAACGCGGCGGTGGCGACGATCGGGTCCGCCGGAGTCGGAGGGAACAACTCCGGCAATTCATCGACCTCGCAGCAGCAGGCCGTCGGCTCCGGCGCATCGAACCACAGCAATTCGGCCCAGGTGAGCGGATCGGCCTTCACCGCGATCGACCAGTCCACGGACATCGTCGCGGTCTACTTCACGCCGCTCTGGTGAGCCCGCGGCCGGGGGTTTTGGGGGGTCGGCGCCCGGCCGGCTGAGCAGCGGTCTGCGGGGCGGCACTCCGGTGCGCCCCGCAGGCCGCTGTCCGTCTGTTCGGGCGGGGCGCCCGCGCACCCTTCCCCGGGGTGAGGACCCTGAGGGTGGCCGAGGGGCCCTCCACCTTCAGGAGGTGGAGCCTGCCCCGCCCCTACAACCTGAGGCGGACGCCGCTTCGGGACCTGGGGCCGATCCCCTCGACGGTGCCCGCTCCTAGCGTGGAGGCATGACCACGCCAGTCTGCACCGGCGCCTCCAGGGCAGTCGCTGCTTCCGCCGGACACCCGCGATACCCGTCGTTCTCGTCGTACGTACGAGCACGGGGCCCCGTACTGCTGCGCACCGCCCGCTCCCTCACCGCGAACTCGAGCGATGCCGAGGATCTGCTGCAGACCGCTCTCACCAAGACGTACGTCGCCTGGGAGCGGATCGAGGACCACAGGGCGCTCGACGGATACGTCCGCCGGGCCCTGGTGAACACCCGCACCTCGCAGTGGCGCAAGCGCAAGGTCGACGAGTTCGCCTGCGAGGAGCTGCCCGAGAAGGAGGCCGCTCCCGCGCCCGACCCCGCCGAGCAGCAGGTGCTGCACGACGCGATGTGGCGTGCCGTGATGAAGCTCCCGGACCGCCAGCGGGCCATGGTCGTCCTGCGGTACTACGGGGACCTCAGCGAGGCGCAGACGGCCGATGTCCTCGGGGTGTCCATCGGTACGGTCAAGAGCGCCGTGTCACGTGCGCTCGGGAAGCTGCGCGAGGATCCGGGGCTCGACCCGGTCCGATGAGGCCGCGCGGGTGCCCGTGACAGCCCGATTTTGCCGACCGACACCGATTCGTACTCCCGGGAGTAGTGACATACCGAACGGTATGTGCGCAGAATCAGCGCAACCTTACTGCCGCGTAGCGCCCACCGGGAGGACGCCGTGCTGAGCACCATGCAGGACGTACCGCTGACTGTGACACGCATCCTGAATCACGGGATGACCATCCATGGGAAGTCACAGGTCACGACCTGGACCGGCGAACCAGAGCCGCAACGGCGCAGTTTCGCCGAGATCGGCAGGCGCGCCACGCAACTGGCCCACGCCCTGCACGACGAACTCGGCATCGATGGCGACCAGCGCGTCGCCACCCTCATGTGGAACAACGCGGAGCATGTGGAGGCGTACCTGGCGATTCCCTCCATGGGCGCCGTGCTGCACACGCTCAACCTCAGGCTGCCGGCCGAGCAGCTGGTGTGGATCGTCAACCACGCGGACGACAAGGTCGTTCTCGTCAACGGTTCGCTGCTGCCGCTCCTCGTACCGCTGCTCCCCCGCCTGCCGTCCATCGAGCACGTGGTCGTCGCCGGGCCGGGCGACCGCTCCGGGCTCGAGGGAATCGCCCCCCGGGTGCACGAGTACGAGGACCTGATCGCCGGCCGCCCCACCACCTACGACTGGCCCGAGCTGGACGAGCGCCAGGCCGCAGCCATGTGCTACACCTCCGGCACCACCGGGGACCCCAAGGGCGTCGTCTACTCCCACCGGTCCGTCTACCTGCACTCCATGCAGGTCAACATGTCCGAGTCGATGGGACTGACGGACAAGGACACGACCCTGGTGGTCGTCCCCCAGTTCCATGTGAACGCCTGGGGGCTGCCGCACGCGACGTTCATGACCGGCGTCAACATGCTCATGCCCGACCGCTTCCTCCAGCCGGCCCCGCTCGCCGACATGATCGAGCAGGAGAGGCCGACACACGCGGCCGCCGTTCCCACGATCTGGCAGGGCCTGCTGGCCGAGGTCACCGCGAAACCGCGCGACCTCACCTCCATGGCGAACGTCACCATCGGCGGCGCCGCCTGTCCGCCCTCCCTGATGGAGGCCTACGACAAGCTGGGCGTCCGCCTCTGCCACGCCTGGGGAATGACGGAGACCTCACCGCTCGGCACCATGGCCAACCCGCCCGCCGGGCTGACGGCCGAGGAGGAGTGGCCGTACCGCGTCACCCAGGGCCGTTTCCCGGCCGGGGTCGAAGGGCGCCTGGTCGGCCCGGGCGGCGAGCACCTGCCCTGGGACGGGGAGTCCGCGGGTGAACTGGAAGTCCGCGGCCCCTGGATCGCCGGCGCGTACTACGGCGGCGCCGACGGTGCGGACCTGCGCCCCGAGGACAAGTTCAGCGTGGACGGCTGGCTGAAGACCGGTGACGTCGGCGTGATCAGCCACGACGGCTTCCTCACGCTCACCGACCGGGCCAAGGACGTCATCAAGTCCGGCGGGGAGTGGATCTCCAGCGTCGACCTGGAGAACGCGATCATGGCGCACCCCGATGTGGCGGAGGCCGCGGTCGTCGCCGTCCCCGACGACAAGTGGGGTGAGCGCCCTCTCGCGACGGTCGTCCTGAAGGAGGGCGCCACGGCCGACTACGCGGCGCTCAGGACCTTCCTCGCCCAGTCCGTCGCCAAGTGGCAGCTGCCGGAGCGCTGGTCGATCATTCCGGCGGTGCCGAAGACGAGCGTGGGCAAGTTCGACAAGAAGGTGATCCGCAAGCAGTACGCGGACGGCGAGCTGGACGTCACCCAGCTCTGAGCCGGACCGCTGGACACGGGCGAGGGCGGTACGGGTCTTCCCGTACCGCCCTCGTCGTACGCGTCCGTCCGCCGGCCTCTCCCGAGGCCGGCCGTCAGTTGGTCCCTATCTTCGCCAGCAGATCCACGATGCGGGACTGCACCTCGTCGCTCGTGGAGCGCTCGGCCAGGAACAGGACCGTCTCGCCCGAAGCGAGCCTGGGGAGATTCGCCTCGTCCATGCCGGCCGAGGTGTAGACGACCAGCGGCGTACGGTTCAACTGGCCGTTCGCGCGCAGCCAGTCGATGATCCCGGCGCGCCGGCGACGTACCTGCATCAGGTCCATCACGACCAGGTTCGGCCGCATCCGCGTGGCGAGCTCGACCGCCTCGCTGTCACCCGACGCCCGCGCGACCTGCATGCCGCGGCGCTCCAGCGTCTCCGTGAGCGCCAGCGCGATCTCCTCGTGCTCGTCGATCACCAGCACCCGCGGCGGATGCTGGTCGCTGTCGCGCGGGGCGAGGGCCTTGAGGAGCACGGCGGGGTCGGCACCGTAGGCGGCCTCCCTGGTCGCCTGCCCCAGACCGGCCGTCACCAGCACCGGAACCTCTGCGGCCACGGCCGCCTGGCGCAGCGACTGCAGAGCCGTACGGGTGATCGGACCCGTCAGCGGGTCGACGAACAGCGCGGCGGGGAACGCCGCGATCTGGGCGTCGACCTCCTCGCGGGAGTGCACGATCACCGGACGGTAGCCGCGGTCGCTGAGAGCCTGCTGGGTCGAGACGTCCGGGGCGGGCCAGACGAGCAGCCGCCGCGGATTGTCCAGCGGCTCGGGGGGCAGCTCGTCGTCGACGTGGAGCGGCTGCGGCCGGTTGGCCACCTCGACCGCGCCACCGGGCCCGTCCAGCGGCTCCGGCCCTTCGGCGCCCTCGTCGGGAGCGCCTATGGCGTACGAGCGGCCCTCGGCCGCGGGAGCGGACAGCAGCTGACCCGAGCCCGCGCCCTGGGTGGTGCCGCCCTGCACGGGACCCGCAGGTGCGCCCGCGCCACCGGGCCGGTCCGGGGCGACAGGTGACGGGACGGGCTGCGGAGCTGCGGGCAGCACCGGGCGCTCTGCCTCCGGAGGGGCGGCGAGCTTACGGCGGCGTCCGGCACCGCCGAGCGTCTGGTTCTGCTGGTGCGCGAGGTGCTGCGCGAACGGCACACCCTGACCCAGCGTCCGCACGCTGAACGCGCGTCCCTGCGTCGAGTCCGAAGACGTGGGCGACGGTGCCTCGGCGGGCAGCGGCTGGCGCCGCGCGTCCGGTACGGGGACCTGCGCGGCCACGGGGGCGACCGCAGGGCCCTGCGCGTCCGGCGCGGGGAGGTCCGCGCCGTCGGCCGCCGGATGCGGTGCCGGTACGGGCGCGGCTGCGGGCCCGGAGGGAGCCTCGGCGGCGGGGGGAGCAGCGATGCTGCCCGTGGTGTGTGTGGTGCTGTCCGGACCCACCCAGGATGCGTCGGAGGCCTGAGCGGGGACGTCGGCGGCGTCCTGCCCGTTCAGCGCGGCCAGGCCCTGCCCCGAGGTGCCGGACTGCGACCAGTCGGGCTGCGGGGGGACGGCGGGCAGCGGCTGCCCGGGGACGGAGTGGTCCGGCCGGCCCGGCTGCTCCTGCACGTCTGCGGCGCGCGCCCTGCGACGACCCGACGGCACGGGGTGCGCCTGCGGCGGTGTGTGGTCGGCGTCCGGTGCGCTCCGTACGGCGTCGTGGCGCTCCGGAAGCGGGCCGGACGGCCCGCCCTGCGCGACGGGCGGTACCCGGTCCGCGTCGGCGGGAGGCAGCGCGAAGGCGGTACGCGGCTGTGCGGCCTCGGCCGGAGCGGAGTGCTCCGGCGCAGCCGAGAGGGCCCGCCGGGCCCGTCGCCCACCGGTCTGCTGTGCCTGCTGTCCCTGCACCTGACCCTGCTGGGCCTGCTGGGGTCCGGCGTCGGCCGACGCGAGGGCCGGAAGCGCGCGCTGGTTCCCGCCGCCGGGACGCGTCTGCCTGCCCTGGGCCTCCTGCGGCACACCCTGCGGAGGCACGGTCTGCCCGCGCTGCGGCCGGCCGCCCCCCTGCGCGCCCTCGGCCGCCGTCACCACGGAGCCTTCGGAGGGAGCCGGGGGAGCTGAGGGAGCCGCGGAGGCGGGGGAGGGTGCCGGGAGAGCCAGGGCCTCCCGGGGCCGGTCCGCCTGAGGCTCCGTCTCCGCCGGGCTGGGCCGCCCGCGCCTGCGCCCGGAGCCCTCGCTCTGCTGAGGCGCGATCGCTTCCTGCTCCTGCTGGTCCTGGGGCGCAACCGGTCCGCGACGCGCCCTGCGCCGCCCCGTCGGCTCGCCCGCCGCTGCTTCCCCGGCCTCGGCCGCCGCGTCCACGGGGCTTTCCAGGAACGCGTCGGTCGACGACCTCCGGGCCCTGCGCCGGCTGCCACCCGCACCGCCGGTCGCGGGCTGGGGGGCAACGTCCGGCAGGACCTCCTCGGGTACCGGAACCGGAGCCGGCGGGGGCACAAGCGTCCCGGAGCCCGCGCCGAGCGGCACCTCCAGGACGTACGCGCTGCCGCTCATCCCTGGCATCTCGTGCGTCTGCAGCACACCGCCGTGGGCCCGCACGATCCCGCGCACGATCGGCACGTGCACCGGGTCTCCCCCGGCGAACGGCCCGCGCACCTCGATCCGTACGACGTCACCGCGCTGCGCCGCGGCCACGACCACCGTCGAGTCGACGTAGCCGCCGCCCGGAACAATCCGGGCCTTGCCGGTCGAGTCGACACCCGCCACGTCCGCGACGAGGTGGGCGAGTGCCGTGATCAGCCGGCCCGGGTCGACCTCGGCCTCGATCGGCGGCGCGTGCACCGCGAACTGCGCGCGGCCTGGGCCGATCAGCTCGACCGCACCGTCGATACCGGCCGTCACCACCGAGTCGAGCAGCACCGTCTGCTTGACGAGCGCCTCCACGCCGCCGTCCAGACGCTGGTAGCTCAGCACGTTGTCGACGAGCGTCGTCATCCGGGCGTAGCCCGCGGCGAGGTGGTGCAGGATCTGGTTGGCCTCGGGCCACAGCTGGCCGGCGGGGTCGGCGGCGAGCATCGAGAGCTCGCCGCGCAGCTCCTCCAGCGGGCCGCGCAGGGATTCGCCGAGCACCGCGGTCAGCTGCGTGTGCCGCTCGCCCAGCTCGGACAGCTGATCGGCCTGCTCCTCCAGCTCGGAGGCGTACCGCTCGGTCCGGTCGGCCAGCTCGGCCGCGTGGCGTTCGGTCAGTCCGGCGACCTCGGCACGGTGGCTCTCGGTGAGCTCGGCGACCTCGGCGGCGTGCCGTTCGGTCAGCCCGGTGACCTCGTCCGTGTGCTGTTCCGTCAGTTCCTCGTAGGGCCTGCGGTCGGTGAAGGTCATCACCGCGCCGACCAGCTGGTCCCCGTCGCGCACCGGCGCGGTCGTGAGGTCGACCGGCACCTGCGCGCCGCTCTTGGACCAGAGGACCTGGCCGCGCACCCGGTGCTTGCGGCCGGACTTGAGGGTGTCGGCGAGCGGGGACTCCTCGTACGGGAAGGGGTCGCCCTCCGCGCGCGAGTGCAGGATCAGCGGGTGGAGTTCCTTGCCGCCGAGGTCGCTGGCACGGAAGCCGAGGATCTGGGCGGCGGCGGGGTTGACGAGGACGACCCGGCCGTCCGTGTCCGTACCGACGACGCCCTCGGAGGCGGCCCGCAGGATCATCTCGGTCTGGCGCTGCGAACGGGCCAGCTCGGCCTCGGTGTCGACGGTGCCCGAAAGATCCCGTACGACGAGCATGAGCAGCTCGTCGCCGGTGAAGTTGGAGTGGATGTCGTTGTATCCGGCCTGGCCGCTGTCGAGGCTCGCGCTGGTGACCTCGACCGGGTACTCGGTGCCGTCGGTCCGGCGCGCGGTCATCCGCGTCGGCTTGGTCCTGCCCTGCTCGTCCGCAGTCTCCGGCCTGCGCATCGACCCCGGGATCAGCCTGGAGTCGAACTCCGGAAGCAGATCGAGCAGTCCGCGCCCCACGAGCGCGGTGCCCGGGGTCTCGAACATCTCGAGGGCGATGGTGTTGGCGTTGACGACCGTGCCGTTGCAGTTGACGAGCAGGAGCCCGTCCGGGAGGGCGTCGAGTATGGCTGCGAGGCGAGCAGCGCCTCGGGATGGCCTGCTGCTCACGAGACGCTTCCTCCCTGAATACCGCACCTTGCCGACAGCGGGCCCCATCCTGCCCCTCGGGCCTCAGGCTGTCACGAAAGGAGTCTAAAGGCACCGAGGGCACATGGGGCGGCGGATGAGGGGGAGCTCTCACCAAGGTTCTGTGCACACGGTGTACGCCGGTGGTCCATGTCGTGACTGCGGGCGCCCCCTGTGACGTGCGACGACGCGCACAGGCGGCCCCGGCAGGAGGCGCCGGACACGCCCCGCTGAGCCTGTTACCTGGCGGACGGGAGCACCGGTACAAGGTTGTTCCAGCGCGAGATCTCGCAGCCGTTGGCCCGGCTGAACCGCGCGTCGATGTTCTCCCCCTGCCAGGTCCCCTGGACCCGGGCGGCGGCGGGTCCGCCCGCCTGCTGCGTACACATGGCGTTCCGGTCCGTCGGTACGAAGGGGTTGTCACCCGACTCCGCGGCCTCCGCCAGCAGGTCGCAGGCGCGCTGAGCGGCGGGGTGGGTACCGCCCGCCGGATCGCACTGGAGCTCGAACGTTCCGTCGGCTGTCGGATTGCCCGACTCCGAGACCGTCACCGTGAGCCGGGTCGCCGTGTCCCGCCCGCCCACCCAGTCCCCCTGGAGCACGGGGAGCGGGGGCAGCGGCAGGAGAGGGGTTACGGCCGTGGCGGCGGGAGCGGCGGCCGACAGTGCGGCGAAGGACGCGACGGCGGTGAGCGTGAGACGGCGCAGCATGCGGGGCTCCTGTTGTTCTGGCGCACCGGGGGGCGCGCCGGGCTGCTCCGGTGCACGCCGGGTGGAGGCGCGCGCCGGGCGGAGGGGCGGTGGCGGACAGAGGGCGGAGCCCTCGCCATCTCTAACGCTCCGCGCGTCCGCACGTTGCGCAACTCGTGGGGGGCCGACCGGAACACCGCGCCGCAGGACGCTTTGCCTCGCCGCCCGCCTGCCTAGTACCGTGGGCGGCGATTGGTGACAGCGCGCTCGACTGTGTCATCATCTGCACGCACCACTCGCGCTCGCGCGGGGTGTGCTGGAGGCGTCGCCTAGTCCGGTCTATGGCGCCGCACTGCTAATGCGGTTTGGGTCTTAAAGCCCATCGAGGGTTCAAATCCCTCCGCCTCCGCAAGATCCCGAAGCCCCGCACCTCTGGTGCGGGGCTTCGGTCGTTCACGTGCCCCAAAGGTGTCCGGCGGGTGGGCCGCAGACCTGCTCCAGGACGGCGTTTTCGCAGGTCAGGAGAGGTATGGCTAATGGATTTCGCGTGACGGCGCAGGTCATGTAATGTTGTTCCCGCAACGCCGACCAGGCAGAAAAGCCCGGAACGCCAAGCACTCGTAGCTTAACGGATAGAGCATCTGACTACGGATCAGAAGGTTGCAGGTTCGAATCCTGCCGAGTGCACAGCAGGCCAGAGGCCCTCAGGAGAAATCCTGAGGGCCTCTCGCGTTGCCCGTACAGCAACGAGGTGCGGCAGCCAAGTGCACCGACCGTGTCAGCCTGAACCGCCCACCGAGTCGGACACCCGGGTGTGTTCGTCCTCGCGGCTGTCCGCGAGGAACTCCACCAACGCCGTGGCGAAGAGCCAGACCAGGGCGATGGTGAGGACGACCAGCGCCGTCGGGTAGCTCCACAGGACGTACGTCAGGACGGCCAGGCCGACCAGGATCCAGGTGATCCACGCTCGGTGGCGTCGGAGGAACGGTCCGACCGGGCCCGTGCGCATGCCCATGCGGTCGGCGGTGGAGCGGACTGCCCCGATGCCGGCGTGCCACGACTGCCGTACGAAGGTCGCCGAGCGGCCGGGACCGCTCAGCCAGGCGGCCAGGGCGACGACCACACCGAGCGTCACCGCCATGCGGACCGTGGTGCGCAGGTAGCGCGTGAGCGTGTCGTAGACGGCTTCGGCGGCGGCCTGCGAGACGTTGTCGGGCAGCGCGTTCAGATAGGCCACGCGGAAGACGGTCAGGCTCAGGCCGAGCATCAGCACGGCGAAGGCGAAGGCGAGCGCCGCGGTCACGAGAACGCGCCTGCGGTGCCTGGACAGCAGGACTCCTGCTGCGATGAGGAGCACCGAGAGCACGGGCAGCCAGAACCCGGCGATCTGCAGGACCCGGAAGTACGTCTTGACGTCGCCGATGTTGTCGACGCGCAGCACCGTGAAGTCGGTGTGCACTTCCGGGATCTTCGAAGCCACCGTCATGCCTGCGTCGACGAGGCGTTGCTCGACCTGTGCGACGACCGGTCCGAGGTCGACGGAGACCGAGTTGTCATTGATCTTCACCGCACCGCCGCCGGAGCCCGTGAGGGCCTTCTCGACGGCCACATGGATGCGCTCGTTGGCCTGGATCCAGATGTTCTCGAAGGTCTCGGAGGCGATGACCTCCTCCGACTTGTCGTGGACGAAGCTGCGGACAGCACTCTCCAGCGAGTTGCCGAGTTCGCCGAGCGCCTTCTGGACCAGCGGCCGGTCCGCGGGGGCCACGCCTTCGAGCAGGGTCGGCAGGTCGATGTGCTGCATCACCGCGTCGGTGACCCTGTTCGCCGCGGCATTCTGGACGGCGGGGTCCGAGGCGAGCGGTGTGACCGTGTCCACGTAGCGGTCCTTGTTGCCCACGACGTCCGCCGCCCACGAAGCGAAAGCGGCATGCGGAGCGAGGACGCAGCCGATGACGATGAGCAGCGCGGAGAAGAAGGAGCGCCACCGGTGGTGGGGTGCCCGGGCGGTCCTGTCGGCCTCCAGCGCGTCGACCCGTGACCGCAGTACGTCCAGCTCGGGCTGTGTGCCCTCGGCGCCCGAAGTGTCAGGCTCTTGCCCACCCGGACCCGCTGACCTATCGTCCGGCATGGCGCGCCTCCGGGTTTGCCTGGTTGGTTTGCTGCCAGCACATCCCGGAGGCCGGTCACGCGCGAGCGCTCGGCGGCCGTCAGGGTGAAGGGCCTGGGGCGCCACGGAGCGGGCAGCCAGGGCGACCACCTGCCGGGGCCGCGGACCTGTCGCTCGGTCAGACCCGCTGCAGGGTCGAATCCTGGAGGTTCAGCAGCCCGAAGGCCCCTCGGGATCATCCCGGGGGGCCTTCGGCGCGCATACGTCAGCCGGCCCTACGTGTCCTGACGCCGCTGGTCTCGAAGTCGTAGATGGTCTGGTTGATGCGGAGTCCGTCGACGGCGCCGATCCACATGTGGTCGCGGCCCTTGCCCACCGCGGCCGAGAGGATGGTCGCCCCTGCGCCGCCGTCCGCGTTCAGTGCGTCCCTCAGGTCTTCGAGGGAGCACTGGGCGGCCTGGTCGCAGATGCCGTTCTCGCCGCCCGTGAGGAACCAGTAGCCGCTCGTGGTGGCGTCGATGAAGCCGCTCCACTTGTTCGTCACCGGAGCGGCGTCCGGTACCCACACCATCGTGGAGTAGTTGTCGTCCGGCAGCGAGGTCAGGTTCGGATCGATCTCGAACCTGATGTTCGGCATGTTCTCGGTGCCTCCGTACTCCACGTTCTCCCCGGTCTGGAAGACGTGGAACCCGACCCTGCGCAGGCCCTGCACCGGATCGCCGTAGAAGTCGACCTCGTTGCCGAAGTCGACCTTCTCGCTGGGAGGGCTCAGCGAGGTGGACTGGTCCGCAACCTCGATGCCGAGGCTGCCCCGTCCGTAGGGCGGCCTTGCGGAGGGGCCGGTCACACCGAACGAGCCGAAGGGGCCGTTCCTCAGATCGGCGACGGGAGAGCCGATCGTGTTGCGGGTGATCACGCCCCAGTGGTCAGCGCGCTCCTGGTCTCCGTCGTGTCCTCCTGCGACAGCGGACACCGATCCGGTGAATGTTGAGGCGACGATTGCGGCAAGTGCTGCGACCGCGAGGACCTTCCCCCGGGTCCCGCCAAAGCGAGTGCTCACACTCATTCCTTCCACGTAGGTGAGGGGCCAACGGCCTGCGCCGGGTGCCCGATCGACGCGGCGCACACCAGGCACATAACTCCTGGTGACGACGCCATTCCCATATGGGGGCATATGCGGCCGACATGCAACGGAAGATCCGGAGCGAGCATTACTCTCCGTGCCGAATCCGTGGTCGTGGTGCCGACGGACAGGGGCGGGCTCCGGGAGAGGAGTCGGAAGCCGCTGGTGAACTTCTCGGGGGCGTCCGGGGCCCATTCGGGGGTTCACGAGGGCATGGGGCGGGCGAGAGCGCTCAGTTCGACAGCGCCGATGAAATGGGAGAGGTCGTTCGGGCTCTCGCGCTGTCCGCGCAGGAGCCGGCGTCAGCAAGTGCTCCCGATTACTGGCGAGCGGGACGAGAGGCCCCCAGGGGAAGTCCTGGGGGCCTCTCGTTCGGGGCTCTCGCGGGGGCTGTCAGGCCGATGCCTCGGCGGGCGCGCCCTCCGGGGTCCGCTCCCGCACGATGCGGCGGGGCCGCGACGGCAGCCCGAGCAGCGGGTTGGCGACGCCCCAGGCGGCGCCCTTGCAGATCAGCTCCTTGTAGACGGCGGCGAGCCGTCCCGTCAGGGCCGCACCGACGGAGCGGTCGTCGGCGGTGACGTACTGGATCAGGCCCTCCTTGCGGCCCAGCGAGATGCACTGGTTGAAGTAGCGCAGCGGTGTGGTGGGGGTCTTCCCGCCGGTCAGGCGCGCCGCGATGGCGTCGGCGGCCTGCCACGCCATGGGGGTGCCCGTGGCGCACGACATCCGCAGCGGCTTGTCGCCGGGGCCCATCGCCATGGCCGCGTCGCCGATGGCGTACACGTCCGGGTGCGAGACCGAGCGCATGGTCCGGTCGACCACGATCTGGCCGGTGTCGGTGACGTCCAGGGCGGTGGCGCGGGCGATCGGGTGGACCGCGAAACCGGTGGTCCACACGGTGACCGCGGCCGGGACGGACGTTCCGTCGGCGGTCGTGACGCGGTCGGCCTCCACGGCCGTGACGGCTGCCTGTTCGTGGACGGTGATGCCGAGCTTGTCGAAGACCTTCCGTACGTGGTCGCGGCCCTTGGGCGAGAGCCAGTCGCCGAGCTCACCGCGGGCGGTGAGGGCGACGTCGAGGTCCGGGCGGGCCTCGGCGATCTCCGTGGCGGCCTCCAGGCCGGTGAGGCCGCCGCCGACGACGACGACGGTCTGTCCGGCGTCCAGGCCGGCCAGGCGCTCACGCAGCCGGAGCGCTCCGGGGCGGCCGGCGATCTCGTGGGCGTGCTCGGCGGTGCCGGGGACGCCTCGGCTGTTCCAGGCGCTGCCGAGGGCGTACACGAGGCTGTCGTACTCCAGCTCCTCGGTGCCACCCCCGTCGCCCTGGTCGATGACGGTGACGGTCCTGCGGTCGACGTCGACGCCGGTGACCCTCGCGAGCCTCAGCTCGACGCCCGTGCCGGCGAACATCTCGCTGAAGGGCCGGGCCTTGAGGTCCTGGCCGGCCGCCAGCTGGTGCATCCGCACGCGCTCGACGAAGTCGGGCTCGGCGTTGACGAGGGTGATGGCGACGTCCTCGCGGTGCAGCCGCTTGGCGAGGCGCCCGGCGGCGATGGCTCCGGAGTATCCGGCTCCGATGACGATGATGCGGTGCTGCATGTCCTGGCTCCTGTCTCGCGCGGGTTCACCACCTGAACCGGGCAGCCCTCCGTTTCCTGACAGGAGCGGGATGTGAAGCAGCTCACATCTGAATCAGAAGGGTCAGAAGGCGTTGAACAGGGGTTCCCCGTGCTCGGTGGCCGCCCACTGCCGGGTCGCGCGTTCGAGCTTGTCGGGGTTGACCTGGTTGCGGAACGCGGCGATTCCCCCGGCGGTGATCTCCAGGCACATGACGCCGACGACGCGGCCGTCGAGGACCGCCACGATGGCGGGCGCGCCGTTGGCGGTCGTGACGTGGACCCCGGGTGAGCCGCCGACGATGGCGCGCTTGGCCTCGGCCGGCTTGAACAGGCCCCGCATGAACTTCGCGACCGCGAGGGCGCCCTCGAACGCCTTGGCCCGGGCCGGAACCTTCCCGCCGCCGTCGCCGATCGCGATGGCGTCCTCGGTGAGCAGCCGCACGAGCGGCTCGGTCCGGCCGCTGGTGGCGGCCGCGAGGAACTCCTCGACGATCCGCCGGATCGCGGCCTCGTCGATCTCGGTGCGGGCCTTGCCGTCGGCGACGTGCTTCTTGGCGCGGTGGAAGGTCTGCTGGGCGGCGGCCTCGGTGATGCCGAGGATCTCCGCGACCTCCCGGTGCGGGTAGCCGAAGGCCTCCCGCAGCACGTACACCACCCGCTCGTTGGGTGAGAGGCGCTCCATGAGGGCGAGGACGGCGTACGAGACCGATTCGCGCTGCTCGGCGGTGTCGTCGGGGCCGAGCATCGGGTCCCCCGCGAGCAGCGGCTCGGGCAGCCACTCGCCCACGTAGGTCTCGCGCCGGACGCGGGCCGAGGTGAGCTGGTTGAGGCACAGGTTGGTGAGGACCTTCGTCAGCCAGGCCTCGGGGACCTCGATGCGGTCGACGTCGGCGGCCTGCCAGCGCAGGAACGTGTCCTGCACGGCGTCCTCGGCATCGCTCGCCGAGCCGAGGAGGCGGTAGGCGATGGCCTGCAGGCGGGGCCTGGATGCCTCGAACCGGTCCACGTCGTTCATGGTCAGGGCCATGGCCCGGATCCTAGCTCTCGCGGCCGTCTGCGGCCCATGGGGTGCGGCCCCCGAGCCGCTCGGCCGGTGCTGTCCGACAGGGGCCTTGAATATGATCGGCGCATGATGCAGCGAAGGGCCGATGCCGCGTAGGCCCCCGGGGGTGCTCCGGGCCGGGCCGCCGGATCGTCGAAGCCGCGGTCGGACCAGCACGTTGCTCATCGGCACGTGCCCCGGACCGCCCGCGTGCACCGCCGTTCACACGTACCTCTTCGTCGACGGCCTCGATGTGATCGGGCGCAGCGACAGCAGAGCCGTGGGACTGGGTCCGGACATCCTCCTCCGGCCCGGCGGACCGCTGTACCCGGCGGATGCCGCCCGCAGCGTGGGTGTCGCGTCGTCGCAGGGGCATACGACGCTCCACATCCGGGTGCGACTGCGTGGTGCGACGGTCGTCTGGAGCGAACTGACGTACCCGGGCCTCGACGACGGGGTGATCGAGGAGGTCTGCTTCGATCTTGAGCAGTACGTGGGCGAGATCGCGCGGGCGTACGGCGTTTGCGGCCGGGCGGCAACGCCCGTCCGTTGAGCAGGGGAAGAGCGGGAGCGGGCGTATGGGCTGGCAGTGCACCGGGCTGGGCTGGCCCGACGACGGGCCCGTGCTCGGGTGGCGGCGGAGTGAAGGGGCGGGCCGGGGCCGGGAGAGCGTTCTGGCGTACGGGAAGGAGCTCGGGTTCCGGGCGGAGGGTGAGCGCCAGTGTTCCGGGGCGCGCGGCAACCGGTGTCCGGTCACGGCTGTGGTCTCCGCGCGGAGTACGGGGGGCCGTTGCCCGGAGTGTGCGCGGCTGGACCGGGCGCACTCGGTGGCCGCGGACACGATCGCCGACGACCCGCGTACGTACCGCGTCTACCTGGCCTGGTTCGGGCCGGGGATGGTCAAGGTCGGGATCACCCGTGAGTCCCGGGACGCGGCGCGGCTCCGGGAACAGGGCGCCGTCGTGTTCACCTGGCTGGGGCGCGGACCCTTGATGGCCGCCAGGCGTACGGAGGAGCTGCTGCGCGCGGCGCTCGGGGTGCCCGACCGGATCCCGTACGCGCGCAAGCGCGCCGTGCGGGGCGAGTTGCCGGAGGCGGCGGAACGGGTCGCCGAGGTCGAAGTGCTGTACGGGCGTGCTGCCGAGCTTGAGGGGAGCGGGTGGCCGGAGGCGCTTGAGCGGCTGCCGTTCGAGGCCGTCGACCATGCCGGGGTCTTCGGGCTCGACGGGGCGGGGGCGGCGGCCCGGGTGGTGACCGGGCTGGTGGACGGCGGTGTGGTGGCCGGGCGGCTGGTGGCGGCGGCCGGGCCCGATCTGTATCTGGCGACCTCCGCGGACGGGGTCGTCGTGCTGGACACCCGGCTGATCACCGGCTGGGTGCTGGTGGGGGCCGACGCGCGGGCGGGGCTGAGTGTGCCGGTCGTCGCCGTGGGGGGCGGTGGGGTGCAGGACGGGCTGTTCTGAGATCGTCGCGAGGTGGCGACGAGGAAGGCGGGGCGGATGAGCGGCAGCGACAGTGACCGTGATGACGTGGTGCGGTTCTGGGAGCGGCTCGGACTGCCCGGGATCATCGACGTCCATACGCACTTCATGCCGGAGCAGGTGCTCCGCAAGGTGTGGGCGTACTTCGACTCGGTCGGCCCGCTGACCGGTCTCGAGTGGCCGATCGCCTACCGGCACGACGAGGAGGAACGGCTCGCGCTGCTGCGCTCGTTCGGGGTCCTGCGGTTCACCTCGATGCTCTACCCGCACAAGGCCGGGATGGCGACGTGGCTCAACGGCTGGGCGGCCGGCTTCGCGGCAAGGGTGCCGGACTGCCTGCACACCGCGACCTTCTTCCCGGAGGAGGGCGTGGAGGACTATGTGCGCGAGGCCGTCGAGGCAGGGGCCCGGGTCTTCAAGTCGCACATCCAGGTCGGTGCGTACGACCCGAACGATCCGCTGCTGGAGCCCGTCTGGGGGCTGCTGGCGGAGGCCGGGATCCCCGTGGTGATGCACTGCGGGTCCGGGCCGGCGCCCGGCGCGCACACCGGCCCCGAGCCGGTCGGCCGGCTGCTGTCCCGCCATCCCCGGCTGCGACTGGTGGTGGCGCACATGGGGATGCCGGAGTACGCGGAGTTCCTGGCGCTGGCGGCGGTGTACCCCGAGGTGCGGCTCGACACGACGATGGCGTTCACGGACTTCAGCGAGGACTTCACGCCCTTCCCGGCCGTGGAGCGCGGACGGCTCGCGGATCTGGGGGACCGGATCCTGCTGGGCACGGACTTCCCGAACATCCCCTATCCGTACGCGCATCAGCTGCACGCGCTGGAGCGGCTGGGGCTGGGCGACGCGTGGTTGCGGGCCGTCTGCCACGGGAACGCGAGCGCCCTGTTCGCCTGAGGGGAGGCTTTCTCAGGGAATTCACAGGTTGGGGAAAGGTCTCTCTCACGGCCGTCTCACAGGCTTGGGTCATGACGACGACCTCGCCCCTGGGGCGTACCGAACTGCTCAGGCCGGACCGCAATCCCGTCCGCGTACTGGTCGTGGACGACGAGGCTCCCCTTGCCGAGCTGCTCTCCATGGCCCTGCGGTACGAGGGGTGGGACGTGCGCAGCGCCGGGGACGGCGCGGGCGCTGTCCGTACGGCGCGTGACTTCCGCCCCGACGCAGTGGTTCTCGATGTGATGCTGCCCGACATGGACGGGCTCGCCGTGCTCAGCCGGCTGCGGCGGGAGCACTCCGATGTGCCGGTGCTGTTCCTGACCGCGCGGGACTCGGTGGAGGACCGGATCGCCGGGCTCACGGCGGGCGGCGACGACTACGTCACCAAGCCGTTCAGCCTGGAGGAGGTCGTGGCCCGGCTGCGCGGGCTGATCCGCCGCTCGGGCACGGCCACCGCGGCCCGCAGCGAGTCGACGCTCGTCGTCGGGGATCTGGTGCTGGACGAGGACAGCCACGAGGTGAGCCGGGGCGAGGACTCGATCCACCTCACGGCCACCGAGTTCGAACTGCTGCGGTTCCTGATGCGCAACCCGCGCCGGGTGCTGAGCAAGGCGCAGATCCTGGACCGGGTGTGGAACTACGACTTCGGCGGCCAGGCGAACGTCGTCGAGCTGTACATCTCGTATCTCCGCAAGAAGATCGACGCGGGGCGCACGCCGATGATCCACACCCGGCGCGGGGCGGGATACCTGATCAAGCCCGGTGACTAGCCCGGTGAGCAGGACCCGTGGGGGCGCGCGGCGGCCGTGGACGTTGCGCACCCGGCTCGTCGTGTACGCGGTGACACTCATCGCGGTCGTCGCCGCCGTGATCGGCTCCGTCACCACCATCGCCTTCCACAGCTATATGTACGGAAAGCTGGACGCCCAGCTGACCGACATCGCGAAGCGGGCCGACGACCGTCCGCCGACCCTCGGGGCGCCCGCTCCGGGCGGGCTGCAGAACAAGGATCCGCTCGGCTTCGTCGGTATGGGCGGTCAGCCCTTCGACACGTTCGGTGCCGTCTTCGTGGACGGGTCCGTCACTGATTCGCAGATCTCCGTGAGGGGGGACAGCGGGCTCGACGTGCAGCAGAACCTGGAGCAGCTGACCGCCGCGCAGGGGGATGCGCTGGAAGCGGCCGGAGTGCCCGCGGACGGTGCGGTGCACGACGTCGAGCTGCCGGGGCTCGGCGGCTACCACGTGAAGGCCGTCGCCAAGAACGACGGTTCGACCGTCCTCGTCGGCATTCCCACCGGCGAGGTGAGCGGCGCCCTCACCACCCTGATCCTCGTCGAGGTCTGCGTCACCGGGGCGGGCCTCATCGCTGCCGGAATCGCGGGCGCCGCGATGGTCGGTGTCGCCCTGCGCCCGCTGCGCCGGGTGGCGGCCACCGCGACCCGGGTCTCCGAACTGCCCCTGCACAGTGGAGAGGTCGCCCTGTTCGAGCGGGTTCCCGACGCCGAGGCCGATCCGCGGACCGAGGTCGGCCAGGTCGGTTCGGCCCTCAACCGGATGCTGGGCCACGTCGGTTCGGCCCTGGACGCGCGGCAGAAGAGCGAGATGCGGGTGCGGCAGTTCGTCGCGGACGCCAGCCACGAGCTGCGGACCCCGCTGGCCTCGATCCGCGGGTACGCCGAACTCACCCGGCGGGGACGGGAGTACGCAGGTCCCGACACCCGGCACGCACTGGGGCGCATCGAGTCCGAGGCGGAACGGATGACGGGCATGGTGGAGGACCTGCTGCTCCTGGCCAGGCTCGACGCCGGGCGGCCGCTCTCGTACGAGAGCACCGATCTGTCACCGCTCGTCGTCGACGCGGTGAGCGACGCGGGCGTCGCGGGCCGGACCTCCGGGGACGCCGGCCGGAACTCCGGGGACATGGCCGGGCCCACGCACCACTGGCGGCTCGAACTGCCCGAGGTGCCCGCGACCGTACGCGCCGATCCGACCAGGATCCAGCAGGTGCTGGTCAACCTCCTGGCGAACGCCCGTACGCACACTCCGCCGGGGACCACGGTCACCGTCCGCGTCCGGGAAGCACGCGGGGACATGCCCTGGGTGACGCTGGAGGTCCAGGACAACGGGCCCGGCATCCCGTCCGGGCTGCTGCCGCACGTCTTCGAGAGGTTCGCGCGCGGCGACGCCTCGCGCTCCCGGAACGCCGGCTCGACGGGGCTGGGGCTCGCCATCGTGCAGGCCGTCGTCGCCGCGCACGGCGGCCGGGCAGAGGTGCGCTCGGTGCCGGGGAACACCGTCTTCGCCGTCCATCTGCCCGCGGACGCGGTGTACGAGGGCGGCCCGGCAGGCGGCTCACAGCCTGACCACAGGCTCACCACAAGGGTGTGACAGCGCGGCTGGCGAGTGTCGTGTCATGCGAACCGACACCCCTTGGAGCACCTTGCCGGCCCGGGAGCATCTCCTGGCCGCAGCGGTCGACGCGGCCGGTGCTCCCGTACTCGACGTGGTGGTCCCCGTCTACAACGAGGAGAAGGACCTCGAGACCTGTGTGCTGCGCCTGCACGACCATCTGGCGCGAACGTTCCCGTACCGCTTCCGGATCACCGTCGCGGACAACGCGAGCACCGACCGTACGCCCCAGGTCGCGGCGCGGCTGGCGGCGCTGATCCCGGAGGTGCGTTCGTACCGGCTGGAGGAGAAGGGCCGGGGGCGGGCACTGCGCACCGTCTGGTCCCACTCGGACTCCCCGGTCCTCGCCTACATGGACGTCGACCTCTCGACGGACCTCAACGCCCTTCTGCCGCTGGTCGCCCCGTTGATCTCCGGCCACTCCGACCTGGCCATCGGCTCGCGGCTCGCGCGCAGTTCGCGCGTGGTGCGCGGCTCGAAGCGGGAGTTCATCTCGCGGGCCTACAACCTCATCCTGCGCTCCTCGCTGGCCGCCCGGTTCAGCGACGCGCAGTGCGGGTTCAAGGCGATCCGGCGTGAGGTCGCGCAGCGGCTGCTGCCGATGGTCGAGGACACCGGGTGGTTCTTCGACACCGAGATGCTGGTGCTCGCCGAGCGGGCCGGGCTGCGCATCCACGAGGTGCCGGTCGACTGGGTCGACGACCCGGACTCCACGGTGCACATCGTGAGGACGGCGACCGAGGACCTCAAGGGGGTCTGGCGGGTGGGCCGGGCGCTGGCCGTCGGCGCGCTGCCGCTGGACCGGCTGGCACGGCCGTTCGGGGACGACCCGCGCGACCGGGCCCTGCCCGGGGTGCCCGGCGGCCTGGCACGGCAACTGGTCGGCTTCTGTGTCGTGGGCGGGCTCTCCACGCTGTTCTACCTCCTCCTGTACTCCCTCTTCCGGCAGGGCGTCGGGCCGCAGTTCGCCAACGGGGCCGCACTCCTGGTGTCCGCCGTCGCCAATACGGCAGCGAACCGGAGGCTCACCTTCGGCGTACGAGGCCGGGGTGGCGCGGTGCGCCACCAGGCGCAGGGACTCGTCGTCTTCGCCATCGGCCTCGCGCTCACCAGCGGCTCGCTCGCCGCACTGGGCGCGGCGGCCGGAGCGCCCTCGCACGGCACGGAACTCGCCGTGCTGATCGCGGCCAACCTCGCGGCGACGGTGCTGCGGTTTCTGCTCTTCCGCGCCTGGGTCTTCCCGGACCGGCGCACGGACCACCAGGACGCCCGCAAGGCTCCCGCACACGAACTGAGGAACGCCCGATGACCGCCACGCACCCCGACCACCTCCCGGCACCGCCGGACACCCCCGGGCCGTTCGCGTCACCGGCGGCGTCGGCCGCACGGCAGGGGCACGGCCTTCCGAAGGAGCCGCTGCTGCGGCGCATCCGGCAGGGCAGGCCCGAGGATCCGCGCTGGGCACGGCCCGCGTTCCTCGGCATGCTGCTGGTGATCACGCTGGCGTACCTGTGGAACCTCAGCGCCTCCGGATACGCCAACTCCTTCTACTCGGCCGCCGTGCAGGCGGGCAGCCAGAGCTGGAAGGCGTTCTTCTTCGGCTCGCTGGACTCCGCGAACGCCATCACCGTCGACAAGCCCCCGGCCACGCTCTGGCCGATGGCCCTGTCGGTACGGATCTTCGGTCTCCACTCCTGGGCGATCCTCGCGCCCCAGGTGCTGATGGGCGCGGCCACGGCCGGTGTCCTGTACGCGGCCGTGCGCCGCCGGTTCAGCGCCGCCGCCGGGCTGATCACGATGGCGGTCTTCGCCCTGACGCCGGTCGCCGCGCTGATGTTCCGCTTCAACAACCCGGACGCGCTGCTGGCGCTGCTGATGACCGTCACCGTGTACTGCGTGCTGCGCGCCCTGGAGGGCGGCCGGACGAAGTGGCTGGTCTGGGCGGGCGTCGCGGTCGGTCTCGCGTTCCTGTCGAAGACACTGCAGGCGTTCCTGATCCTGCCGCCGCTGGCGGTCCTGTACGCGGTGTTCGCGCCCGTGTCGGTGCGCAGGCGCTTCGGCCAGCTGGGGCTGTCGGCCCTCGCGACGGCCGTCGCGGGCGGATGGTGGGTGGCGATCGTCGAACTGTGGCCCGCCTCCTCCCGCCCCTACATCGGCGGCTCGCAGAACAACTCCTTCCTCGAACTCACCTTTGGCTACAACGGACTCGGCCGGATCAACGGCGAGGAGACCGGCAGTGTCGGCGGTGGCGGAGGCGGCGGCCGGGGCGGCGGCTGGGGCGAGACCGGCATCGGCCGGATGTTCAACTCCGAGATCGGCAGCCAGATCGCGTGGCTGCTGCCTGCCGCTCTGCTCCTGCTGGTCGCCGGTATCTGGCTGACCTGGCGGGCGAAGCGGACCGACACGGCCCGTGCGGCCTTCCTCGCCTGGGGCGGCTCGCTGCTGATGACGGCGTTCGTCTTCAGTTTCATGGCCGGGATCTTCCACCAGTACTACACCGTTGCCCTGGCGCCCTACGTGGCGGCGCTCGTCGGCATGGGCGCCACCGTCCTGTGGGAGGAGCGGACCAAGTGGTGGGCGGGAGCCGCGCTCGGCGGGACCGTCGCGGTGACGGCCCTGTGGTCGTACGTCCTGCTGGGGCGTACCCCGGACTACGTCCCGTGGCTGCGCTGGGCCGTCCTGATCGGCGGCCTCGTGGGAGCGGTGGGTCTGCTGCTCGCGGCACGGCTGGGGCGCGTACTCGCCCTCACCGCGGTGGGGCTGGGCCTGGCCGCGTCGCTGGCCGGGCCGACCGCGTACACGATCAGCACGCTGAACACGGGGCACCAGGGCTCGATCGTCACCGCAGGACCGGCGGGCGGGAGCATGGGCGGCCGGGGCGGCCCCGGTGGTGGCGGCGGCGGTACCGGTGGTGTTCCGGGCGGCGGTCCCGGTGGTGGGACGCCGCCCGGGCAGGGCACGCAGCAGGGCGGTCAGGCTCCGGGCAACGCCCAGGGCGGCGGCTTCCTGGGCGGTGGCCGACCGGGCCAGGGCCAGCCGGGCCAGGGCCAGCAGGGCCAGACCGGTGGCCGGCAGGGCGGCATGCCCGGCGGTGCCACGGGTGAGGGCGGCATGGGCGGCGGTGGCGGCATGGGCGGTCTGCTGGGCGGCTCGTCCGTCGGCGCCGAGGCCAGGAAGCTCCTGGAGAAGAACGCCGACGACTACACCTGGGCCGCGGCGGCCATCGGTTCGCAGAATGCCGCGAGCTACCAGCTGGCCACCGGTGACCCGGTGATGGCGATCGGCGGCTTCAACGGCAGCGACCCGTCCCCGACGCTCGCCCAGTTCAAGGAGTACGTCGAGGACGGGAGGATCCACTACTTCGTCTCGAGCGGCTCGGGCGGCGGCGGGGGCATGGGCGGCAGCGGCGCCTCGTCCCGGATCTCGACGTGGGTGGAGGAGAACTTCAAGGAGGTCACGGCAGGCAGCGCGACCTTCTACGACCTCACTCAGCCGACGAGCGGGAGCTGACGCCGCAGTTCGAGATCGGCGACAACGGGGCGGTGGTCCGAGGCGAGTGTCTCGGGCACCGCCCCTTCGCGTACCCGCACAGCCCCGGACTTCGACACCGCCACGAAGTCGATCCGTTTCACCGGATCCTTGGCCGGGAAGGTCGGCGCCCCCGGATCGGCGTCCGTCAGCTCCTGCCAGAGCGGAGCCAGTTCCGGCGCGTCCGGCTCCGCGTTGAAGTCGCCGAGGAGGATCTGCCGGGCGCCCTTGTCCTCGGCCATGATGCGCCGGGTGTCGGCGACCTGGGCGATGCGCACGGACGGGTCGGGCCGGTAGTCCAGATGCGTCACGTACACATGCACCGGCAGCCCCTGGACCCGCAGCACGGCCTCGGCGAAGCCCGGCGCGGGCGCCGGTACCGGGTTCGGATCCTGGGTCGAGAGCCTCGTGATCCGGTGGTTCTCGGCGCTGATGATCCGGTACCGGGACAGCACCGCCACCCCGTACTCGCGCCGGGGTTCGCCGGGTTTCACCGGGTCGAGGCTGTAGATCGGCGCGAACGACACCCGCATGTGCAGCCGTCGGGCGAGCTCGCCCGCCAGATCGCGCCACTCGCTGCGGGCACCCCAGTGCGCGTCGACTTCCTGGAGGCCGATCACGTCCGCGTCCAGCGCGCGCAGTTGGGCGGTCTGCCGGTCCAGGTCGAAGACCTCGTCCATGCCGGCGCCGGCGTGGATGTTGTACGTCGCGACGCGGAGCGGGACTGTGTGCCCCTCCTCGGCGGCCCCCGCGGGCGGCGCGAGTGCGGCCACCGACAGGCCTGCGGCGATCAGGACGCCCACCGTACGACGACGCACGTTCATGTCACTCCACTCGTATCCGCTCGGACGCTTGTCAGGTCTGCGTCGACAGAGCTACCCGTCCCGGCGCCGCGCGCAAACGAGTTGTACGCCGTACGGGAAGTGCCTTACGGTGTACGACGCCGCACTCCCATACACCGTACAAGCGCACCGGAAACCAGGAGCCCGCATGACGGCGACCGCCGCCGAGCAGAACGATCTCGCCCCCCGGGGAGGCCACCCGCAGCGCTGGCTGATCCTCGGCGTCATCTGTCTCGCCCAGCTCACCGTGCTGCTCGACAACACCGTCCTGAACGTCGCGATCCCCTCCCTCACCACGGAACTGAACGCCTCCACCGCCGATGTGCAGTGGATGATCAACGCCTATTCGCTCGTCCAGTCGGGCCTGCTGCTCACGGCGGGGAGTGCCTCCGACCGCTACGGCCGCAAGAAGATGCTCGTCGCCGGCCTCGTGCTGTTCGGCATCGGCTCGCTGGTGGCCGGACTCGCGCAGTCCTCCGGGCAGCTGATCGCCGCCCGCGCGGGGATGGGCATCGGCGGCGCCCTGCTGATCACCACCACGCTGGCCGTCGTCGTTCAGATCTTCGACGACACCGAGCGCGTCAAGGCGATCGGCATCTGGTCCACCGTCAACTCCCTGGGCTTCGCCGTCGGTCCGCTCGTCGGCGGCGTGATGCTCGACCACTTCTGGTGGGGCGCGATCTTCCTGGTCAACATCCCCATTGCGGTCATCGGCGTGATCGCCGTCGTCCGGCTCGTCCCCGAGTCCAAGAACCCCCGGGGCGACCGTCCTGACCTGCTCGGCGCACTGCTCTCCACCATCGGCATGGCCGCCGTCGTGTACGCGATCATCTCCGGCCCGGAACACGGCTGGGGCTCGGGCCAGGTCCTGCTGACCGCCTTCACCGGGGTCGCCGTCCTCACCGGATTCGTCCTGTGGGAGCTCCACATCCCGTACCCGATGCTGGACATGCACTTCTTCCGGAACCAGAAGTTCATCGGCGCGGTCGCGGGCGCGATCCTGGTCGCCTTCGGGATGGGCGGTTCGCTCTTCCTGCTCACCCAGCACCTCCAGTTCGTACTCGGCTACGGACCGCTGGAGGCCGGTCTGCGCACGGCACCCCTCGCACTCACCGTGGTGGCCCTCAACCTCACGGGGCTCGGCGCCCGCCTCGTCCCGAGGATGGGGACGCCCGCCACCATCGCCACCGGGATGAGCCTGCTGGCCGCCGGGCTCGGAGCCATCGCGCTGCTCGGCCGCGAGGGGTACGGCGGCATGCTGCTCGGCCTGGTCGTCATGGGCGCCGGTATCGCGCTCGCCATGCCCGCCATGGCCAACGCGATCATGAGCGCCATCCCGCCGGAGAAGGCGGGCGTCGGCGCCGGGGTCAACGGCACCCTCGCCGAGTTCGGCAACGGGCTCGGGGTCGCGGTGCTCGGAGCCGTGCTGAACTCGCGGTTCGCCGCTCTCGTACCGGCGGCCGTCGGGGCGGCCTCGCTGCCCGCGGCGCTCGCCGCCGCGGACGGCGAGGGGGAACGGCAGCGGATCACCGATGCCTTCGCCTCGGGCCTGGAGGCCAGTCAGCTGGTCGGTGCGGTGGCGGTCCTGGCGGGCGGCCTGCTGGCCGCCGTACTGCTGCGCCGGGCGGAGCGCGCGGACGCGGCGGAGCCCGCCGGAGACCCTCGGCCCGAGCAGCGGGCACCGGAGCGGGCATAGCATCGGACGGAGTGCCGTACGGAGGGGTGCCATCCGCTCCGTACGGCATCCGTTGAGACGGACACCCAGGGCAGTCCGTACCGTCGGCAAGTCGAGGAGAGTGCGTCATGGGGTCCGCGGCGGACGGTGCGAACAACCCTGCACGGATCAGTGTGTGGCTGGACCGGCGAACCCCTTCGCGCGGCCGCAGGACGGATCAGCCGGCCGGCCTCGACCGGGACAGGATCACCGCGGCGAGCGTACGGCTGCTGGACTCCGAGGGCCTCGCCAAGTTCTCCATGCGCCGCCTCGCCGCCGATCTCGACGTCACCGCGATGTCCCTCTACTGGTACGTCGACACCAAGGACGACCTGCTGGAACTGGCCCTGGACACCGTCTTCGGGGAGATCGCGCCGCCCCAGGAGGAGACGGGCTGGCGCGAGCGGCTGCGCGAACTGGCCACCAGCTACCGGCAGATGCTGGTCCGGCACCCGTGGGCCTCGGCACTCGCCGGGAACTTCCTGAACATCGGCCCGCACTCGATGCTGTTCTCGTACGCGGTCCAGGACGTCATCCGCGCCACCGGACTGCCCCTGGAACACCAGTCGGGAGCGATGTCCGCCGTCTTCCAGTTCGTCTACGGGTTCGGCACCATCGAGGGCCATTTCCTGCAGCGTTCGGCGCAGGCGGGGCTGAGCCAGGACGCGTACTTCCGGCAGGCCATGAGCACGATCCGCTCCCATCCGGACCACCAGCACATCGTGCAGACCTCGGAAGCCGTCATGGCCGCGCGCGGCGGGGACACCGTCGAGGAGATGCGCGAGCGTGACTTCGTGTTCGCGCTGGACCTTCTGATCGCGGGCATCGAAGCGATGTGCGAGCGGGCAGTCCACCAGTAGCCCCGCGGCGTCAGTACCCGCGCCCCGTGTCCACGGCGAGTGCGGGACGGCGCCCCTCGGCCACCGCCTCCCAGCAGGCCGCGAAGTCCGTGACGACGTCCTCGTCGGCCGTGATGCCCGCGGAGTGCGAGGTGATCACCGTGCGAGGCAGCTGCCAGGCGGTGTCGTCGGGGCCCGCGGGCTCGTCGGGCAGCACGTCGAGGACGGCCCGCCGCACCGTACCGGCACGCAGGGCGGCCTCCAGCGCCGCCATGTCCACGCACGCGCCCCGGCCGACGTTGACGAAGGAGGCACCCTTCATCGCGGTGAACCGTGCGCCGCCGAAGAACCCCTCAGTGGCGGCGGTCAGCGGGAGCGTGGACACCACCCACCGGGCTTCGGCCAGCGCCGCCTTCTCCTCGTCCCCGCCGGCCGCGACCACCCGGTCGAAGCCCGGCGGTACGCCGTGCGGCGTGCGGGAGACGCCCACCGTGCGCAGCGAACACGCCCTCAGCAGCCCGGCGACCGCGGAGCCGATGTGCCCGGTGCCGTGGACGACGACGGTCTGCCCGGCGGCGAGTTCGGACGGGATGCGGCGCCACCGGGCCGCGGCGTGCTGTGCAAGGTGCTCCGGGACGGTCTGGCATTCGGCGAGCACCCAGGCCAGCACGTACTGGGCGATGCGCTCGCCCATACGGCCCACGGTCCGGGTCAGCAGCGCCCCTTCGGGCCAGGGGCCGGCGGCGAGCAGCGCGTCCGTACCCGCGTTGACGCTGTGGAACCACAACAGCTGTCCGGTGCGCAGGGCTCGGGGCAGAGTGTCGCCCACGTACAGGAACGGCCCCTCGGGCACGGTGCCGGACGCGCGTCCGGCCGGGCGCCCGGTGATCCGCTCCAGCTCCCCGACCACGGACGCGTCGAGGGCGGGCGCGGCCAGGAGCTCGGCCCGCGCGAGCAGATCGGGGCGGGGCGGACGGCGGGACGGCATCACGGGACGCGTCAGCTGCCGGTGGCCAGATGGGCGGGGAAGCCGCCGGTGGCGACCGGGCTCCAGCGCTCCGGCGTGATCCGGATGATGGACTTCCCCTGCTTCACCATCGCAGCCCGGTACTCGTCCCAGTCCGGGTGCTCACCGGAGATGTTCCGGAAGTACTCGACGAGCGGCTCGACCGACTCCGGTGCGTCGATCACCTCGGCCGAGCCGTCGATCTGCACCCACGGGCCGTTCCACTCGTCCGACAGGACGATCACGCTGACGCGCTCGTCCCGCTTGGCGTTGCGGGTCTTGGCCCGTTCGGGGTAGGTCGAGACGACGATCCGGCCCGCGTCGTCGACGCCGCAGGTCAGCGGGGAGCCCTGGGGGCGGCCGTCGGCCCGGGTGGTCAGCAGGATCGCCCGGTGCCGCGGCCGTACGAAGTCCAGCAGCCCGGCGAGCTCCACGGTGGTGTTGGTCGCGATGTTCGGTGCCATGCGGCCAACCCTATGCCGGTACGGAATCCCCCTGCACGGCCTGGATGTCCAGCTCCACCCGCAGCGTCGTACCGATCGCGGAGATGCCCGCCTGCACCACCTGGTTGTAGTTCATGGCGAAGTCCTCGCGGCGCAGTTCGGCCGTTGCGTGGAAGGCCGCCCGTACCCCGCCCCACGGGTCGGGGCCGGTGCCGAGGTAGCTGAGGTCCAGGTCGACGTCGCGGGCCACGCCGTGCATCGTGAGCACGCCGTCGACCGTCCATCGGTCCGGTCCTGCCGGGGTCAGGGCGCGCGAGCGGTAGGTGATCTCCGGGAACCGCTCGACGTCCAGGAAGTCGGGTGAGCGCAGGTGCTTGTCACGCATGCCGTTGCCCGTGTCGATGCTGGCCGGGGTGATGAAGGCCTCCACCCGGGAGCGCTGGACGTCCTGCGCGATCTCGATCCGGCCGCCGAATTCGGTGAACCGGCCGTGCACGCTGGAGATTCCCAGGTGCTGCGCGACCGCGGCCACCGAGGAGTGCACCGGGTCCAGGGACCAGGTGCCCGGCGGCGGCAGCTCCACCCCGCCCTGCCGGGCGAGCACCACGGTGCCGGCCTCGACCCGGCCGCTGGCCGTGACGAGCGCGGTGGAGGCGGCGGGTGCGTAGCCGACCGCTGTGACAATCACCGTGTACGCGCCGGCCTGCAGACGGTCGTCGGTACGGACGGAACCGTTCTCGTCGGCTGCGGCCCGGAGCACCTGGGCGCCCGTCATGTCGGTCACCGTGATGACCGCGTGCTGGACCGCCCAGCCGTCCCGCGTCCGTACCTGTGCGCGAAGTCCCATCTGTGCTCTCTCCTTGCTCCATCACTCAGTTGCTCAGTGACTCAATGAGTCGGGCCCCGGGCGGGGACGGCAGGCCGTCCCCTGCCTGCCGTCCCCACCACGGGGCCCGTTTCCGCCGGCGGCCACAGCCTCTCCGCTCGAAGTGCTGTTCCGCCAGGGGTCTTTGTGGATCTTCCGTGTCTACTCGCCCGGGTGGGCGAGCTCGATGTCGTGGCCGTCGACTCCGACGCCCTTCACGGTCAGCGCGGTGGCCACCGGCGGGTAGCCCGTCGCGATGACCGAGTACTCGCCCGCGTCCAGGTCGGTGAAGGCGTACGCCCCGTCCTCCCCGGTCGTCGAGCCCGCGACCACGTTGCCTGCCGCGTCGATGAGGGTGACCCGGGCGTCGGGCAGCGGGGCCCGGCCGGAGCCGGCCCGTACGACACCCTGGACCAGCGCACCGGACCGCAGTGCCGCGTCGACCCGGGTGACTCCCTGGCCGCCGATCTCCACCGGCAGGGCCAGCGGACGGAAGCCGGCGGCCGTCACGGCCACGGTCACCGTGCCGGGGATCAGCTCGCCGAAGGTGAAGTCGCCCGCGTCGCCCGAGGTGCCGGTGGCCAGCACATCGCCGCGCACATCGGTCACGACGACCATCGCGCCCCCGACCGGGGTGCCGCCCTCGGCGGTCCGTACGGTCCCGGCGAGACCGCTCGTACCGGCGAGCAGGATGTCGTACGCGAGGGGCTCCTCGCCGACGACCACGGTGGAGGCCTGCGGCTGGAAGCCGTCGGCGGACGCGATCAGGACGTAACTGCCGGAGCCCGGCGCGTCCAGTACGTAGCCGCCGTCGGCCTGGGCGACGGAGCGCCCCAGCTGCCGGCCGCCCAGCGAGATCAGCGTGACGGCCGCCCGGGCGACAGGCGCGCCCTCGGCGCCGCGCACCACTCCGCGTACGGGCGTTCCGTGCGCGGTCACGACCGGGGTGTCCAGGGCGTCCGTTGCCTCGACCGAGGTGACCCCGGCCGTTGCTTCGGCGACGAGCGCGGTGGTGCCCGTGGTGGCCTCGGCGGCCTCCGTGGCGGGTGCCGCGCCGCCGGCCGGGACCTTGTCGTTGCCGGCGTTCGTCTTCAGCGCGACCTCCTTGATGAAGATCGTGACGATGAACGCGACGAGCGCTGCCGGGGCGGCGTACAGGAAGACGTCGGCGACACCGTGGCCGTAGGCGACCTCCATGACGGTGCGGAACGGCGCGGGGAGCTTGTCCAGGTCGGGGATGCCCCCGCCGCCGGTACCGCCGTGGCCGAATGCGGCGCCCTGGGGGCCGAGGTCGGCCAGGCCGTCCTTGACGTAGTGGGTGACGCGGTTGGCCATGACGGCGCCGAGCGCGGAGACGCCGATGGCGCCACCGAGCGAGCGGAAGAACGTGACGACGGAGCTGGCCGCGCCGAGGTCGGCGGGAGCGACCTGGTTCTGCGTGGCGAGGACCAGGTTCTGCATCATCATGCCGATGCCGAGGCCCATCACGAACATGAAGACGGCGATGTGCCAGTACTCGGTGTCGTACCGGATGGTGCCGAGCATCCCGAGGCCCGCGGTGACGAGGAAGCCACCGGCGACCAGCCAGGCCTTCCAGCGGCCCGTCTTGGTGATGACCTGGCCCGAGACGGTCGACGAGAGGAAGAGCCCGGCGATCATCGGGATGGTCATGACGCCGGACATGGTCGGCGACTTGTCGCGCGCCAGCTGGAAGTACTGGCTGAAGAAGACGGTGCCCGCGAACATCGCGATGCCGACGAACAGCGAGGCGATCGAGGCCAGGGTGATGGTCCGGTTGCGGAAGAGGCGCAGCGGGATGATCGGCTCACTGGCACGGGACTCGATGAGCACGAAGACCAGCGTGAGCAGGACCGCGCCCGCGAGCATCGTGTAGGTCTGCCACGAGACCCAGTCGTACTTGTCGCCCGCGAAGGTGACCCAGAGCAGCAGCAGCGAGACGGCGGCGCTGATGAAGAACGCGCCCGACCAGTCGACCTTGACCTCGCGCTTGACGACCGGGAGCTTCAGGGTCTTCTGCAGCACGATCAGGGCGATGACCGCGAACGGCACACCCACGTAGAAGCACCAGCGCCAGCCCATCCAGCTGGTGTCGGTGATGACACCGCCGAGCAGCGGGCCGCCGACGGTGGCGACGGCGAAGACCGCGCCGAGGTAGCCGCTGTAGCGGCCGCGCTCGCGCGGGGAGATCATCGCGGCCATCACGATCTGGGCGAGGGCCGAAAGGCCGCCGACTCCGATGCCCTGCACGACGCGGCAGGCGATGAGCATGCCGCTGCTGGTCGACAGACCGGCCACGACCGAGCCGAGCACGTAGATGATCAGTGCTATCTGGACCAGCAGCTTCTTGCTGAACAGGTCGGAGAGCTTGCCCCACAGGGGGGTGGTGGCGGTCATGGCCAGCAGCGAGGCCGTGACGACCCAGGTGTAGGCGCTCTGGCCGCCGCCGAGGTCGGAGATGATCTCCGGCAGGGCGTTGGAAACGACGGTCGACGACAGGATCGCGACGAACATGCCGAGCAGCAGCCCGGTGAGCGCTTCCATGATCTGGCGGTGTGTCATCGGCGTGCCGTCGGGGGCGTCCGATGCCCCGTGCTTGGCGTGGCCGCCCCGCACACCGGTCGGTGTGGTCGTAGCCATGGAGTTCCTTGTCTTTGCTTCTGTTACACAGGTGTACGGGTGTGCGAATCGTCGGAGTGCCCGGTGCGGCAGTCGCCGCTGTGCTTCCCGGGGGCGCAGCCGACGAGGCTGCGGCAGGAGAAGTTGTCGCGCAGCCGGGACAGCAGGGTGTTGAGTTGTCCGACGTCCTCGTCGGACCAGTCGGGGAGGTTGCGGGCGAACATTTCCGTGGTGCGCCGGGACAGTTCGCCCAGCAGGTCGTGGCCGGCGGGGGTCAGCCGCACGATGCGGGACCGCTTGTCCGCAGGGTCCGGGAACCGTTCGATCCAGCCGTTGTCCACGGCGTGGGCGACGTGCCGGCTGGTCACCGACATGTTCACGGCGAGAAGTTCGGTGAGCCTGGTGATCCGCATCTCGCCGTACTGGGACAGCAGGGTCAGCACGGCGGCCGAGCCACCGGGGCACTCTGCGGGCAGGATGCGGGCGAGGCCCCTTTTGACGGCTCCGATGGCGCTGAGCTGCCGTGCCAGTTCCTCGTACTGGCTCCGTGCGGCCACCGGTCCTCCAGATTTCTCCCGGGTCATCTTGTTGCTTAGGGCAACGATAGAAGCTGTTGGTTGCTACAGGCAAACGAAAAGGGGCTTGCAGAAGTAAAGGAAGGCAAAAGCCTCCGTCGGCTCCCGGTCAAGCCCGCAGCGCAGGGCGGGTGAGCCGCGCCGGATGTGTTCCGCAGCACAGGGTGCGAGCGGGACCGCCCCTCACGGGAGCGGCCCGGATCTCCACCGGAGGCGGCCGGACGGGCCCGTGGAGGCGGTGCGGAGTGCTTCGGTGGAGGGGTGAAGAGGCCGTGGACGGCTTGGACGGGCATCGCCCGCTGTGGACCCGGGGGTTGGGCGGCACCCCTGAGTTCGCTAGTGTCCTGGGCCATGGCACACAACCCCCACGCCCAGCAGCCGGGCCCCGAGGGCACTCACGACCCGGCGGGCAGCACGCAGATGTTCCGCGCCTTCGTCGACGAGGGCGAGCCGCAGCGCAGGCAGCAGCCTGCCGCGACGTCTTCCGGGCCGAAGGCGGGGGTGATCGCGATCGTCGTCGCGGTCGTCGTCGTCCTCGGCGCGGTCGCCTGGCTCGCGCTCGGCTGACCGCGGTCCCCGCGGACGGGGACCCCTGCTCAGGTCACGTCCCTGTCACTTCCCACGGCGTGACGCCCCGGCCCTCCGGCATGCCCGCCGGAGGGCCGGGGCGTCGTGCCGTGTCCGCACGCGGTGCGGCGCCCGCTTCCCGCCTGCGTCGCCCCTTGCCGGCCGGGCGCACGGCGGCCGTCGCGACGGCGCCGGGCACACCGCGGCCGCCGAGGCGGTGAACAAGGTGCCCCGGCGGCCGGTGGAGCCGCGTGTCCGGCGTGGTGTCGCACGCCGGACCGGCTGATGCGCCGTCAATCACCGACCCGCAAGGGGTCAGTCCGCGATGAGCCCCTCCCTGAGCTGGGTGAGCGTCCGGGTCAGCAGCCGTGAGACGTGCATCTGCGAGATGCCGACCTCCTCACCGATCTGCGACTGGGTCATGTTGGCGAAGAAGCGCAGCATGATGATCTGCCGCTCGCGCGGGGCGAGTTTGGCCAGCAGCGGCTTCAGGGACTCGCGGTACTCGACGCCTTCCAGCGCCGCGTCCTCGTAGCCCAGGCGGTCCGCCAGCGAGCCCTCGCCGCCGTCGTCCTCGGGGGACGGGGAGTCCAGTGAGGAGGCCGTGTAGGCGTTGCCGACGGCCAGGCCGTCGACCACGTCCTCCTCGGAGACCCCGAGCGCCTTGGCGAGCTCGGGCACGGTCGGCGAGCGGTCGAGCTTCTGGGCGAGCTCGTCGCTGGTCTTCGTGAGGGCGAGCCGCAGTTCCTGGAGCCGGCGCGGCACCCGCACCGACCACGAGGTGTCGCGGAAGAAGCGCTTGATCTCGCCCACCACGGTCGGCATCGCGAACGTGGGGAACTCCACCCCCCGCTCGCAGTCGAACCGGTCGATCGCCTTGATCAGGCCGATCGTGCCGACCTGGACGATGTCCTCCATGGGTTCGTTACGGCTCCGGAACCGCGCCGCCGCATACCGCACGAGCGGGAGGTTGAGCTCGATGAGTGTGTCCCGCACATAGGTCCGCTCCGGACTGTCCGTTCCGTCGGGACCCGATGCGGGACCCAGCGCGGCGAGCCGCAGGAACAGGGAGCGGGACAGAGTGCGGGTGTCGATGGCTTCCGATGAGCTGGTGAGCACGGCAGGTGCTGGTGCGCTCTTCGTGAGCGTGAGCACCTTCGAGCTGCCCTGTTCTGCGGACATGCCACCCCCTTGAGGTCGCGGACGGTCGCGGTGGCCACGACCATCGGAGGAACGCAGCCTCCACCTGAATACCGGAGGTAGAGCTGCGGCAAACGCGGTTCCAGCAGAATGTCACATGTCGGCAACACGCTGTAGTGACATGTCGACAAGTCAGCGCCAAAACTGCCCTGGAAACAGGGGGTGTACGGCTTTTGCGCCGCCGGAACCGGTCTCCGTGCGATCTACCCGTTCCGGTTACGCCTCGATCCTGTTTGCGGATCTCAGACGGGCAAAACTTCTGGCCAGGAGCCTTGACACATGCATCTGGGAGACGCCGAGTTCGGCGCTGATCTGGGACTGGGTCAGGTTGTTGTAGTAGCGCAGCAGCAGGATCCGCTGCTCGCGCTCCGGCAGCTGGACGAGCAGATGCCGTACCAGATCACGGTGTTCGACCCCGGCGAGGGCCGGGTCCTCGTAGCCGAGCCGGTCCAGGAGCCCCGGCAGGCCGTCGCCCTCCTGGGCGGCCTCCAGGGAGGTCGCGTGGTAGGAGCGGCCCGCCTCGATGCAGGCGAGCACCTCGTCCTCGGAGATCTTCAGCCGCTCGGCGATCTCGCCGGTCGTGGGCGACCGGCCGTGAGCGGTCGTCAGATCCTCGGTGGCGCCGGTGACCTGGACCCAGAGCTCGTGCAGCCGCCGCGGGACGTGGACGGTCCGCACGTTGTCGCGGAAGTAGCGCTTGATCTCGCCGACCACGGTGGGCATGGCGAACGTCGGGAACTGGACGCCGCGTTCCGGGTCGAAGCGGTCGATGGCGTTGATGAGGCCGATGGTGCCGACCTGGACAACATCCTCCATCGGCTCGTTGCGGCTGCGGAAGCGGGCCGCGGCGTACCGCACGAGGGGCAGGTTCGCCTCGATCAGGGCGGCGCGCACCCTGCGGTGTTCCGAGGTGCCCGGTTCGAGGCCCTTGAGCCGGCCGAACAGCACCTGGGTGAGCGCCCTGGTGTCCGCGCCCCGGGTTCTGGTGGGCGCGGAGGGATCGGGTGTCTCGGTCTGGATGTCGTCCGTCTGGACGTTCTGGGGCGGGACTTGAGGCGCTGTACTGGCCGGCACGGTGTCGCCACCCCTTTGCGGTCAACTACGGTCAACTCATCCGTCAAAAGCGGTCATAGCATCACAAGACATGTCCACTGTGTGCAAGCACCGCAAAGAGTCGTGTTGAGCGCGATTCGGTTTAAACATGCCGAAAAGCCCCTCTCCTGAAAGGTGAGGGGCCCGAAGGGCCGAAAGGCGGGAACGCGTCAGAAGGGGTAGTCGGCAATCACCCAAGTGGCGAATTCACGCCACTGTCCGGCAGCCGCCTGATGTGCCGGGTGCTCGATGTAGCGCTTCAGGGAGTCCTCGTCCGCGACCGCCGAGTTGATGGCGAAGTCGTACGCGATCGGCCGGTCGGTGATGTTCCAGGCGCACTCCCAGAACTCCAGCTCGGGGATCGTCCCCTCGAGGTCCCGGAAGGCCTGTACGCCCGCGACGACCCGCGGTTCGTCGCGTTCCACGCCGTCGTTCAGCTTGAACAGGACCAGGTGGCGGATCATGGGGGTTCTCCTACTTCACGAGCTCGGACATGAAGTCCCCGACGCCCTGTGCGGCGCTCGACACGCCTTCGAACCCGACTTGGACGAGATCGGCGGCCCGGGCGGGAGACGTGATGATCGTGTACAGCACGAAGACCACAATCAAGTAGAGCGCGATCTTCTTCGCTTGCACCACAGTCCCGCCTCTCCCTTTCGATCACCTGTGCAGTCGGGTGATTCTAGCCGCACGTATGGCCGTATCCGATGGCTGTTTCCGATCACTGATGTGGTCTTTAAGGACGAAGGACCCTCCGATCCGGGCCCTTTGCCCCCGGCTGCGGCTTCTGCCAGGAGGCAGGATGGGAAGCGAGCCCGCCGTATGCAACCGAAACGTGCGGGCCGAGGAACAGGACCTCTCCGGGGTCCACACCGCGAGATTCCCCCCTGACCGCGGCGAGGACCCCTCGGTCCCTGTTCTCACCGGGGGAAGCGGCTTGTCCCCCCGATGCCGCTTCCCCCGACCTCGAACCTGACGCACGGCACGACTGTGGCCCCGGCTTCCGAGCCGGGGCCACAGTCATGTCCTGCGCGAGAAACGCCCGAAGGGCCCGGCGCACTGCGCTGGGCCCTTCGTAAGAGCGGTAGCGGAGGGATTTGAACCCTCGGTGAGTTTCCCCACACTCGCTTTCGAGGCGAGCTCCTTCGGCCGCTCGGACACGCTACCGAGAGAGAGCTTAGACCATCCCGGGCCATGGTTCGAAATCAGATTCCCGCCGCCCGCCCGGAGCGCGTGCGCGGCAGGGTCAGCGCTCGCGGAAGAAGGCTGTCAGCTGGGCCGCGCAGGCGTCCTCCAGCACCCCGTGGATCACCTCGGGGCGGTGGTTGAGCCGACGGTCCCGAACGACGTCCCAGAGCGAACCGGCGGCGCCGGCCTTCTCGTCCCGGGCCCCGTAGACCACGCGGCCGATCCGGGACTGCACGAGGGCGCCCGCGCACATGGTGCAGGGCTCCAGGGTGACCACCAGCGTGCAGCCGGTCAGCCGCCAGGCGCCGAGAACGGCGGCCGCGCGGCGCAGGGCGAGGACCTCGGCGTGCGCGGTCGGGTCGCCCGTCGCCTCGCGCTCGTTGTGGCCGGTGGCGAGCAGGGCGCCGTCCGGGCCCAGGACAACGGCGCCGACCGGCACATCGCCGGCCAGCGCCGCCTGCGCGGCCTCGTCCAGGGCATGGCGCATGGGTGCCTGCCACGGGTCCCGTACGGGATCGGAGGGAGGCGGTGAGGAGGGAGGGGGTGGTGGTGCGTTCACCCGCGGACCCTAACGGACGGTCTCCAGTACCTCGGCCGCGCCGAGCGCGTCCGCGATCTCCACCAGCGCGTCGGTGCGCAGGGTCAGCAACTGCTTCTCGGACAGTCCGAGGTCGGCGAGGACCCCGAGATCTCCGAGCGGCCCCGCCGGTACGGCGTCGGGGTCGTGGTCCAGGTCGGGGTCGGGGTCGTCGGCGCCGGCCCGGCCGTCGGCGCTGTCCATGGCTTCGTCCGGTTCGCCGTCCTCCGTACCGTCGAGGTCCACGAGTTCCTCGAGTGCGGCGATCTCGTCGTCGGCCCCCGGTTCGCGGCCGAGCAGTTCATCGGTGAGCAGGATCTCCCCGTACGAGGAGCGGGCGGCGGCGGACGCGTCCGAGATGTAGATACGGGGGTCCTCCTCACCGTCCACCCGGACGACGCCGAACCAGGCGTCCTCCTGCTCGATGTAGACCAGGACCGTGTCCTCGTCCACCGAGGCCTCTCGGGCCAGATCTGTCAGGTCGGACAGGGTTTCCACATCGTCGAGCTCTGTATCGCTCGCTTCCCACCCGTCTTCGGTGCGCGCGAGCAGTGCGGCGAAGTACACCGTGACTCTCCCACTGGTCATAGGTGAATCGGTCCGACGGGAGGGCAGACGGTCTTCCGGCTGCTCTGGGCCCCGCCCAATCGGCATCGTGGCAGAAACGAGCGCGAAGCGAGACGTCTTCGACCGTTGCGTCGGCCATGAGTTCCGGGAGTGCCTGCTCGGCGGGGGTCTCCTCGCGGGCATCCGGGCAAGGGCGCGGAGGTCCGGACGGCGGGCGGTCACCAGCGGAACGTGCGCATCCGCATCTGTTGGCGCATACGGGCCGCGCGGGCGCGGCGCGGTTGGACCCGGTCGCGGAGCTGCTTCGCCTCATGGAGCTCGCGGAGGAACTGGACCCGGCGCCTCCGGCGCGCCGCGTCACTCTCCTGCGCGTCCGGCACGTTCTCCTGCACGTCGGGCAGGTCGCGCGCGTCGCGTCCGGCCTGCCGCTGTTTCCGCTGCTCCCCGTCGGGCAATCGACACACCACCCCAAGCCTGGGTCCGTATGCCCCCACCTTCCCCCCGAACAGGTGCTTGATGCCAGTGCAGACGTGCGGGAAGCCCGTCCGGGGCCCCGCTACTGTTGACGGCATGCGGATCCACGTCGTCGACCACCCGCTGGTCGCGCACAAACTCACCACGCTGCGCGACAAGCGCACCGACTCCCCGACCTTCCGGCGGCTCGCCGACGAACTGGTCACCCTCCTCGCGTACGAGGCCACCAGGGATGTGCGGACCGAGCAGGTCGACATCGAGACCCCGGTGACCGCCACGACCGGCGTGAAGCTGTCGTACCCGCGGCCCCTGGTCGTGCCGATCCTGCGCGCCGGTCTCGGCATGCTGGACGGCATGGTGCGGCTCCTCCCGACCGCCGAGGTCGGCTTCCTGGGCATGATCCGCAACGAGGAGACCCTCCAGGCGGAGACGTACGCGACACGGATGCCCGAGGACCTCTCGGGCCGTCAGGTCTACGTCCTGGACCCGATGCTGGCCACCGGCGGCACGCTCGTCGCGGCCATCAGGGAGCTGATCAAGCGCGGCGCGGACGACGTCACCGCGGTCGTGCTGCTCGCGGCGCCCGAGGGCGTCGAGGTCATGGAGCGCGAGCTGGCCGGCGCGCCGGTCACGGTGGTCACCGCCTCGGTCGACGAGCGGCTCAACGAGAACGGCTACATCGTGCCGGGGCTCGGCGACGCCGGTGACCGGATGTACGGCACCGTCGACTGACGGGGCCGCCCGGTTATCGGCAGGAGGACGGAGCCGGGGCGGGCTTCGTCAGGGCGGTGAGCGCGGATGCGGCTGCCGCGGGCGGGCTGAACGCCGTGAACTTGGTACCGATGATCAGATCGACGTCCGCCGTCCGGCGGGCGTCGGTCTTCCGTACGACCCCGGGCAGCTGCGTGCCGAGCACCGGGAAGGAGCCGTTCGCCGCCGTCGGGGCGCCGAGCAGCAGTGCGGTGCCCGCCACCTTCTTGTCGTACGCGGCCGTGGCGTTGCCCACCTTGCCGATGGCGAAGCCGCGCTTCTTCAGTTCGTCGGCGGCGGCCTTGGCCAGCCCGCTGCGCGGCGTCGCGTTGTAGACGTTGACCTTGATGGTGGCCGGCTTCGGGAGCGCCCTGACGGGCGCCGAAGCCGTCGGTGAGGGGCAGGCCTTCGTGCGCTCGGCCGCGTTCGCCTGTCCGTCGCCACCGGTGAAGACGTCGATGAGCTGCAGCGTGCCCCATCCGGCCAGGCCGAGGGCCGCAACGGCAGCGACGGCCGACAGGACGAGCCTGCGGCGATGACGGGGGCGGCGCATGCGCGGGTAGGTGTTGCCCGTGATGCGGTACTTTCCGCCCATGCCGGGAGGGGTCAGCATGCTCATGGGCGCAGCGTAGTGCGACCTGGTGATGATGCCTACTAAACGATCAACAGATGGCACCCGTATGTGCATAAAAGCACTCGAAAGGCCGGAAATGGGCCACGGGTGGGAGTGGCGCGGTCAGCCGAGTTCGAGGACGCGTGCGTGCAGCACCTGGCGCTGCTGCAGTGCGGCGCGCACGGCGCGGTGCAGTCCGTCCTCGAGGTAGAGGTCGCCCTGCCACTTCACGACGTGCGCGAACAGGTCGCCGTAGAACGTGGAGTCCTCGGCGAGCAGGGTCTCGAGGTCCAGCTGTCCCTTGGTGGTCACCAGCTGGTCGAGGCGGACCGGGCGCGGCGCGACATCCGCCCACTGTCGGGTGCTTTCCCGGCCGTGGTCAGGATATGGCCGCCCATTTCCGATGCGCTTGAAGATCACACGGAAAGCCTACCGGGCAAGGACCTCCGGGCGCAGCCACGGGACGGGACTGCGATGCTTGGCAAACCGCAATGAATCGGGTGAAACCGGAACAGGGGCTGTCATGAGTGGGAGCGAGAGCGGGGGCGCACTGCCGCAGCAGGCTCAGGACATCGCCGCCGGGTACGCGGTCTCCGGTGCCGCACTCGAACTCGGCGCGCTCCTCTGGGACGGTGCGGCCCTCCCCGGTGCGCGGATCCGTATCCCGCTCGGCATGCTCAACCGGCACGGCCTCGTGGCGGGCGCCACGGGCACCGGGAAGACCAAGACCCTCCAGCTGATCGCCGAACAGCTGTCGGCGAACGGGGTCCCGGTCTTCCTCGCCGACATCAAGGGCGACGTCTCCGGCATCTCCGCCCCCGGGCAGCCCGGCGCGAAGGTGAGCGAGCGGGCCGGGCAGGTCGGACAGGAGTGGACGGCGGCCGGATTTCCGAGCGAGTTCTACGCGCTCGGCGGCATCGGGTCCGGCATTCCGCTGCGTGCGACGGTCACCAGCTTCGGTCCGGTCCTGCTCTCCAAGGTCCTCCAGCTCAACCGCACCCAGGAGCAGTCGCTCGGGCTGATCTTCCACTACGCGGACTCCAAGGGCCTGGAGCTGGTCGACCTCAAGGACCTGCGGGCCGTTGTCGCCTTCCTCGTCTCGGACACCGGAAAGGCCGAACTGAAGGGCATCGGCGGACTCTCCACCGCCACGGCCGGGGTGATCCTGCGCTCGGTCACCGCCTTCGAACAGCAGGGCGCGGGCGACTTCTTCGGGGAGCCGGAGTTCGATACGGCCGAGTTCCTCCGGCAGGCACCCGACGGGCGGGGGGTGGTCTCCGTACTCGAACTGGCGGCCGTACAGGACAAGCCGCAGCTCTTCTCGACGTTCCTCATGTGGCTGCTCGCCGACCTCTTCCACGATCTGCCGGAGGTCGGTGATCCCGATCGGCCCAAGCTCGTCTTCTTCTTCGACGAGGCGCATCTGCTGTTCGACGACGCGTCCAAGGCGTTCCTCGAAGCGATCACACGGACCGTGCGGCTGGTTCGCTCGAAAGGAGTCGGGATCTTCTTCGTCACGCAGACACCGAAGGATGTCCCCGCCGAGGTGCTGGGCCAGCTCGGCAACCGGGTGCAGCACGCGCTGCGCGCGTTCACCCCGGACGACGCGAAGGCGCTGCGGGCGACGGTGAAGACCTTCCCCGACTCCCCCTACGACCTGGAGGAACTGCTGACCGGGCTGGGTACGGGCGAGGCCGTGATCACGGTGCTGAGCGAGAGGGGCGCGCCCACCCCGGTGGCGGCGACCCGGCTGCGGGCGCCGCAGTCGCTGATGGGGCCGGTGCCGGCGGACGCGCTGGAGCGGGCGGTGAAGGGGTCCTCGCTGTACGGGCGTTATGCCGAGGCCGTGGACCGTGAGTCCGCGTACGAGAAGCTCGCGGCCGGCCAGGAGGAGTCCGGGCGGGCCGACCGGGACGCGGCGGACCGCGCGGCCGTGGAGGAGGCCGTCGCGTCGGCGCCCGGGGAGTCGGAGCAGGCGCCCGAGGAGCGGAAGGAAGAGGGTTCGCTGGTCCGGCAGGTGGTGGGGAGCAGCATGTTCAAGTCCCTGGCCCGGAGCGTGGGGACGCAGGTCGGGCGGGAGATCTCGCGGTCGCTCTTCGGCACGTCACGCCGCAGGCGCTGAGCGGGGCTCGGCGCCTGCGGCGTGCGGGAGCGGTCCGGGTTACTCGGTGACGCCGTGCGCGTGGCCCTCGCGCAGTCCGCCGCCACTGCCGGGCTCACCGGTGCTGGGGGCCGGCGGGACCGGGCGGGTCAGGGAGCGCAGGTCGTAGGCGTAGGTGCCCACGGCATTGGCGATCACATCGATGTTGGTGTCGAAGAGCCCCATGTCGATGTTGTCCAGGTCGTCACAGGCCGCGTGGTAGCACGGGTCGTACGCGATGCCGGCCGTGCCGCCGAACGTCTTCGCCTGGTCGGCCGTCTTGATGCCCTCGGCGCCCGTGTCCGTACCGCCGGACGGGATGCCGACCTCGATGAACGGCCCGTAGTCGGAGCGTCCGGTGAAGTCCGTGCCGGTGTGGGGCTTGGCCTTCCCGTCCAGGAACCGGTTGATGTCACGCTCCAGTTGGGCGGAGCCCTCGGGGCCGGGGCCCTCGCCGACATTGTCGGAGTTGTCGCCGTCGAAGACGAACTGCACACCGTTCGGCGAGGCGATCATGTCGAAGTTGAGGTACAGCGCGACCTGCTTGCGCTGCTCCTCGGAGAGCTTCGTGACGTACGCCTCCGAGCCCAGCAGGCCGTTCTCCTCCGCCGACCACCAGGCGAACCGAACCTTGTTGGCGGGCTGCTTGTGCGACTTGGCGAGTTCCAGGGCGACTTCGAGGAGGCCGGCGGAGCCAGATCCGTTGTCGTTGATCCCGGGGCCGTCGGTGACCGAGTCGAGGTGCGCGCCGAGCATGACGGTCTTCGCCGGGTTCCCGCGGCGGGTCTCCGCGACGACGTTGCGGGTGGTGCGCTCCTCCTGGAACTCGCGGATCTCGAAGTCGACCGTCACCTCGCCCTTGGCGAGGTCCGCGACGAGCTTCTCGCCCTCTGCCTGGAGGAGTCCGCCGGTGGGGATCTTCCCCGACGCGACGTCCCCGAGGGTGCCGGAGAGCACGCCTTCGGTGTTGTTGTAGATCACCGCGCCGGCCGCGCCGGCGACGCCTGCCGCCGCCTGCTTCTCGGCGAAGGAGCAGCCGCCGCGCTTGATCAGCGCGATCTTTCCGGTGAAGGTCGCGGAGGCGTAGTCGGCCGCCTCGCAGCCGGTGGTGTCGTCGACGGGGACGGCGACGAGGGCCGCTCGGACCCCGCCCTCCTTCGTGGACTTCGTGTACGTCATCGCCTTGATGGAGATGTCACGGGGCGTGGGTGAGACCACGGAGAGCTTCTCGGCCAGCGTCTCGGTGTAGACGAAGTCGAAGGCCTGGTAGCCGACCTGGTATCCGGCCTTCTGGAGCTGCCGGTAGACGTAGGCGGCGGAGGCGTCGTGGCCCAGCGAGCCGGCCGCGCGGTGGCCGTCCGCCGAGTCGGCTATCGCCTGGAACTTTTCCAGGTGCCGGTGGGCGTCCTTCGCGGACGCGTTCTTGACCAGGGTCCGCGACAGCTTGGCGGCATCCTTGGCCGGGTCGTGGGGCGCGTGGCCGTGGTGCGGGGACGCGGCGAGGAGGAGCGGTGTGGCCAGGGCGGTGGCGGCCACAACCGCCATGGCTCTGCGACGAGTTGCGTGCACAGGAGTCCTTCCGATGCGAACGGATGTGCGTGAAAGCTAGCGAGTGGCCCGGCATCTGTGAACCGCAGACGCCGGTTGTGATCGCTTGTGTGGCTCGTTCGTGATCACTTGGCCCGTCCCGTCGCCTTCGCCGCTCTGGCCGCCGCCTTCGCTTCCTGCTTGTACGCACGCACCTCGGCGAGCGAGTCGGGTCCGGTGATGTCGGCGACGGAGCGGTGCGAGCCCGCCTCTCCGTACGGACCCGCGGCCTCCCGCCATCCGGTCGGGCGGACGTCGAACTGCTTGCCGAGCAGAGCCAGGAAGATCTGCGCCTTCTGGGTGCCGAAACCGGGCAGCGCTTCGAGGCGTTTCAGCAGCTCGGCGCCCGTCCCGGCGCCCTCCCAGACCGCGTCGGCCTCTCCGCCGTACTCCGCCACCAGGAACTGGCACAGTTGCTGCACCCGCTTGGCCATGGAGCCGGGATAGCGGTGCAGGGCGGGTTTGGAGGTGAAGAGCTCGGTGAACGCCTCCGGGTCGTAGGCGGCGATCTCGTGCGCGTCCAGATCGTCCGAGCCCATGCGCCCGGCCAGCGTGTACGGGCCGGTGAACGCCCACTCCATGGGAACCTGCTGGTCCAGCAGCATGCCGACGAGGGCTGCGAGCGGACTGCGCCCGAGGAGCTCGTCCGCGTCGGACTGCTGGGCGATCCGTACCGTGAAGTCCTTGCCGTCGTTGCTCTTGGTCATATCTTCGATGATCGCGAGAGCCGCGGGGATCGGCGAGTCCAGCGATGCCGGGCGGGGAGTCCAGCGATGCCGGGCGGGGAGTCCGAGAAGCCCGGCGGGGAGTCCCGGGAAGCCGGGCGGGGAGCCTGCAGGCATTCGGGGAGTGGGGACGTCACCTTCCCGGAGCGCCGTTCGTTCTCGGAGCATGAACGCCGAACAGAAGCTGACCATTGCCGTCGCCGGGGGAACCGGGACGCTCGGCCGGGGGGTCGCGGACGCACTGCGCTCGCGCGGCCACCAGGTGCGGGTGCTCAGCCGTCGCTCGCAGGAGTACCGCGTCGACCTGACGACGGGGGAGGGCCTGGACAGGGCGCTGGCCGGTTGTGACGTCGTGGTGGACGCCAGTAACAGCACCTCCTCGAAGGGGGCGGCGCGGACGCTCGTCGACGGTTCGCGGCGCCTGCTGGCCGCCGAGGAGGCCGCCGGGGTCCGCCACCACGTCTGTGTCTCCATCGTCGGCTGCGAGCGCGTTCCCATCGGCTACTACAGGGCGAAGGCCGCGCAGGAGCGGGTGGTGGAGGCGGGGCCGGTGGGCTGGACCCTGGTGCGGGCGACGCAGTTCCACGAACTGGTGGCCGGGCTGTTCACGCCCATGGCCCGCTTCGGAGTGCTGGTCCTGCCCACGATGCCCCTGCGGACCGTGGCGTCCGCGGAGGTGGCCGGGGCTGTGGCCGATGCCGCCGGGGGACCCGCGCTCCGGGGGCGTATCGAGGTGGCCGGACCCGAGACCGCCGACGTCCGGGACCTCGCCCGGCAGTGGCGTTCTGTCACCGGCAGCCGCGCGAGGACGGTGCCGTTGGCGCTGCCGGGCGCGGTGGGCAGGGCGGTCCGGTCGGGTGCGCTGATCCCGGACCGGCCGGACGTGACGGGCACGACGACGTTCGCGGAATGGCTCCAGGAGCGCGAACGCCGGGGCTGAGGGCGCGGGGGTGGCGGGCCGCAGGGCGTCAGGGCCGCAGGCGGGCGGCGCGCATCCGCAGATAGCGGACCTCCGGTGCGCTGAGCGTGCGGTCGGCGGCCAGCCGGTAGGCCGCCCGTGCCCCGTCGCGGTCTCCGGCCTTCTCCAGCAGATGGGCCCGTACCGCGTCCAGCCGGTGGTTCCCGGCCAGCCGGTCGCTCAGCGCGTCCACTTCCGCCAGCCCGGCCCGGGGGCCGTGCACCATGGCGACGGCCACCGCGCGGCCGAGCCCGGCCATGGGGTCAGGGGCGCGGGCCACGAGGATGTCGTACAGGGCGAGGATCTGCGGCCAGTCGGTGTCCTCGGCGCGCTCCGCCTCGCAGTGCAGTGCCGCGATCGCCGCCTGCAGCTGGTAGGCCCCGGCAGGACCCTCGGACAGCGCCTCCTCCACCAGGGCGGAGCCCTCCGCGATCGCGGCACGGTCCCAGCGGGCACGGTCCTGCTCGTCGAGCGGGATCAGCTCTCCGTCCGGGCCACTGCGGGCCGCGCTGCGGGCCTCGGTGAGCAGCATCAGTGCCAGCAGGCCGGCCACCCGGCCCTCCCTGGGCAGGAGCCTCCGTACGGAACGGGTCAGCCGGATCGCCTCGCGGGCGAGGTCCGCGCGGTGCAGGTCACTGCCGGAGGTCGCCGTGTACCCCTCGTTGAAGATCAGGTAGAGCACCTGGAGCACGGCGGCGAGCCGCAGATCGCGGTCGGCGGGCCCCGGCTGGCGGAACGGTGTTCCCCGGATCCTCTGTTTCGCCCGGCTGATCCTCTGGGCCATCGTCGCCTCGGTCACCAGATGGGCCCGGGCGATCTCGGCCGTGGTGAGGCCGCCGACGGCGCGCAGGGTGAGCGCGACCTGGGCGGCGGGAGTCAGCTCCGGGTGGCAGCAGAGGAAGAGCAGGGTGAGGGTGTCGTCCTCGGACGGTGCCCGGCTCTCCCCGGGCGGCGGTGCGGTGAACGCGTCCCGCGGGGTGAGCGCGGCCGCCGTCCTCTCGCGCCGGTGCCGGGCGGAGTCGGCGCGCAGCTGGTCGGTCAGCCGCCGGGACGCGATCCTGATGAGCCAGCCGCGCGGATTGTCCGGCAGTCCCTGCTCCGGCCACTGCTGCGCTGCCGCGAGGAGTGCTTCCTGTACGGCGTCCTCGGCTGCGTCGAAGTGTCCGTACCGGCGCACGAGCGCGCCGAGGACCTGCGGCGCGTGCCGGCGCAGCAGGTCCTCGACTTCCGTCGTCCTACGGTCCACTCGTCACCTCTGACCAGGCGGTTCCTCAGGCACCGCCCGAGTCGATCGGGCGGATCACCACGGGGTACTCGGGAGCGCCCTCGGGCTGCGGACAGAGCGCGATGCGCGCCGCGATCTCGGTCACCCGCTCCAGGCTCTCGCAGTCGAGCACCCAGTACCCGGCGAGGAGCTCCTTGGTCTCCCCGTACGGACCGTCGGAGATCACCGGCTGTCCGTCGGCGCCCGCGCTCACGAAACGGGTCTTCGCGGGTTCGACCAGTCCCTGGCCGTCCACCATCTCACCGGACTCGGCGAGGTCGTTGTTGAGTCCTTCCATGAAGGCGAACATCGCCTTCACGTCCTTCTCGTTCCAGGCCGGGCTGCTCGCGGACGCCTTGCCGCGCATCGCCTCGTAGTCGGCCTGGGATCCCTGCACCATCACCAGGTACTTCATGATTCGCTCCCTAGGCGGCTGCGCTGCCCCTTGTGGGCAACTCTCACAGGGGACGTCGGAGCCGCGGGCGGGTTCTCGACACCACGCGGAAGACTTTCCGCAATCACTCCAGCAGGTGCGGCCCGGCGGCGGGCGCGCCGTGCCCTACAGCGGCCGGTTCCGGCCGAGCAGCGAACGCACCGCCGCGCGGTCGACGTTCGTCAGGGCGCGGACGAGCTTGGGGGTGAGGAAGACGATCACGAGGCCGAGGAGGGAGGCCGCGGCGATCTGCAGCGGGGAGGAGAGGTAGTACTGGTGGCGGACGCCGTCCGAGGTGTAGTCGAAGACCTGGTACCCGGACCAGCCCACGTACCGGGGGAAGACCCAGGCGTAGAGCGGGTAGAGCGCGACCGTCCATCCGGTGATCAGGAAGGTCAGCGTCAGGCAGAAGCTCGCCACCCGCCACGGGAACATGACGATCTGGAAGAGCAGTGCCTTCCAGCCCGCCGCGTCCGTCAGCCGGGCCTGGACGCCGGCCCACCAGCCGGTCCGCTTCGCTGCGGGGATGTCTGCCGGCCCCGTGGCCTCCAGGCCGAGCAGGGCGCCGGCCCGTCGCCGTTCGGTGGCGCCGAGACCGCGTGCGGCGGCGAGCAGGGCGGCGAGGACAGGCAGGCCGAGCACCGTGAGGGAGAGCCCGGCGCCGAGCGAGAACAGGGACACGGAGAGGACGAATCCGCCGATGGCGATCGGCAGCGAGGTCAGCGCGTAGCCGATCTCCCGGTACGTGGCCGGGGCGAACGGGCCGCGCCAGAACGCCGTCGGGGGCGCGGTCCTCGTGGGCCGTGCGACGGGCGCGTCGGTGGTGGAGGGTGCTGTGGTGCGCGGGAGGGTGCTGGTGGTCATGGCGGCCTCGACATCATCGGGTGGGGATGCTCCGTGCTGACGTGCTCCACACTCGTGGATCCGCGCGCCCAACGGCATGGGGTGACCAGGCCGGTTGGGGGTGGGGCTGCCCCCCCGGGTGCCCCGGGGGATCCCGGTGGCCGGGCACCCGACCTGGCCGGGCCGGGGACCGGACCGGCCAGTAGAGTTCGGCAGCGTCATCCCCGAACACCGAGGTACCGGCCGTGTCCCCCGCACCATCCGAACCACCCGCCCCGCAGCTCTCGTCCGACGCGCGTGTCGTGAGCGTGGTGGGCATCGGTGCCGACGGGTGGGCCGGCCTGCCGGACACGGCACGCTCGGCACTCCTGGACGCCGAGGTACTGATCGGCGGTGAGCGCCAGTTGAGGCTGCTCCCGCCCGGCTGCGAGGGCCTGCGCGTGCCCTGGCCGTCGCCGCTGCGGCCCGCCGTACGCGGCCTGCTCGCCGCCCACGAGGGGAACCGGATCGCCGTACTGGCCAGCGGCGACCCCATGTTCTACGGCATCGGCCGGGCACTCACGGAGGAGCTCGGCCCGGGGGCGCTGCACGTTCTGCCGCACCCGTCGTCGACCTCCTACGCCTGCGCCCGCCTCGGCTGGCCGCTGGAGGACACCGAGGTCGTCACCCTGGTGGGCCGTCCCACGGCCCGGCTGGCCGCCGCCCTGTACGACGGGCGCCGGCTGCTCGTCCTCAGCGCGGACGCGGCCACTCCGGCCGCCGTGGCCGCCCTGTTGCGGGAGCACGGCTTCGGGCCCAGCCGGATGCGGGTGCTCGAACAGCTCGGCGGCGAGCGCGAGGACTGTGTGGACGGCACGGCGGACACCTGGGCGCGAGAGCCCGGCGACCCCCTCAACGTCATCGCCGTCGAGTGCCGCTCCACGCCGGACGCCCTGCGCGTCGGCGCCGTGCCGGGCCTGCCCGACGAGGCGTACGAACACGACGGCCAGCTCACGAAGCGCCACGTACGGGCCGCCACGCTCGGCGTACTCGCGCCCGCCCCCGGTGAACTCCTCTGGGACATCGGCGGCGGATCCGGATCGATCGCCGTCGAATGGCTGCGGACCCATCCGTCCTGCCGCGCGGTGACCGTCGAGCGCGACCCTGTGCGCGCCCGGCGCATCGCCCGCAACGCGGACCGGCTCGGCGTCCCCGCCCTGCGCGTGGTCACCGGCCGGGCGCCGGACGCCCTTGCCGGACTGCCCGTCCCCGACGCCGTGTTCATCGGCGGCGGGCTCACCGTGCCCGGCCTGCTCGACGCCTGCTGGGACGCGCTGCCTCCGGGCGGCCGGCTGGTCGCCAACACGGTCACGCTGGAGTCGGAGGCGCTGCTCGCCGAGCGGTACCGCCTGCACGGCGGCGACCTGGTGCGGCTCGCGGTGGCCCACGCGGTGCCGGTCGGCGGGTTCACCGGGTGGCGCCAGGCGATGCCCGTGACGCAGTGGTCCGTACGCAAAGCCCCGCCCGACTCACACACCTCAGGAGACAACAGATGACCGTGCACTTCATCGGCGCGGGCCCCGGCGCTGCGGACCTGATCACGGTGCGCGGCGCGCGCATTCTCGCCGCCAGTCCGGTCTGCCTGTACGCGGGCAGTCTGGTGCCGCGCGAACTGCTCGCCGAATGCCCGCCGGACGCCCGGCTCGTGGACACCGCCGACCTGGACATCGACCAGATCACCGCCGAACTGGTCCGTGCGCACGCCGACGGTCACGACGTCGCCCGGCTGCACTCGGGCGACCCCTCGGTCTTCAGCGCGGTCAACGAGCAGATGCGGCGGCTCGACGAGGCGGGCGTGCCGTACGACGTGGTGCCCGGGGTGCCCGCTTTCGCCGCGGCGGCCGCCGCGCTGAAGCGGGAGCTGACCGTGCCCACGGTCGGCCAGACCGTCATCCTCACCCGGATCGCCCAGCGCGCGACCGCGATGCCCGAGGGCGAGGACCTGGCCACGCTGGGCCGCAGCGGCGCGCTGATCGTGCTGCACCTCGCGGCGCGGTACGTGGACCGGGTGGTCGACGAGCTGCTGCCGCACTACGGGGCCGACTGCCCCGCCGCCGTGGTGGCCATGGCCTCGCGCCCGGACGAGATCATCCTGCGCGGCTCACTGGACTCCATCGCGGAGCAGGTCAAGGCGGCGGGAGTGATCCGGACCGCGGTGATCATGGTGGGCCGGACGCTGGGTGCGGAGCAGTTCCGCGACAGCCACCTCTACTCCCCTGCCCGGGACCGCCACACCTGCTGACCCGCCCCTGTCCGGCGAGTACGGGGGGCTTACGGCTCCCGGTCACCGCACCTCGCTCCGCCCCACCACCGTCCCCGCCCGGTCGATACAGATCACGTCCACCGCCACGGGCGCTCCCCGCAGCACGGACAGTGCCTGGTCCCGGGCGGCCACGGCCACCAGGTCGCCCAGCGGCACACCGGCCGCCGCGCACAGCTGCAGCGCGGCCAGGCCGGTGTTGGCGACCTCGATCTCGGCCGCCAGCTCCTCGCTCGCGCCGCCCTGCCGTGCCAGCCCGGCCAGGAAGATCTTGTCGACCTGGGAGCGGCCCGAGTGCAGGTCCAGATGGCCCGCGGCGAGCTTGGACAGCTTGGCGAACCCGCCGCAGACCGTCAGCCGCTCCACCGGATGCCGGCGCACGTACTTCAGTACCGCCCCCGCGAAGTCCCCCATGTCCAGGAGTGCGATCTCCGGCAGCCCGTACTCGGTCACCACCGTCTTCTCCGAGGTCGAGCCCGTGCACCCCGCCACATGGGTGTGCCCGGCCGCCCGGGCGACATCCACCCCGCGGCGGATCGAGTCGATCCAGGCCGAGCAGGAGTACGGCACCACGACGCCCGTCGTGCCCAGGATCGAGAGGCCGCCCAGGATGCCCAGGCGAATGTTCCACGTGAAACGTGCGATCTCCTCGCCGTCGTCCACCGAGACCGTGATCTCGACGTCGCCGGTGCCCCCGTGGTCGGACGCCACCCGCGCCATGTGGTCCCGCATCATCTGGCGGGGCACGGGGTTGATCGCGGGCTCCCCGACGTCGAGCGGCAGCCCCGGGAGCGTCACCGTCCCCACGCCGGGCCCGGCCCGGAAGACCACTCCGGACCCCGGCGGGAGCTGCCGCACGGTGGCCCTCACCAGCGCGCCGTGCGTCACGTCCGGGTCGTCGCCCGCGTCCTTGACCACTCCGGCCATGGCACTGCCGTCGCCGAGCTCCTCCACCGCGAGCGCGAAGGCCGGGGTCTGCCCTCGGGGGAGGGTGATCGTCACGGGATCGGGGAACTCGCCGGTCAGCAGCGCGGTGTACGCGGCCGTGGCCGCGGCGGTCGCACAGGCGCCGGTCGTCCATCCGGGTCGCAGACCGGTGTGCTTGAGTTGGGCGGTGCGCCCGCCCTGCGCCTCACTGCTCATGGATGGACCGATCCGATGGCCCTGCACGTACTCGTCCTCGGTGGCACGGCTGAGGCCCGCCTGCTCGCGGAGTCCCTGGTGGCCGCGGACGGACTGCCCGCCGGGGCCCGGGTGACCAGCTCGCTCGCGGGACGCGTCGGCCGCCCGAAACTGCCGCCCGGCGAGGTGCGCATCGGTGGATTCGGCGGAGCCGACGGCATGGCCGCATGGCTCCGGGCGCACCGAGTGGATGCGGTCATCGACGCCACCCATCCTTTCGCCGGGAAGATCAGTTTCAACGCGGCCGAGGCCGCCGCCGCAGTCCATGTTCCCCTGCTGGCGCTGCGCCGGCCCGGCTGGGTGCCCTCGGAGGGCGACCGGTGGCATGCGGCCGGCTCACTGGCGGAGGCGGCCGGCCTTCTCCCGGGACTCGGCAGGCGGGTCTTCCTCACGACGGGCCGGATGGGCCTCGCCGCCTTCGCCGCTCTGGATGACCTGTGGTTCCTCATGCGTTCGGTGGACGCTCCCGATGCGCCGCACCCGGCGCGGATGGAGACGCTGCTGGACCGGGGGCCGTTCACGCTGGAGGGGGAGCGGGAGCTGATCCGCCGCCATCGCATCGATGTCCTCGTCACGAAGGACAGCGGCGGCGAGGCGACCGCCCCCAAACTCACCGCCGCCCGCGAGGCGGGCATCCCGGTGGTCGTGGTCCGCCGCCCCCCGGTACCGGGGGGTGTGCCGGTGGCCGGGACCCCTGGGGAAGCCGTCGGCTGGCTGCGCGAGCTCGCGGGGCAGGCGCACCTGGAGACGGGGCAGGCGCTCCCGGGCAGCGTCTAGCCGGGCGATGGGCCGGGCTCAGACGCCCGTACGGCCGTCGATCCGTTCGCGTACGAGATCGGCGTGCCCGCAGTGGCGGGCGTACTCGCCGACCATGTGCGTGTAGATCCAGCGCAGGGTGACCTGCCCGCCCATGAAGGGGCTGGTGTCGTCGAGTGCGCGGGCGGCGCAGTTCTCCCGGGCCCGGTCGATCTCGGCCTGCCAGAGAGGCAGCGCCTGCTCGTACGTCGCTCCGTGGGCCAGGTCGAAACCGCCGTCGTGGGCTCCGGGGGTGAAGAGCGGCGGCACGTCCTCCTGGGCCAGGACCCGGCGGAACCAGTTCCGCTCGACCTCCGCGAGGTGCTGGACGAGCCCGAGCAGGGTGATCGGCGAGGGTGCCGCAGTCGCTTCGCGGAGCTGGTCCTCCGTCAGACCGTCGCACTTCCGGGCGAGTGTGGTGCGGTAGAAGTCGAGCCAGCTCTCCAGGGAGGCCCGCTCATCGGCGTCCAAAGGGGGCATGGGGCGTTCGGGAGCGCTCATGTCCGCCATCGTGGCACGGGGGTCCGACAGCGGACGGGCAGCGGCCCGGAGGCCGGCGGCCGTGATGACGGTGCGCTCGCCGCGGCCCCGGACCCCGCCGCCGCTTTCAGCCCTCCGGGTAGCGGCGCGGCGTCCAGACGATCTGCCGGCCGTCCCCCCTCCGCACCCACCGGGTCTGCGAGGACCCCACGATCAGGATCGTCCGCATGTCGACCTCGGCCGGATCGAGATCGGCGAGCCGCACCGTGCGCACACGCTCCGCAGGGCCGCCGACATCGCGCCCGAGCACTACGGGAGTGTCCGGGGAGCGGTGCTCCAGCAGCAGGTCGCGGGCCTTGCCGACCTGCCAGGTACGGCTGCGTGAACCGGGGTTGTACAGCGCCATCACCAGATCGGCCGTGGCCGCCGCGCGCAGCCGCTCGGCGATGACCTCCCAGGGCTTGAGCCGGTCCGAGAGCGAGATGGTGGCGTAGTCGTGGCCCAGCGGAGCACCCGCGCGGGCGGCGGCGGCGTTGGCCGCGGTCACGCCGGGCAGCACCCGTACCGCTATGTCCGTGTACGCGTCCTGCGACGCCACTTCCAGCACGGCCGTCGCCATGGCGAAGACCCCCGGGTCACCGCCCGACACGACGGCCACCCGCCGACCGCGCCGCGCCAGGTCCAGCGCGAACTCCGCGCGTTCCGACTCGACCTTGTTGTCGGAGCCGTGCCGCTGCTGCCCGGGACGTACGGGCACGCGGTCCAGGTACGTCGTGTAGCCGACGACGTCGTCGGCGGCGGCCAGCGCCCCGCGGGTCTCGGGCGTCAGCCACAGCGGGCCGGCCGGACCGGTGCCCACCACGACGACCTCGCCGGATCCGGCGGCGCGTTCGGGGCGGGGCGCGTCGATCCGGCTCGGCAGCACCGCGACCGCGAAGTACGGCACCGAGTCGGCGTCGGTGTCGGCCAGGTCGCCGGTGCGCTCCCCGGCCATGGTGGCGCGCTCGACGTACCGCGCCTCGGCGAGCCGCCCGGACGCCTCGAACGCCCGGCGCACGGCAGGAAACGTGCGGCCCAGTTTCATCACCACCGCCGAGTCGGTGGCCGCCAGACGTGCCGTCAGCTCCTCCTCCGGCAGCGTGCCCGGCAGGATCGTCAGCACCTCCTCGCCCTCGACGAGCGGGGTGCCCAGACGGGCGGCGGCGGCGCTGACCGAGGTGACACCCGGGATGACCTCGGTGGGGTAACGGTCCGCGAGCCGCTTGTGCATGTGCTGGTACGAGCCGTAGAACAGCGGGTCGCCCTCGGCGAGCACGGCGACGGTGCGCCCCGCGTCGAGATGTACCGCGAGGCGGGCCGCGGCCTCGGTGTAGAACTCGTCCAGCGCGCCGCGGTATCCGCCGGGATGGTCGGTGGTCTCCGTCGTGACGGGGTAGACCAGCGCCTCTTCGATGTGGTCGGCGCGGATGTGCTGCGCCGCGATGGAACGGGCGATGGACCGGCCGTGCCGGGCGGAGTGGTACGCCACGACATCGGCCTCACCGATGACCTGCACGGCGCGCACGGTCATCAGGGACGGGTCGCCGGGCCCGAGCCCGACTCCGTACAGCCGTCCGGTCTTCTTGTGCTCGCTCACGCTCACTCTTCCTCGCTGGCGATCGCGTTGATGGCCGCCGCCGCCATGGCGCTGCCGCCGCGCCGGCCGCGCACGATCAGGTGCTCGAGGCGGGACGGGTGGGCGGCCAGCGCGTCCTTGGACTCGGCGGCGCCGATGAAGCCGACCGGGACCCCGATGACGGCTGCGGGGCGCGGGGCGCCCTCCTCGATCATCTCCAGGAGCCGGAAGAGGGCGGTGGGGGCGTTGCCGACGGCGACGACAGCCCCTTCCATGCGGTCGCGCCACAGTTCCAGCGCGGCGGCGCTGCGGGTGGTGCCGAGCTTCGCGGCCAGTTCCGGAACGGCCGGGTCGGACAGGGTGCACAGCACGTCGTTGTCCGCCGGCAGCCGCTTGCGGGTGACCCCGCTGGCGACCATGGCCACGTCGCACAGGATGGGCGCACCGGACCGCAGCGCCGCGCGGGCGTCGGCCACGGCATCCGGCGAGAAGGCGAGGTCGCGTACGAGGTCGACCATGCCGCAGGCATGGATCATGCGGACGGCGACCTGGCTCACATCGGCGGGCAGCCCTGCCAGATCCGCCTCCGCGCGGATGGTGGCGAAGGACTGGCGGTAGATCGCCGGTCCGTCCTTCTCGTACTGGTGCACAGTGCTGTCGCTTTCTTCATCGGGTTGGTGGCCGGCGGCCAGACACAGGTGAACAGGTGATGCGCGGTCAGGTGCGAGAGCCTCGGGCCGCTGCCACCGCGGCGGCCAGCGCGCCAGGGTTGTCCCGGACCGTCGCCATGGCGTCCGACCGGTCCCCCGTCACATGGGAGATCCGGTGTCCGTCCGGGGTGGCGACCACGTCGATCCACTCCCCGTGCGGATGGCCGCACCGGCGTTCGCACCCGGACCAGTACACAGGCAGTCGTCCCGCGGGTCCGACGGCGGCCCCCGCTTCGGCCCGCACGTCGGCCAGCGACTTCGCGCAGCCGGGCCGTCCGATGCACGCTCCGACACCGGCCCACGGCGAGCCGGGCCCGGTGATCAGACCGGCCTCCGAGAGGGCGGCGAGCAGCTCGTCCGCGTGATCCGGTGCGACGCCGGTGACGACGACGCCGCGCCACGGGGTGAGCCGCAGGTCGCCGGCGCCGGCCAGGAGCCGCCACTGGTTCGGGTCCAGGCGCCCCAGCGGTACGCCGACGGACAGCGCGACATCGCGGCGGCCGCCGTGCACGGGGCCGAGAACAGGCGGGATGGATGCGTGAGGGCGGGGGTGGCGGTCCTCCGACACGGTGGTACCGGACTGCCGCAACCGCCGTACGACGTCGTCGGCCAGCGCGGCGGCGCCGCCCGGCAGGTCCTTCACCCGCCAGGCACCGGTGTCCGGGGCTGCGTCCAGAAACGCTTCGGCAGCGAGGAGTGCGGCGCGTGGCCCTTCGGAGGCCGGCATGCGCAGGACACCGTCGGTGTCCCCGATGCGCAGCATCGCGTCGCCGTCGTCACGGGCCAGGAGGGTGAGGTCGGCGCCGAGGGCGTCCACGTCACCGCGGCCGTCGTCGAGCGCGAACAGGAAGCGGCCGGAGAGCGCGGTCGCACGGTCGCTCCCGCACAGCAGACGGTCCAGTCCGGCCAGCCACGGTCCGACATCCGCGAACCCGAGGCCGTCGAGTCCGGCGAGGGGGGAAGCGACGATGTTGCGTATCCGCTCGTGGCGTTCGGAGGGCAGCAGCCCTGCCCTGCCCAGCAGTCCGGCCAACTCCGCACCGCAGTCCGGGGCGAGCCCGCGCAGCTGCACATTGCCGCGCGAGGTGAGATGCAACTCACCGTCTCCCAGCCGGGCCGCGGCCTCCCCGAGGGCGTTCGCCCGCGCAACGGTCAGCACTCCGCCGGGCAGCCGGACCCGCGCCAGCGCACCGTCGTCCGCCCGGTGCAGACGCAGTGTTCCGGGGCAGGCATCACCGCCCGGAGACCGGGGCGGGACGGCGGATGGGGGCATGGCGGCGAGCATACCGACCGTGACCGCGGCACAGTCCTACGGTGACTGTGACCTGCAGGACACCCATCGGGCCGGACCCGGAACCGCGACCGGTCCAGGGTCCGGGGCCGGGTCGCTGTCCGGGGCAGTGCCCCGGCCCCGTCCGCCGCAGGGCGAGAACCGGCCGTCGGGCGGCCGGGACAAGTCCCGTCCAGGGGCATCTCGTCACGCCCGGCCACCCGCCGCCTACTATGCCTAGCGGCGGTCCGTTCGGCCCGCCATCGCCAGACGGCGACATGGGAGGAAGCCCGGTGAGATTCCGGCGCGGTCCCGCCACTGTGAGCCCGGTCCACGACCGGGCGAGTCAGGAACTCCTGCCGTCCGACACCGCCCGGGGCGTGGACACCCCGAGGAAGGGCTGACGCCGCATGATCCTGCTCCTGTCGACGTCCGACACCGACCTGCTCAGCGCCCGCGCATCCGCGGGCCCGGTCAACTACCGCTACGCCAACCCCTCCCGGCTCTCCCTCGAGGAACTCCCGGAGCTGCTGGACGGCACGGACCTCGTCGTCGTACGCCTCCTCGGCGGCGTACGGGCCTGGCAGGACGGCCTCGACCAGGTGCTGGCGACCGGTCGCCCCGTCGTCGTGCTGACCGGTGAACAGGCCCCCGACGCCCAGCTGATGGCCGCGTCCACCGTCCCCATCGGCATCGCCGCCGAGGCGCACGCCTACCTCGCGCACGGCGGCCCCGCCAACCTGGAGCAACTGGCCCGCTTCCTGTCCGACACGGTGCTGCTCACCGGCCACGGTTTCGAGCCGCCCGCCCCCGCCCCCGCCTGGGGCCCGCTGGAGCGGACGGCCCGTGAGGGCGTCACCGGGCCCACCATCGCGGTGCTCTACTACCGCGCCCACCACATGAGCGGGAACACGGCGTTCATCGAAGCGCTCTGCACCGCCGTGGAGGACGCGGGCGCCCGCGCCCTCCCGCTGTACGTCGCCTCGCTCCGTACGCCCGAGCCCGAACTCATCGACGAACTCCGGGCCGCCGACGCCATCGTGACGACCGTCCTCGCGGCGGGCGGCACCAAGCCGGCGACCGCGTCCGCGGGCGGCGACGACGAGTCCTGGGACGCGGGCGCCCTCACCGGCCTCGACGTACCGGTGCTCCAGGCGCTGTGCCTCACCAGCCCCCGCGCCGCCTGGGAGGAGAACGACGAGGGCGTCTCCCCGTTGGACGCGGCCACCCAGATCGCGGTGCCGGAGTTCGACGGGCGCCTGATCACGGTGCCGTTCTCCTTCAAGGAGATCGACGAGGACGGCCTGCCGGCGTACGTCGCCGACGCCGAGCGTGCGGCACGCGTCGCCGGGATCGCCGTACGGCACGCCCGGCTCCGCCACATCCCGGCCGCCGACAAGCGGATCGCCCTCGTCCTGTCCGCGTACCCGACCAAGCACTCCCGCATCGGCAACGCCGTCGGCCTCGACACCCCCGCCAGCGCCGTCGCCCTGCTGCGCAGACTCCGCGCCGAGGGCTACGACTTCGGGCCCGAGGAAGAGATTCCCGGGCTGGTCTCCGGCGACGGCGACGAGCTGATCTACGCGCTGATCGAGGCCGGCGGCCACGACCAGGAGTGGCTCACCGAGGAGCAGCTGGCCCGCAACCCGGTCCGGATCCCCGCCGCCGACTACCGCCGCTGGTTCGCCACGCTGCCCGCCGATCTCCGCGAGGCCGTCGAGCGGCACTGGGGGCCGGCCCCGGGCGAGATGTTCCTCGACCGGTCCCGCAACCCCGAGGGCGACATCGTGCTCGCCGCCCTGCGCCGCGGCAATCTGCTGATCCTCATCCAGCCGCCGCGCGGTTTCGGTGAGAACCCGATCGCGATCTACCACGACCCCGATCTGCCGCCCTCGCACCACTACTTGGCCGCCTACCGCTGGATCGCCGCGTCCGCGGACGACAACGGTTTCGGCGCCGACGCGATGATCCACCTCGGCAAGCACGGCAACCTGGAGTGGCTGCCCGGCAAGAACGCTGGCCTGTCCGCCGCCTGCGGCCCCGACGCCGCGCTCGGCGATCTGCCGCTCGTCTACCCGTTCCTGGTGAACGACCCGGGCGAGGGCACCCAGGCCAAGCGCCGTGTGCACGCCACCCTGGTCGACCATCTCGTACCGCCGATGGCGCGCGCCGACAGCTACGGCGACATCGCCCGCCTCGAACAGCTCCTGGACGAGCACGCGCAGATCGCCGCGATGGACCCGGCGAAACTCCCGGCCGTCCGCGCCCAGATCTGGACGCTGATCCAGGCCGCGAAGCTCGACCACGACCTGGGGCTTCAGGACCGGCCCGAGGACGAGGGCTTCGACGAGTTCATCATGCATCTCGACGGCTGGCTCTGTGAGATCAAGGACGTCCAGATCCGCGACGGGCTGCACGTCCTGGGCGGCGCCCCGGCCGGCAAGGACCGCGTCAACCTCGTCCTCGCCGTCCTGCGCGCCCGCCAGATCTGGGGCGGTACGACCTCGCTGCCCGGTCTGCGCGAGGCGCTCGGCCTCGACGAGTCCGCGGCCACCCGCACGGCCGCCGACGAGATCGAGGAGCAGGCCCGCACCCTCGTCCAGGCGATGGAGGACGCGGACTGGGATCCGGCCGCCGTCGCCGGCGTGGCCGCCGGACAGCCGCCCGCCGTCGCCGACATCCTCGACTTCGCCGCCAAGGAGGTCGTGCCCCGCCTCGCCGCCACGACCGACGAGCTCGACCACACCGTCCACGCGCTGAACGGCGGCTTCGTCCCGGCGGGCCCGTCCGGTTCCCCGCTCCGCGGTCTGGTGAACGTCCTGCCGACCGGCCGGAACTTCTACTCCGTCGACCCGAAGGCCGTCCCGTCCCGTCTCGCCTGGGAGACCGGCCAGGCCCTCGCGGACTCGCTCCTGGAGCGCTACCGCGCCGACAACGGCGACTGGCCCACCTCCGTCGGCCTGTCCCTGTGGGGCACGAGCGCGATGCGCACCGCGGGCGACGACATTGCCGAGGCCTTCGCCCTGCTCGGCGTCCGCCCCGTCTGGGACGACGCCTCGCGCCGCGTCACGGGCCTGGAGCCGATCCCGTACGAGGAGCTGGGCCGCCCCCGTATCGACGTCACGCTGCGCATCTCGGGCTTCTTCCGCGACGCCTTCCCGCACACCATCGGCCTGCTGGACGACGCGGTACGCCTGGCGGCCTCCCTCGACGAGCCCGCCGAGCGGAACTTCGTACGGGCCCACACCCAGGCCGACCTGGCCGAACACGGCGACGAGCGGCGTGCCACCACCCGCATCTTCGGCTCCCGGCCGGGGACGTACGGTGCCGGGCTGCTCCAGCTCATCGACTCCCGCGACTGGCGCACCGACGCCGACCTCGCCGAGGTCTACACCGTGTGGGGCGGCTACGCCTACGGCCGTGAGCTCGACGGGCGCCCGGCCCGGGACGAGATGGAGACCGCGTACAAGCGCATCGCGGTCGCGGCGAAGAACACCGACACCCGTGAGCACGACATCGCGGACTCGGACGACTACTTCCAGTACCACGGCGGCATGGTCGCGACCGTACGCGCGCTGAAGGGCACCGCCCCCGAGGCGTACATCGGCGACTCGACCCGCCCCGAGACGGTCCGCACGCGCACCCTGGTCGAGGAGACGTCCCGGGTCTTCCGCGCCCGGGTGGTCAACCCGAAGTGGATCGAGGCGATGCGCCGCCACGGCTACAAGGGCGCCTTCGAGCTGGCCGCCACAGTCGACTACCTGTTCGGATACGACGCGACGACGGGCGTGGTCGCGGACTGGATGTACGACAAGCTCACCGAGACGTACGTCCTGGATCCGACGAACCGCGAGTTCCTCCAGCAGGCCAATCCCTGGGCCCTCCACGGCATCGCGGAACGCCTCCTGGAGGCCGAGTCCCGGGGCATGTGGGCCAAGCCGGACCCGGCCGTGCTCGAGGCGCTGCGCCAGGTCTTCCTGGAGACGGAAGGCAACCTGGAGGGCGAGGACTGAGGCGCGCCTCCCAAGCGCTCCGGCCAGGGCGGATCCGGGACATATTGCCGCTCGGCGGTACCGGGTCCAAGCTGGTGGAATGGGTGATCAGGTAGGCCCCACGGCAGTCGCGGCTGTCCAGCAGGCTCTCCGCCTGCTGGAAGCGGCGGGAGCGCACGAAGGCGGCGTTCCCGCGGAGCAGCTGGCGAGGGAGGCCGGGCTGCCGTTGGCCACCGCGCACGAGCTGCTTCCGGCGCTCACCCATGACGGCTTCCTGAAGAAGCTGGACGACGGCGGGTTCGTCATGGGCGACGAGCTGTACGAGGCCGAGACGGGAAGCCTCGCGGAGGGGCTGCTCACACGTGTCCGGCCCACACTCGCCTCGCTGCGGGACGAGGTGTCGGCCGCCGCCTACCTGACCTTCTACGAGGACGGCGAGATCCGTGTCGCGGAGATCGTCGACGGCCCGCAGGCGCCGAGAGTCGACCTCTGGGTGGGATTCAAGGACGCCGGACACGCCACGGCACTGGGCAAGTGCGTCCTGCGTGAGCTGGACGACGAGGCGCGCGGCGACTACCTCTCCCGACACGACCTTGCCGATCTCACACCCCGCACGATCACGCGTCGGGAGGATCTCGTGCGGGAGCTCGAATCCTCGCTGCCTGCCCCCGTCGTCATGGACCGCGAGGAGTACTCCCTCGGCACGCTCTGCATCGCGGTGCCCGTGTACAGCGGGGACAAGCTCGGCTCGCTCGGCATCTCCTTCCGGTCGGACCGGATGTACCGGACCAGCCAGGTGCGGGAGAGGCTGCTCGCATCGGCGGAGCGGGTGACCAGGGGGCTGTCCCTCACCCTCTGAGCCGGACGGCCGGAGGGCCGGACGGCCTGCGCCTCGAGCAGGGCCGCTCGGAGGAGACCTCGACGAAGGCCGGCTCACTCCCGCCAAAAGTTTTCGATACGACTGTTGCGTAATTGTCGGCGCGCCCTCTACTGTCTTAACGAAACGACCGTAGCGAAAAGGGGGGCGTGGCCTCATGGATCCGAAAGCCCGGCGTGGCAGGCCGCGCAGCGGGGAAGCGGATGCCCGCATCATCGACGCGGCGCTGGAACTGCTGCTGGAGCGGGGTTACGACCGCTTCTCGGTCGACGAGGTGGCCGCGAAGGCCGAAGTCGCCAAGACCACGCTGTACCGCAGGTGGTCCACCAAGGACCACCTCATCGTCGCCGTGGTCGCGCGGATGCAGGACGAGGTGCCGGTGGAGTACAGCGGTGACGTACGCGCAGACCTCACCCGCTACCTCAACGCGATCGCGGCAGGTCTCCACCGGATGGGGCAGGCCGGCCGGCCGACGGCGTCGGGGGACACGTCCGCCGGCCTGGTCGCGGAAGTCGCCGCCGCCGCAGCGCGTCATGCGGACATCGGGGCGGCCGTCCACGCCATGTTCGTCCGCCGCAACGCCCTGGTGCTGAGGCTGCTCGAACAGGCGCGTGAGCACGGCGAGATCGGCCCCGGCGTCGAACCGGAGGTCCTCTTCGACCAGCTCGCCGGCGCGATCTACTACCGGCTGCTCATCACCGGCCGGCCCATCGACGCGGCGTACGTCGACCGCCTGGTCGCCGGCGCGCTCGGCGGTTCGGCCGCCTGACAGGTCGCCGGCCGACGACCTCGTCTTCTCCGCCACTCCTGCGAAAGAGGCTCGACGATGACCAGTACGTCAAGGTCCGCACGAATCGATGACGATGCCGCCACGACACCCCCGAGGCGGCGGCGCCGACTGCCCGCAGTCCTGGGGGCCTTAGCCGCTCTCCTCGCCGGATACTCGGTGTGGGCCAACGTCCATCCGGTGCGGCTGGAGGCCTCGACAGAGATCGAGGCGACACCCGAGGAGGTCTGGCGGGTACTGACCGACGTCTCCGCCTATGCGCAGTGGAACCCGTTCATGACGTCGGCGGAGGTGACATCACCCGGTGGCCGCCTCGAAGAAGGCGCACGCATGCGCATCGTCATGCACGACGACACCGGCGACTCCACCTTCACCCCGGAGATCCTGACCGTCACCCCGGACGAGGAGCTGCGCTGGCTCGGGAAGATGGGGCCGGGCTGGATAGCGGACGGTGAACACCGTTTCACCATCGAGGAGCTGGGATCCGGCCGCGTACGCCTGACGCAGAGCGAACGCTTTACGGGCATCGCCGTCCCCTTCTTCGAAGGCCGGCTGAAGTCCGACACGCTCCCGCAGTTCCGCGCGATGAACGAGCACCTCGCACAGAGGGCCGAGGCTCTCGGCCGATGACTCGCGTGGCCAAGGGATCCGAAGAGTCTCCATGAGACGTCGAAGATCGGAGAAATATCGACAGCGATACTCTCTCTGCCGCTACCATCTTGCCGCGCACTCGGGGCGTGCTCCCCGTTCGGATGGCACAAAAGGGCGGCGTGTGAAGCGGGCTCCATGCGACGGCGACGCCGTCCTTGCGGAACGTCGAAGGCCCCCGCGGCAAGGCTGCGGGGGCCTTCGACGTATTGCCCGGCGAGGTCAGGGCCCGACGACGTTGATCGTATGGTTGATCGAGGTCGCCGGCACGGTTATCTTTCGCATGCCGAGCAGCCGGGAGTCGCTGCTCCCCGTATTCCAGCACCAGTCGAATGCCGGGTCCGGAATGGGGGTGGAGAATTCACCACCCCAGCTCAGACTTCTGTCCTGATTCTCCGCGAAAAAGAAGTACTTCGCCCCGTTGACCGGGCCGGAACGCACCTTCAAATCTGTGTGCGGAGTGACCATGAACCATCCGGTTTTCGACCACGGGTCACCCTTCGACGCGCAGTCGCTGTTCGAATAGGCGTAAGCGAACCAAACAGTCTTCGACGTGCTGTTCTGGAAGTAGAGTCCCACGGTCATCCCTCCTGCGGCGTGGGGTCGTCACCGCGGCCGTCGTCGCCGCCGTAGTCGCTCTCCACGCCGGATCGGTGGTCCTCACCGCTGGAGACCTCCGTCGTCCGATCCATCGGAATCGCCTCGCCCGTCCGGTCCGGACCGCGTGATCGCCGGTGTTCGGCAGCCTCGTCCGCCGTCCAGGCCCGCGACAATTTCTCTGCCATGCGCCACACCCTCCTCGGTCGAGCTGCCTCGGATCGGGCGTGTTGCCGGTTGCTCCCGTTTCACCAGGACCTAAGCGCCCGCCGGGATCGCCGCTTTACCAGCGTTTGTGAGTGCATCTCCCCCAAATTCAAACTAGCTTCAACGCATCCGCGTCGCATCTGGGCGAATGATCAGGGGAGATCCGGCCACGAGTGCAGGACACCAAGTCGCCAATCCCGAGAAGTGCGAGCGAGGCCTCGGAGTGAGCCGCGCGGTGCTCGTGCAGGCCGGACCGGGGGAACGCCATGAGCAAAGTCAGTGAAGGGGAGGTGATCAAGAGAGTTCGCGCATTGGAGAATCAGCGAAACGGCGGCAAGGTGCGTAAACGGGGAAGGACTTGGACCGTGAAGGCCTGGCTGCCGTACTGGGTGGAGGAGATTGCCGAGCCGTCGGTGCGAGGGAACACGTACGCCGGCTACGAGGTGGCCGTGCGGTGCACCTCGTGCCTGGCGCAGGGGCTCATCGACCGGACAAGTTGGAGCCCGAACACCTGGAGCGCGGACACGCGAGCGGGTGATCGCGGGGGAGGGACTGGCGCGAGTCGGGATTCGTCTTCGCCTCTCCGGTGGGCGAGCCCTTGGTGCCGAGCACGGATGACGACACGTGGAAGCGGCTCCTCGCCGATGCGAACATCCGGGGCGGGCGCCTGCGCGATGCCCGGCGCACCGCGGCAACGGTGCTGCTCATCCCCGGTGTCCCCGAACGGGTCGTGATGCAGATCATGGGCAGGTCGTTCACAGCGATGGCTGCCCGCTACCGGTCTGGGCGCGGAAGAACGCCGAAGGGCCCCACCGCAAGCGGTGGGGCCCTTCGACGTATTGCCCGGTGAGAGCAATGGCGGAGGATACGAGATTCGAACTCGTGAGGGGTTGCCCCCAACACGCTTTCCAAGCGTGCGCCCTAGGCCACTAGGCGAATCCTCCGCCGCAAACAATACAAGACGTTGGGGAGTGCTCGCGAACACGTTCCCCCGGAGATCGTTCCGAGCGGTCCGGGAGCGGACCCGGGGGGCCGGGTGGGTGGACTTCGGGGGGCGGGGATCGGTTAAGGTGGGCGTCAGCCCCTCACGTGGCGCTATCTGACTGAACTCCCCCAGGGCCGGAAGGCAGCAAGGGTAGGTTGGCTCTGGCGGGTGCGTGGGGGGCCCTTGCGTGCCCGGGGGTGTGGTGTCCCGCCGATGGTGTGCCCGGAGCGGGGCCGGTTGTCGGTCCGCCCCGATAACCTCGTATGTGTGTCGTCCCTTGCGCTCTACCGCCGCTATCGCCCCGAGTCCTTCGCCGAGGTCATCGGTCAGGAGCATGTCACTGACCCCTTGCAGCAGGCCCTGCGGAACAACCGGGTCAATCACGCGTACCTGTTCAGCGGGCCGCGCGGATGTGGAAAGACGACCAGCGCGCGCATCCTCGCCCGCTGTCTGAACTGCGAAAAGGGGCCGACGCCGACACCGTGCGGGGAGTGCCAGTCCTGCCAGGACCTCGCGCGCAACGGACCGGGTTCGATCGACGTCATCGAGATCGACGCCGCGTCCCACGGTGGTGTGGACGACGCCCGTGACCTGCGGGAAAAGGCATTCTTCGGGCCTGCGTCGAGCCGGTACAAGATCTACATCATCGACGAGGCGCACATGGTCACGCCGGCAGGGTTCAACGCCCTGCTGAAGGTGGTCGAGGAGCCTCCGGAGCACCTCAAGTTCATCTTTGCGACCACGGAGCCCGAGAAGGTCATCGGCACCATCCGGTCGCGTACGCACCACTACCCGTTCCGGCTGGTTCCGCCCGGGACGCTGCGCGGCTATCTCGCCGAGGTATGCGGCAAGGAGAACAGCTTCGTCGAGGACGGTGTGCTGCCCCTCGTCGTGCGCGCGGGTGCGGGATCCGTGCGTGACTCGATGTCGGTCATGGACCAGCTGCTGGCCGGCGCGGGCGATGACGGTGTGACATACGCCATGGCGACGTCGCTGCTCGGCTACACGGACGGGTCCCTCCTGGACTCCATCGTGGACGCTTTCGCCGCGGGCGACGGGGCGGCGGCCTTCGAGGTCGTGGACCGGGTGATCGAGGGCGGCAACGACCCACGGCGCTTCGTCGCGGATCTGCTGGAGCGGCTGCGCGACCTGGTGATCCTGGCCGCCGTGCCGGACGCGGGAGACAAGGGGCTCATCGACGCGCCTGCCGACGTGGTCGAGCGGATGCAGGCCCAGGCGTCCGTCTTCGGTGCCGCGGAGCTGAGCCGCGCCGCCGATCTGGTCAACGAGGGGCTCACGGAGATGCGCGGGGCGACCTCTCCGCGGCTTCAGGTGGAGCTGATCTGCGCCCGGGTGCTGCTGCCCGCGGCCTTCGACGACGAGCGTTCGCTCCAGGCCCGGCTGGACCGGCTGGAGCGCGGCGTGTCCTTCGCGACGCCCGGCGCGGGCCCCGCCATGGGGTACGTCCCGGGGCCGGAGGCCCACGCGCCGGCCGGTGCCGGACTGCCCGGCGGCGGCCCCGCCGCAGCTCGTGCGGCGGTACGTGGCGAGGCACCCGACGGCGGCCCCGCAGCCGCGCCCTTCGCAGCACCCGCCGCAGCCCCTGCCACCGCCCCCGTCGTGCCGGAGGCTCCGGCTGTCGCGCCGCCGGTCCACCAGGCACCCGCGGAAGCACCACCGGCAGAAGCGCCGGCCGCCGGTCAGCGGCCCGGGGCGTGGCCCGCCGCCGCAGGTGCCGGAACGGCCGGAGGCGCCGCAGCGGAGCCGGCGCGTCGTCCCGGGGGCTGGCCGACCGCCTCCGCACCGGGTCAGACACCGCCTCCGCAGACGGCCCCCCCGGCTACCGCCCCCGCCCCGGCCGTCTCCGCCGCTCCGGCCGCAGCGCCCGCGCCGGGCGGACAGGACATGGCGCAGGGCGTCGGCCAGGTACGGAACATGTGGCCGGACATCCTGGAGGCCGTGAAGAACCGCCGCCGGTTCACCTGGATCCTGCTCAGCCAGAACGCCCAGGTCACCGGTTTCGACGGCACCACGCTGCAGATCGGCTTCCTCAGCGCGGGGGCCCGGGACAACTTCGCGAGCAGCGGCAGCGAAGAGGTGCTGAAGCAGGCTCTTGCCGAGAGGTTCAACGCCCAGTGGCGGGTCGAGGCCGTCGTCGACCCCTCGGGCGGCGGAGGCATGCCCCCACAGACCGGTGGCGGCGGTGGCCGCCCTCCGGCCGCTCCCTATCAGCCCCCGGCCGCCCCGCAGCCGCAGTCGTACGAGTCCCGCCCGGCCCCCGCACAGCAGCCCCAGGCGCCGGCCCAGCAGCCCCCGTCCCAGCACTCACAGCAGTCCGGGCACTCAGGGCAGTCGGGGCAGTCCGACCAGGGGTACTCCAGGGCCGCTCCCGAGCCGTCGCGTTCGGTCGCACCCGAGGACGACACCGCGGAGGCCGACGATCCGGATCTGGTCGACTCCGCGCTCTCCGGGCACGATCTGATCGTCCGCGAGTTGGGAGCGACGGTCGTCGAGGAGTTCAACAACGAGTAGGGGGCCCGCTCCGCGGACCGTGTCCACGGAGCGGCGCCCGTCATGGCGCCCGGCCCCCGGCGGTTAGGCTGCACCCGTGAAGGTCCTCGTCATCGGCGGCGGCGCCCGCGAACACGCCCTGTGCCGCTCTCTCTCCCTCGACCCCGATGTCACCGCTCTGTACTGCGCCCCCGGCAACGCCGGAATCGCAGAGGTGGCCGAACTGCACCCGGTCGACGCACTCGACGGCGAAGCCGTCGCGCGCCTCGCCACCGAGCTGGGCGCCGAGCTGGTGGTCGTCGGCCCGGAGGCACCGCTTGTCGCCGGGGTCGCCGACGCCGTGCGCGCGGCCGGCATCCCCTGCTTCGGCCCCTCGCGCGAGGCGGCCCAGCTGGAGGGCTCCAAGGCGTTCGCCAAGGACGTCATGGCCGGTGCCAACGTCCCGACCGCCCGCAGCTACGTCTGCACGACGGCTGCCGAGATCGACGAGGCCCTCGACGCCTTCGGAGCCCCGTACGTCGTCAAGGACGACGGTCTCGCGGCCGGTAAGGGCGTCGTCGTCACCGACGACGTCGAGGAGGCACGCGCCCACGCGCTCGCCTGCGACCGTGTGGTCATCGAGGAGTTCCTCGACGGCCCCGAGGTGAGCCTCTTCGCGATCACCGACGGCACCACGGTGCTGCCGCTGCAGCCGGCCCAGGACTTCAAGCGCGCCCTGGACGGCGACGAAGGCCCGAACACGGGCGGCATGGGCGCGTACTCCCCGCTTCCGTGGGCCGACCCGAAGCTGGTCGACGAGGTCATGGAGACCGTCCTCCAGCCGACCGTCGACGAGCTCCGCCGCCGCGGTACGCCCTTCTCGGGGCTGCTGTACGCAGGCCTCGCGATCACCTCGCGCGGGGTACGGGTCATCGAGTTCAACGCCCGTTTCGGCGACCCCGAGACCCAGGTCGTCCTGGCCCGGCTGAAGACCCCGCTGGCCGGTGTCCTGCTCGGTTCCGCGAACGGCACCCTGGACCTCGTCCCCCCGCTGAACTGGCGCGACGACGCTGCCGTCACCGTGGTCATCGCCTCGCACAACTACCCGGGCACACCCCGCACGGGTGACCCGATCGAGGGTCTCGCGGATGTGGCGGCGAAGGATGCCCCGCACGCGTTCGTCCTGCACGCCGGTACCCGGCAGGACGGCGACGCGGTCGTCAGCGCCGGGGGGCGCGTGCTCTCCGTCACGGCGACCGGAGCGGACCTCTCGACCGCCCGTGAGCGTGCCTACAAGGCCCTCGGCCGGATCCGCCTCGACGGCTCCCAGCACCGTACGGACATCGCCCGCAAGGCTGCCGAGGAGGCCTGAGGCCCGAGGCCCGACGGCCCCGGCCGTCTCAGCCCGGTCCCGGTCCCCGGTCCGTTCTTGCGCACACCCGTGCCCGGCCACTTCCCGGAGTGGCCGGGCACGAGTGTGTGCGGGCACCGGTGTGTGCGGGTACGGGTGTGTACGGGCGGGTAATGGCTCCTCCGGGAAGCACCGGCACGGGGCCCGGCAGAGCGTCACCCGTAACAGCGGACCCTTGTGCACCGGCGCGTCAGCAGCTTTGCCCAAAGCCATTCCATCGGGTGACGACTGGGCCATCCGGATGACGTCCGCCGAGGCCCCAACTAGGGTGCGGCGCAAGCGTTCCGGCACTTGGCCCACCGGCATTGCGATGTCGGTGGTGGGTGCCACAGTGGGGGAGTGACCAACACCGTCGCGGGGGCAGAGGGGGTGACGTCAGGCCGTGTCCGGTACCGGTTCGGTTGAGGAGCTGGGGGCGCTATCAGCGCGTGCCCGTGCCCTGGCACTGCTGCGTATCCGCAGCAGAGCCGTGGCTGTGGCGATCCTGCCCGCGGCTGCGGCCGTCGTGCTGCTCGTCGCGGGCGCACAGGGCCACATCGGCGGCGGTGCGTGGGACGCGGTCCGCTGGGGGGTGACGGCCTGCGCCGTCGTCGTGCTGCTGCTCGCCGTCGCGGTGGCCGCCGCGGTGGCGCGGGCGCGGCCCGCGGTCAGTCCGACCGTGCCGCTCACCGAGGAGGCGGCCCCCGATCTCTACCGGCTGGTCCGCGATCTGGCCGACCGGCTCGACGTCCCGGCGCCCTCCGCCATAGCTCTGACGCCGGACTGCGACAGCTGGCTCGAGGACCGTACGCACCCCGCCGCCCAGCAGAGGGCGACGGACCTGGCCAAGGGGCTGTCGGGCGACCGGCGCGGCCGACGGGTGCCCGCCGCGCCCGTGCTGGTGATCGGCTCGCCCTTCCTTTGGTGGATGCGGGTCGCCGAGCTGCGGGCGGTGCTGGCTCCGGTCGTCGCGGGGACCGGTCCGTCCGCGCACCCGGACATAGCCGCGGCCCGCCGTTTCGTACGGGGACTCGATGCCGCGGTCGCCGATGCCTCCGTACCCGGCCAGGGGGCCGTGCGCAGGGTGCCGGCCGCGTTCGTCGGCTGGATCGCCAGGATGCTGCTGCGCGGTTGTCGCGGTCATGCCGCCGAGATGGAACGCTGCGTCGCCGCCGCCGCCTCGGTGCGCGCCCAGGGGGTGGACTACGGACTGCGGATCGTCGCCCAGGAGCAGGTCGGCCTCGCCTACGCGGGCTGGGACCGGTTGCTGACCCGGGTCGCGCTGCCCGCCTGGCGGATGGGCCGCTGGCCCTCCCGGCTCGACGCCGGTGTCGTTTCCGCGCTCACCGAGCTCTCCCGGCGCGACCGGCTGGCGGAGGGCTTCACCTCCCGGCTCGGGGAGCGCCCTGCCTGCGATCTTCTGGAGGAGCCGGGCGTGGCCGACGAAGCGGCTTCGCTGCTGGCCGCGCGGCTCTTCCACGGTGGCCCCGCGGAGAGCGGCCCCGACTGGTCCCCGGTCGACTGGCAGCAGTATCCGGAAGAGGTCGTCGACAGGAAGTGGCGTACGGAGGCGGCCCGGCTCCACCGTGTGCTCGACTCCTTGGGAGTGTCCGCGGGCGTGCACCGCGCCCCGGCCGCCGAGCCCGCCGGCACCGCGGTGCCGACGCTGGCCCGTGTCATCGACCACCTGGCGGCACCCGGCGGAAACGCCGAGGAGCTCGCCGCCGGGATCGGTGCCGCCGTGGCCCGCGACGAGGCGGGGGCGGCACCACCGCCCCGGGGCGGCGGTCCGGCGGACGGTGCGCAGGCCGGAGCGGACCCGGACCCCCTCGACCTCTGGGGCCCCGTGCCGCTCCCGCTGTTCCCCCTCCAGCCACCGCGCACGGGTGCGGAGCTGCTGGCCGATCACGTCGTGGCGATGGTCTGCTGCGCGGCCGTGGACACGGCGGGGGCGGCGCCCGGCCTCGACTGGCTCGACGGGCCTGCGCTGCTGGTCGACGGCGGACGCAGGTCGGACCTGGGAGCTCCCGTTCTCAGCCTCGTCGAGGACGGCGACGCGGAGCCTCTGCGTTCCTGGCTCTCCGGCGTGGGCGTCCGCACCGACAAGCCCGTACGGCTGGTGTGAACGGCTGCCCCGAGCGGTACCCGCGCCGCCTGTATACGCCTCGGTCTCCCAGTACACCCATGCGTCTCCTGCGTCCCCCACGTCTCCAACATCCGGAAGATTCCGTTCCGTTCACGTCAATTCGCGACGAACGGTGACGGAGTGCATGCGTTATGTGATGTGCTGGGGACCGGCGCTGACATCCGGCGCACCAGTGTGGTCCGGGGGATGAAGGAGGGGAGCGACATGGGGGCCGAGCAGATCCGGCGGTGGGAATCAGGTGCCCTCGCGCACGCGGTGAGCGACCCCTTCGGGCAGGGCCCGCTGCCGTGGCTCCGGGGCAGCGAGAACTACTTCGACGACACCGGCCAGGTCGTCCCCTGGTACGCCGATCCCGACCTGGGCCGTGGCGGTGCCGGTGGCGGCACGCGTACGGCCGACGATGTGCACCGCCAGATCAAGGGCTTCGTGTCACCCGGCGCCGCGGCACCCGGCGAAGCGATCGACTTCCACATCACCGTGGACCCGCCCCAGCAGTTCTCCGTCGACATCTACCGCATCGGCCACTACGCGGGCGACGGCGCCGCCAAGATCACCACGAGCCCGCGGCTGTCCGGCATCGTCCAGCCCGCCCCGCTCGCCGCAGACCGTACGGTCTCCTGCCACCACTGGTGGCTCTCCTGGCGTCTGCAGATCCCCAGTTACTGGTCGGTCGGCGCGTACGTCGCGGTCCTCACCACCGCCGACGGCTACCGCTCCCACATCCCCTTCACGGTCCGCGACGACCACCCCGCGGATCTGCTGCTCCTGCTCCCGGACATCACCTGGCAGGCGTACAACCTCTACCCGGAGGACGGCCGCACCGGCGCCAGCCTCTATCACGCCTGGGACGAACAGGGCCGGCTGCTGGGCGAGGAGGACGCCGCCGTCACGATCTCCTTCGACCGCCCCTACGCGGGCGCGGGACTGCCCCTGCACGTCGGCCATGCCTACGACTTCATCCGCTGGGCCGAGCGCTACGGCTACGACCTCGCGTACGCCGACGCCCGCGATCTGCACGCCGGCCGTGTCGACACCAGCCGCTACCGCGGCCTGGTCTTCCCCGGCCACGACGAGTACTGGTCGGTGCCGATGCGCCGTACCGCGGAGCGTGCCCGCGACACCGGCACCTCGCTCGTCTTCCTCTCCGCGAACACCATGTACTGGCAGGTCGGCCTCTCACCGTCCCCGTCGGGCGTTCCCGACCGCCTGCTGACCTGCCGCAAGCGCAGCGGGCCGGGCAAGTCCGCGCTGTGGCGCGAGGTCGACCGTGCTGAACAGCAGCTGCTCGGCATCCAGTACGCGGGCCGGGTCCCCGAAGCCCACCCCCTGGTCGTCCGCAACGCCGAGCACTGGCTCTGGGAGGCCACCGGAGCGGCCGAGGGCGACGAGATCGACGGGCTGGTCGCCGGCGAGGCCGACCGCTACTTCCCGCGTACGTCGCTGCCGGAGCACGAGAACCGCATACTGCTCGCGCACTCCCCCTACCGGGACGGCGACGGGGCCACGCGGCATCAGGAGACCTCGCTGTACCGGGCCCCGTCCGGCGCGCTGGTCTTCGCGTCGGGCACCTTCGCCTGGTCACCGGCGCTGGACCGCCCGGGCCATGTCGACACCCGCATCCAGCGGGCCACGGCCAACCTGCTCGACCGGATCTGCAAGCGCGACTGAGCGGCCTCCCGCCCGCGCCACCGACCGAGGCGGACCCGTGGCGTCGTGGCCCGTCCGCATGCGGGACAATCGGAGCGACTCCTGGATCAACCTACGCGGAGGCAGCGTGTCCGGTTTCGTAGAAAAGCCCGAGCCCGTGCAGGTGCCGGGGCTCACCCACCTGCACACCGGCAAGGTGCGCGACCTGTACCGGAACGAGGCGGGCGACCTCGTCATGGTCGCCAGCGACCGTATGTCCGCGTACGACTGGGTCCTGCCCACCGAGATCCCGGACAAGGGGCGGGTGCTCACCCAGCTGTCGCTGTGGTGGTTCGACCAGTTCGCCGATCTCGTGCCGAACCACGTCCTGTCCTCGGAGCTCCCCGCCGGAGCTCCCGCCGACTGGGCGGGCCGCACGCTGATCTGCAGGTCGCTGCGGATGGTCCCGGTCGAGTGCGTCGCCCGTGGCTATCTGACGGGGTCCGGACTGATCGAGTACAACGCGACGCGTACGGTCTGCGGGCTCGCGCTTCCCGAGGGCCTCGTCGACGGCTCCGAACTCCCGGCGCCGATCTTCACGCCCGCCACCAAGGCCGCGGTCGGGGACCACGACGAGAACGTGTCGTACGAGGAGGTCGTCGGCGAGGTCGGTGCCGAGACGGCTGCCGCGCTGCGCCAGACGACGCTCGCCGTGTACGGCCGTGCACGGGACATCGCGCGTGAGCGCGGGATCATCCTCGCCGACACGAAGTTCGAGTTCGGCTTCGCGCCCACCGCGGACGGCGGCGAGGAGCTGATCATCGCGGACGAGGTGCTGACCCCGGACTCCTCGCGCTTCTGGCCCGCCGCGACCTGGAAGCCGGGCAAGGCGCAGCCCTCGTACGACAAGCAGTTCGTGCGTGACTGGCTGACCTCGGCGGCTTCCGGCTGGGACCGCCACAGTGAGCAGCCGCCGCCCGCGCTGCCGCAGGCGATCGTCGACGCGACCCGGGCGAAGTACCTGGACGCGTACGAGCTCCTGACCGGCACCCGCTGGTCGTAACAGCAGAAGGCCCCGGTCACGAGGACCGGGGCCTTCTTGCATGGAGCGAACGACGAGGTTCGAACTCGCGACCTCAACCTTGGCAAGGTTGCGCTCTACCAGCTGAGCTACGTTCGCATGCGCCGAAGCGCGCTGCTAACTATACCCAACCCCGCTCCCGTGCGAGACGCACTGCCGTATGACGGTTCTCGGCACCGACTTTGGACGCGGCCGAGGACAGGTAGTTGCGGACGGTCCCCTGGGACAGCGACGCCCGCTCCGCGATCTCCGCGACCGGCGCACCGTCCGCCGCGAGTTCCAGCACCTCGGCCTCGCGCGCGGTCAGCGGGGAGTCCCCCGCGGAGATCGCGTCGGCGGCCAACTCGGGGTCCACATAGCGGTTTCCCGCGTGCACCGTACGAATGATCTCGGCCAGCCGACGGGCACTGACCGTCTTCGGAACGAAGGCGCGGACGCCTGCCGCGAGTGCCCGCTTCAGGTGCCCGGGTCTGCCGTGGCTCGTCACGATCATGGTGCGGCAGCCGGGCAGTCCGGTGCGCAGGGATGTGGCGACCTTCACACCGTCCGCGCCCGGCATCTCCAGGTCCAGGACCGCGACGTCCGGCCGGTGCGCCATGGCCATCGCGAGCGCCTCGGGTCCGGTCGCCGCCTCGGCGACCAGGAGGATGTCGTCCTCGAGGGCGAGCAGTGCGGCGAGTGCGCCGCGGATCAGGTGCTCGTCCTCGGCCAGCAGGACCCGGATGGGGGCCGGTGGTTGTCCGGGCATCACGCGGCCACCTCATCCGGACCGGAGGAGCCGGCGGGGGCACAGGAGCCCCGGTCGTGGTCCGTACGCGGAGCGGGCAGGGGCACCCGCGCGGTCAGCCGGAAGCAGCCGTCGCCCGGGGTCGGGCCCGCTTCCAGCGTCCCGCCGTGGGCGGCGAGCCTCTCCTGCAGGCCCACCAGGCCGGAGCCGGCCGCCGAACCGGCCGCGGTCCGGGGCGGCAACGGTCGGGAGCCGGTGCTCGTACCGGCCCCGGTCCGGTCCTCGTCCGCACCTTCGCCCGGGACGCCTGCCGGCTCGGGCACGCCGTCGTTCTGCACCGTCAGCACCACCTCTCCCTGTCGAGGAGGCCGCGGGCCTCCCGGCGACCCGCTCCCCCCGGACGGCTCCGTCGTGGCGAGCCGGATCGTGCACCGCCGGGGATCGCCGTGCCGCAGCACGTTCGTCGTCGCCTCCCGTACCACCCACCCCAGTGCGGACTGGAGGTCCGGCGGGAGGGGCATCGGACCGTCGTCGAGCCCATGGACCACGCAGTCGATCCCCGCGGCCTTCAGCACGCCCAGCGCCCCCTCCAGTTCGACACGCAGGTCCGCCTCCCGGTAGCCGCGTACGACGTCGCGGACCTCGCGCTGCGACTCCTGGGCGATCCGCTGCACCTCGGCCATCTGCGAGACGGCCTCCGGCCTTCCGCGCTCGGCCAGTTGGACCGCCAGCTCGCTCTTCAGGGCCATCACGGCGAGATTGCGCCCCATCACATCGTGCATGTCCCGCCCGAACCGAAGCCGTTCCTCCGCGACCGCGAGGCGGGTCCGGAGTTCGTGCGAGGCGTCCAGTTCCCGGACGACGCCGACGAGCCAGGCCGAGAAGACGTACGTGAGGGCGAGCAGCGAACCGGCGGCGGCGACCCCGACGAAGTTCAGCCAGGTCTGCCGCAGGCCCAGCCCCAGCACGGCCGTGGCGACGGCTGTCGCTGTCGGGGCGGCGAGCACCGTGTACACGCGCGCTTTTGTCGTCCGCAGACCGAGCACCAGCGTCGCCACGCCGAAGGCGGGGATTCCCATCAGCAGCAGCCCGAAGTCGTCCTCCTTGGTGATCGCCCCGGTGTCGAGCAGCAGGAGAAGGGCCAGGACGCCCGCACCGGACAGCGCGGCGGTGGCCGCCATCAGCGGTACGGGACGCTCCCTGCGGCCCAGCCGCCAGTCGAGGGCCCTGGAGGAGAGGACGGCACACACCACCGAATGCGCGAGCAGGAGCAGGAACAGCCACGCACCCGCGGGCTGCCGTTCGGCGAACAGCTGCGGAAAGGCGAGCGCACCGGCTTCGGCGCCGGCCATCGCGTGGAACGTGAAGCGCGTGTAGAGCTCGACCTTCGCGGTGTCGGTCCTGGCGGACCGCAGCGCCCGCCGTCCGAACAGCCGTGCCCACAGTGGGTCCCCGCCCGCCTTCTCCCTGGTCATGGTGCTCCCGTCCTCGTGTTTAGCTGCCTGTGTCCCGCTGTCCGGCGGCCTGCTCATCGTCGTGGGTCCCAGCGGAACCAGCGCTGCACAGCAAACACCCCGCACACCGTCCAGGCCAGTGCGGTCAGCCCCGCCCCGAGCAGGTCGTAGCCCTCCCCGCCGCCGAGCCAGCCGGCCCGCAGGAGCGTCATCACACCTGTCATCGGAAGCAGTTCGCACAGCGAAGCGGCACGGTCCGGGAGGACCTCCAGCGGTACGAAGAGTCCGGAGCCCAGTATCGACACGAAGAACACCGGCAGCGTGGTGAGCTGGGCGGTCTGCACCGTGCGCGTCGTCGCGGACGTGACCGCCGCCAGCGCCGACAGAAGCAGCAGCCCCAGGAGCAGCCCCAGGACCAGCAGTCCGGGCCGCTGCGGTGCACCGAGGCCGAAGGCGAGCCCTCCCACGGCGATCATCAGGACGCACTGGATTAGGGCCAGCGACACCGCCGGGAGCGCCGTACCGGTGAGGATCTCGCGGTCGGAGACCTCCCCCGTGCGCAGCCGCTTCAGGACGAGTTCCTCGCGACGGGCGACGTAGGTGGCGACCAGGTTCATGTAGACGACCTGCAGCAGCACCATGCCGAGGCCCCCGGTCAGGGCCGCTCCGGCGACGGTCAGCCCGGTCCCGCCGAGGTCGATCCGGTCCAGCGAGGACTTCATCGCGAAGATCATCATCAGGGGCATCAGCAGGGCGACGAACACCGCCGTCCTGTTGCGTACGAGCAGGGTCAGTTCGGCTCGTCCGAGGGCGCCCAGCCGCCCCGTCGTCGTGGTGCCCGTCATGCCGCCGCCACCCTCTCCGTCCGTGCGTGCGTGTTCGCGATATCCAGGAACGCCTCTTCGAGCGAGGCGGAACGGGCATCGAGCCCGTGCAACCGCACGCCCGACTCCCGGGCCCAGAGCAGCAGTTCGTGGAGGGACTCCTGGAGGCCGTGGGTTCGGATGTCGATGCGCCGGCCGTCGGCCGCGGCCCGCAGCGTCAGCGGGAGCTGTGCCGCTGTCACCCCCTCGGGGAGCTCGAAGCGGATCCGTGCGGGACGCCCGGCCGTCACCTCGGCGATCGTCCCCGAGGCGACGATCCGCCCCTGGTGCATGATCGCCAGCCGGTCGGCGAGCGCCTCGGCCTCCTCCAGGTGGTGCGTGGTCAGCAGGACGGTCGTGCCGCCGTCCCGCAGCTCCCGCACCAGCCGCCAGGTGTCGCGCCGGCCCTCGGCGTCGAGCCCCGTCGTCGGCTCGTCCAGGAAGAGGACCTCCGGGCGTCCGAGCAGGGCCAGTGCCAGGTCGAGGCGGCGGCGTTCCCCGCCGGAGAGCTGCTTGACCCGGACGCCGGCCCGGTCACCGAGGCCCACCGTGCCCAGTACCTCGCGGGGCGAGCCGGCCCCGCTGGTGCAGCCCGCCCACATCCGCAGGGTCTCGGTGACCGTCAGGTCGGACGGGAAGCCACCCTCCTGGAGCATCACTCCGGTCCGGGGCCGTACGGCCGCGCGCTCGCCGTACGGATCGTGGCCGAGTACGCGCACGGTGCCGCTGTCCGGGCGGGCCAGTCCCTCCAGCAGCTCGACGGTGGAGGTCTTGCCCGCGCCGTTGGTCCCGAGCAGGGCGAACAGCTCGCCCCGCGCCACGGAGAAGGAGATCCCGCTCACGGCCTCGAAGCCGCCGGCGTAACACCGCCGGACCTCGCGCGCTTCGACGGCCGCGCCGGGGAGGAGAAAGTCGTCGCTGGTCATGACCCAAGACTTCCGCCGGATCCGGGCGGTGAGCAGTGCGCGCTGTCATCACTGCTCATGACAAACGTCATGGGTCGATAAGGGGTACGACAAAGGCCCCGGTCGATATCGACCGGGGCCTTTGAACAAGAGCGGACGACCAGGTTCGAACTGGCGACCTCAACCTTGGCAAGGTTGCGCTCTACCAACTGAGCTACGTCCGCATTGCTACCACTCGGCTTTCACCGGTGGAGCGGTCACTACTGTACCTGATCCACAGGAGTGGTCCGGCAAGGCAGTGAAGAGCGGGTGACAGGAATTGCACACTGCGCCTTCCCCCTGGAAGGGGGATGTTCTACTACTGAACTACACCCGCACGCTGCGTGAGGCCCGGCCTTTCGGCCTTGCCCTTCGGCGTGCTTCAGACTCTAGCCGACCTGCAGGGGTGTTGTGCAAGTCGGCTCCCCGGGGTGTTCCGCCGGGGAGCCGGGGAGATCGTTCCGGAACGGGATGTTCCGGAAGAACCTCTCAACTGGCGGCCTGGAACGCCTCGTAGACCTTCTTGGGGATCCGGCCGCGGGCCGGCACCTCCATCCGGTGCGAGCGGGCCCAGGCGCGCACGGCCGCCGGGTCGGGCGCGAGGGACGTGTGGTGGTACGACACCGGGGTCTTGCCGTGCTTACTGGCATTTGTCTGCTTTCGGCCGGCCGTCATGTACGGGGCCAGCGCCTTCCGCAGCTTTTTTGCGTTGACGGGATTGAGGTCGATCTCGTACGACTTCCCGTCCAGGGCGAAGGTGACCGTTTCCGCCGCTTCTCCCCCGTCGATGTCGTCGGAGAGCGTGACCACTACGCGCTGAGCCACGGATATCGGTCCTTTCCTACGGCATCGGCGCGTCTGACATGCGCTGATGCCGGGCCTTCCGGCTGCTAGGCGGATGCGGATCGACTGGTGTCGACTGTTCCGGGGCAATGGTGCTTTCCCCCGTAATCATTTGTACAGCGGTGGGAGCAGCATTGTGAAGCCCAGCCAATTACATCCGCGTGTCCACGTGCAATCCGGGTGAAGATTTTTTCCCAGGACTTTCCCTGCATGTTGTCGCGGCCGATATCTCGGCGTGATCTGGCCGTCCGATATCTACCCGCGTAGAATTTCTGGCCAGGTACGCTGAGTGGACCCGCGGGGATCTGGGGAACCCCTCGGAGACACAGCCGCACCACACCACCGGGAGTGCCAGTGGCACGCGTCGTAGTCGACGTCATGCTCAAGCCGGAGATCCTCGACCCGCAGGGACAGGCTGTGCAGCGCGCACTGCCCCGTCTCGGCTTCGAAGGAATCGCGGACGTACGTCAGGGAAAGCGTTTCGAGCTCGAGGTGGAGGGGCCGGTCGACGATGCCGCCCTCGCCCGCATTAACGAGATGGCCGAGACCTTCCTCGCCAACACCGTCATCGAGGACTTCACCGTCAAGATCGAGGCGGACGAGAAGGCCGAGGAGCCGAAGTGACTGCTCGTATCGGAGTCGTCACTTTCCCCGGCACGCTCGATGACCGGGACAGCCTGCGGGCCGTCCGGATCGCGGGCGCCGAACCCGTTTCGCTCTGGCACCGCGACAAGGACCTCCACCAGGTCGACGCGGTCATCCTGGCGGGCGGATTCAGTTACGGCGACTATCTGCGGGCGGGAGCCATCTCGCGCTTCTCGCCGGTGATGGAGACCGTCATCGAGCAGGCGAAGGCCGGCATGCCGGTCCTCGGTATCTGCAACGGCTTCCAGATCCTGACCGAGGCGCACCTGCTGCCCGGCGCGATGCTGCGCAACAACCACCTCCACTTCATCTGCCGCGACCAGAAGCTGCGGGTGGAGAACGCGGAGACCGCCTGGACATCGGACTACACCGTCGGCCAGGAGATCTCCGTACCCCTGAAGAACGTGGACGGCCGGTACACCGCCGACGAGCACACGCTCGACGAGCTGGAGGCCGAGGGCCGCGTCGCGTTCCGCTACGCCGACCTGAACCCGAACGGCTCGCTGCGCGACATCGCCGGCATCACCAACGCCGCGGGCAATGTCGTCGGTCTGATGCCGCACCCGGAGCACGCCGTGGAGCCGCTGATCGGCACCGGCGGCACCGACGGCCTCGGTTTCTTCACCTCGATCATCAAGAAGCTGGTCAACGCATGAGCCTGGACACGGTCAAGCACGCGGCCGAAACCCCGGACGCCGAGCAGCCCTGGAAGGAGCTCGGCCTCAAGGAGGACGAGTACGCCCGGATCCGCGAGATCCTGGACCGCCGTCCCACCGGCGCCGAGCTCGCCATGTACTCCGTGATGTGGTCCGAGCACTGCTCCTACAAGAGCAGCAAGGTGCACCTCAAGCAGTTCGGCGAGAAGGTCCCCGAGAACGACGCGATGCTCGTCGGCATCGGCGAGAACGCCGGTGTGGTCGACGTCGGTCAGGGCTACGCGGTCACCTTCAAGGTCGAGTCGCACAACCACCCCTCGTACATCGAGCCCTACCAGGGCGCGGCCACCGGCGTCGGCGGCATCGTCCGCGACATCCTCGCCATGGGCGCCCGTCCGATCGCGGTCGTCGACCCGCTGCGCTTCGGTGCGGCCGACCACCCCGACACCCGGCGCGTCCTGCCGGGCATCGTCGCGGGCATCGGCGGCTACGGGAACTGTCTCGGCCTGCCGAACATCGGCGGCGAGGTCGTCTTCGACGCCTGCTACCAGGGCAACCCGCTCGTCAACGCCGGCTGCATCGGCGTGATGAAGCACGAGGACATCCACCTGGCCCAGGCCTCCGGCCCCGGTAACAAGGTGATCCTTTACGGCGCCCGCACCGGCGGTGACGGCATCGGCGGCGTCTCCGTGCTCGCTTCGGAGACCTTCGACGACACCAAGCCCACGAAGCGGCCCGCCGTCCAGGTCGGCGACCCGTTCCAGGAGAAGCTCCTCATCGAGTGCACCCTGGAGATCTTCAAGGAGAAGCTCGTCGCGGGCATCCAGGACCTCGGCGGCGCCGGGCTCTCCTGCGCCACGAGCGAGCTGGCCTCCGCGGGCTCCGGCGGTATGCGCGTCGAGCTGGACACCGTGCCGCTGCGCGACTCCTCCCTCTCGCCCGAGGAAATCCTCATGAGCGAGTCGCAGGAGCGCATGTGCGCGATCGTCGAGCCGCAGCACGTGGACCGCTTCATGGAGATCTGCGAGAAGTGGGACGTCATCGCCACCGTCATCGGTGAGGTGACCGAGGGCTCGCAGCTGGAGATCTTCTGGCACGGCGAGCAGATCGTGGACGTACCGCCGCGGTCCGTGGCCCACGAGGGTCCGACGTACCACCGGCCGTTCGCCCGCCCCTCCTGGCAGGACGCGCTGCAGGCGGACGACGCCGGCAAGCTGGCCCGTCCGGCGAACGGTGCGGAGCTGCGGGAGCAGGTCCTCAAGCTGGTCGGCTCCCCGAACCAGGCCTCCAAGTCCTGGATCACGGACCAGTACGACCGCTTCGTGCAGGGCAACACCGTGCTCGCGATGCCCGAGGACGCCGGCATGGTCCGGATCGACGAGGAGTCGAACCTGGGCGTGGCCATGGCGACCGACGGCAACGGCCGGTACGCGAAGCTCGACCCCTACACGGGCGCACAGCTCGCGCTGGCGGAGTCGTACCGCAACGTCGCCGCGTCCGGTGCCAAGCCGCTCGCCATCTCGGACTGCCTGAACTTCGGTTCCCCCGAGGACCCGGACGTCATGTGGCAGTTCGCCGAGGCCACCCGTGGTCTCGCGGACGGCTGCCTGGAGCTGGGCACCCCGGTCACCGGCGGCAACGTGTCGCTGTACAACCAGACCGGTGAGACGGCGATCCACCCGACGCCGGTCGTGGCCGTGCTCGGTGTGATCGACGATGTCACCCGGCGCACGCCGGTCGCCTTCGCCGAAGAGGGCCAGCTGCTCTACCTGCTGGGCGACACGGCCGAGGAGTTCGGCGGCTCGGCCTGGTCCGAGGTCATCCACCAGCACCTCGGCGGCATGCCGCCCAAGGTCGACCTGGGCCGCGAGAAGCTGCTCGGCGAGATCCTGATCTCGGCCTCCCGCGACGGCATGATCGACGCGGCGCACGACCTCTCCGACGGCGGTCTGATCCAGGCGGTCACCGAGTCCTGCCTGCGCGGCGGGAAGGGTGCCCGGCTGGTCGTGCCGGACGGTCTGGACGCGTTCACCTTCCTGTTCTCGGAGTCGGCGGGGCGCGCGGTCGTCTCGATTCCGCGCAGCGAGGAGCTCCGGTTCAACGACATGTGCGGTGCGCGGGGTCTGCCCGTGGCCCGGATCGGTGTCGTGGACGGCGAGGAGATCGAGGTCCAGGGCGAGTTCAGCATTTCGCTGAGCGAGCTGCGTACGGCGCACGAGGGGACCCTGGAGGGTCTGTTCGCCTGAGTTCCGCCTGTACCGAAGCCCCCGTCCGGGTCGACCGGACGGGGGCTTCGGTGTTCCCGCCCGATACCTGTTGATGATTATTACGTAATTACGTAAGGTGTGTGTTGTGGAGCTTGAGGAGCGTGTCGCCGAGCTGGAGCGCCGACTGGCGGCGCTGGAGCAGGCGGCGGACAGCGGCGGGACGCCGAGCCTGGGCGACGGCGACTTCTGGGCGCTGGCCGGGCTGAAGGACCAGCTCGGCCGACTCGGGGACGCCGCCGCCGACGGCGGGGTGCTGTTCACGGGCGCGGTACGGCTGCCGGCCGGTGAGCGGTACGAGTGGCAGTTCGGCGCACTCACCGCAGGGCTCCTGGGTTCGGACGAGGACCGCCCCGACTGGGCGGAAGCCGCCGAACCGCTGGCCGCGCTCGGCCATCCGGTACGGCTGCGGCTGCTCCGGGAGATCCTCGGCGGCCGGCGTACCGCCGCCGAGCTGGCCGAGCTGGACGAGACAGGCACGACCGGTCAGATCTACCACCACCTGCGCCTGCTGACCGGCGCGGGCTGGCTGCACACGACGGGACGCGGGCGCTACGAGGTGCCGGCGGCCCGGGTGGTGCCGCTGCTGGTGGTCCTCACGGCCGCCCGGCCCTGACCGGCACCCGCACCACACCTGATGAGGGGAAGCGTCATGCCCGTTCGAAAAGCCGTCATGATCCTCTACCGCTGCTGCTGGATCGTCTTCATCGCCCTGGTGCTCGTGAGCGTCCTCGCGGATCCGCTCGTCCCCTACGGGCTGACGTTCGTGCCCGCGGGCCTGGCGATCGTCATCGGTCTCACCGTGGGCCGCCGCAGCCGTACGGACCTGGCGAAGGCGGGGCCGCCGGTGGAGGTCGGTCCGCCGGTGACGGGCCGCTGGACCGCGCTCAACAGCCCGGCGGACAAGGTGCCGAGCCACGGCACGCACGGCTACGGGCAGACGTACGCGATCGACATCGTCGCCGAACCGGAGGGTGACGGCGTCCCCGTACGCCCGCCGTTCCGGTGGCTGTGGCCCGTCGTCCGCCGCAACGAGGACTTCCCCGCGTTCGGCGCCCCGCTGCTCGCGGTGGCGGACGGCACCGTCGTGCACGCGAGCGACGGGCAGCGCGACCACCTCAGCCGGAACTCCGGCCCGGCGCTCGCCTACCTGATGCTGGTCGAGGCGTCCGTGCGCGACATGGCCGGCGCGGGCAGGATCGTCGGCAACCACATCGTGCTCGACCTCGGCGACGGTACGTACGCCGTGTACGCCCATCTCCGGCGCGGCTCGCTCCAGGTGAGGGCGGGGGACACCGTACGGGAGGGACAGCGGCTGGCCCTGTGCGGGAATTCGGGCAACTCCACCGAACCGCATGTGCACTTCCAGCTGATGGACCACCCGGACCTCGATGTGGGCCGTGGGGTTCCCTTCACCTGGCGGGGCCTGGGCATCCCGGCCAACGGCGAGGCGTTCGTCGCCGACGAGGCTGTCAGCAGCGGCTGATAGCTTGGCGATCGTTACACGGTGTGATGTTCGGGGGGACGACGGTGGACGATCGAGGAACTGCACAACAGGACGGCACCGCAAGGGAATGGCCCGACCGCGGGCCCTGGGGCAACTCCTTCAACAAGCTGCTGTGCGTGCTCGCCGTCGCCGGCATCGGGCTCAGTGTCTGGGCCTTCGCCCTGGAGCTCATCGACCTCCGCGACCGGTCCGAGAGCCGTGAACGCATCACAGCGGCGTGCGGCGGCCTCATCGACCCCGACCCCGTCCTCGGGCTCAACGGCGGCGGTGTCAACCGGGTCGAGCTCTCCGACGAACACGAGGCCGACACCGACGAGCGGTCCAGCGGCTGTCTCGTCTACCGCGTCGGCGATCCGGGGACGACGTACGGGCACTTCTCGCTGGCCCTCGTCCGGCACGCGGCGGACCCGGACGCCGAGGAGACCGAGGAGGACGAGACCGAGATCGACCAGGAGTCCGACCGTCCCTTCCGCTCCCCGTACACGGACGACGAGCCGGCCGTCGTGGTGCGCCACGCGCTCCCCCACCCGCTCGGAGACGGCCGGCTGGGCGACTACGACGAATACAAGGTGACGGCCCGGGCTTTGTGCGAGAAGGGGGGTGCGGTCTCCTCCATAGAGGCGACCGCCGTCGCCCAGTACGACGAGCCCGTCACGTCCGAGGACCGCCGCACGCTCGCCGGCCTGGCGCGTCAGGCGGCGGACCGGGCTGCCGGGCGGACGGGGTGCAAGGCGGAACTCCCGGAGCTTCCCGCCACACTGGCCGAGCCGAAGCTGGAGCTCGGCGCCCCGGCGAGCACGGGCGGCACCTGCGCCTGGTACCGGCGCTTCCTGACCACGGAGGGCCGGGGACAGCTCCCCGACCGGGCGCTCGCCGCTCCTGCGGGCAGGGCCAGCGACCACGACGCCTGCGTGCTCGCGGTCGGGGAGAAGGAGACCCGAAGGATCTTCCCCGGTTACGCGAAGACCGCGGAGCACCCCCAGAGACTTCAGGACGTGCTCAAGTACTCCCCCTGGTGGGTGAAGACCGAGACGTACGTCGGCGACGGGACGCGGGGACTCCTGAGCAACGAGACTCTCGGGCCGGCCGAGCTCGCCCCGGGTACCGCGGGAACGGACTCCAGCGGCATCTGGTGGGCGTCCTCCGTCTGCGGGGGCCGGCCCGCCGTGCACGTGATGTGGCTGGCCTATCCGTACGACCGAATAGTCGCCGACCGGCTGGAAGCACTGTTCCGTGCATACGTCGACGACGCGGCCGAACGCCGTGGCTGCACCGGCGTCACCTTCCCCGAGAAGGCCGACTTCGCCGGGAGTTGAGCGAAGGGGGACCAGCCGGCGTTGTCTCAGGCGCCGGTTAGTCTCGCTCCTATGCCACCGGCCAAGAAGCGCATGCGCGCGTACGACTACTCCAGGACCCTGACCGCGGTCCTGGCCCAGTTCGGCCACGTGCGGGAAGCCGTTCGCAGCCTCACGCCCGAACAGCTCGCCCTGCCGGCCCGGTTGGGCGACTGGACCGTACGGGACCTTGCCGCGCACATGACGATGGCCCTCGGGCGGGTCAACGACAGCCTGGAGCTGCCGGAACCGGCCGGCGGACCGAAGCCCGGACTCACCCTGCTGGAGTGGCCGCCCTCCACGGCCGGGCGTGCCGAAGGGATCGCCGACGCCACCCGGGCACTGGCCGAGGAATGGCCCGACCTCGACGCGCTGTACGAAGTGACCGCCACCAGGTTCGGGGAGCTCGTGCCCGCCGCGGCCGGCGACCGGCTCGTGACGACCCGGGCGGGCACCATGCGCCTGGGCGACTTCCTGGTCACCCGTACCGTCGAGCTCGTCGTGCACACGGACGACCTCCACCGGGCGACCGGCCTCGACATCCCGTACGACCGTCAGGCGCTCGCCGCGTGCACGCGGCTGCTCGCCGACACACTCGCCGACAAGGCGCCCGGCGGGTCCGTCGAGGTGCGCGTCCCGCCCTTCGCGGTCGTGCAGTGCATCGGTGGCCCCAAGCACACCCGCGGTACCCCGCCCAATGTCGTGGAGACGGATCCGCTCACCTGGATCCGGCTCGCCACCGGCCGTACCCAGTGGGCGCGGGCGCTCGACGACGCGCAGGTCGGCGCCAGTGGTGAGCGGGCCGACCTGGCTCATCTGCTCCCGCTGATGGGCTGAGGGGAACCGGATCGGCTACTCGATCCGTCCCATGACCATGCACAAACAACGTATGGCTGTCAGCGTCCTGGCCCTCCTCACCCTTGCCGCCTGCGGTACGGAGTCGGGCTCCGGAGCAGGATCCGGAGACGGCAGCGGAACCGTACGGACCGAACTGCCCGTCACCGGTGTCCACTGGAGCGTCTCCTCCCTCACCGTCGACGGGAAGAAGACCGCCGCTCCGGCCGGTGCCCACGTCGAGATCGACTCCCAGGGCAGGGCGAGCGGCAATCTGGGCTGCAACCGCTTCACGGCGGACGTCCGCATCGACGGCGACACGGTCACCGTCGGGCAGGGCACCACCACCGAGATGGGCTGCGAGGAGGATCTCCAGCAGTTCGAGAAAGCGATGGGCCGCGCCTTCAGCGGCAAGCTCAAGGCGGCCGTCACGGGCCGGGGTGCCGACAGGGCCCTGACCCTGACCACGGCCGAGGGCGACTCCATCGCCCTCACCGAGCAGCCCCCCGCGCCGCTGACCGGCACCGCCTGGAAGGTCACCGGGCTGGTATCCGGGGAAACCGCCACCTCCCTGCCCGCGGGTACGGAGGGCAGGGCGCACCTGACCTTCGGCAAGGACGGCTCCGTGGAAGGCAGCCTCGGCTGCAACTCCTTCCACGGCAGGGCGAAGGTCGCCGGTTCCACGATCACCTTCGGCCCGCTCGCCTCGACGCGGAAGATGTGCCCGGGGCCCGAGATGGAGCTGGAGCGCGCGCTGCTCGGCGTCCTCAAGGGGAAGACGACGTACACGATCGGGCACCGCTCCTTGTCCCTCACCGCGGAGAACGGCAAGGGACTCGGCGCGTCGGCCCCGGCGGCCAAGGGCTGATCCCGAACGAACCGCGGGATCAGGAACCCGTCGGATACGGGAGCAGACCGGCGTTCGTCCTCTCCCACGACGCCCGCAGCTCGGCCAGCAGCTCCGGCTCGGCCGCCGCCCGGTTCGCCTGTTCCCGCTGGTCGTCGGCCAGCTTGAACAGCTGGTCGGTGCCGGCCTTCCCCCGGTAGTACTTCCAGTCACCGCGGCGCAGCGCCCGCTCCCCGCGCACCCGCCAGAACAGGTCGCGCTCCTTCGGCTCCTCGTCGCGCAGCAGGTATCCGGCGAGGCTGATGCCGTCCAGGGGATAGGCGGGGTCCGGCCGGGCGCCGCCGAGCTCCAGGAGCGTCGCGGTCCAGTCGGGCGAGAACACCGGGAGGTCGCTGACCTGGTGACCGTCGATCCGGGCGGGCCAGCGCAGCACCGCGGGGACGCGGATGCCGCCCTCCTGGAGTGAGCTCTTGTTGCCGGACAGCGGCCAGTTGTAGGAGAAGCGCTCGCCGCCGTTGTCACTGGCGAAGAAGACCAGGGTGTCCTCCTCCTGGCCGGACCGCTTCAGGGCCTTCAGCACCTCGCCGACGGAGCGGTCCAGGTCCTCGACCATCTCGGTGTACTTCTGGACCGAGCCGCCGTCGGCGTTCCACAGCGCGCTTGCGTCGCCCGCCTTGATGCGCCGGACGATCTCGGCGCTCTCCTCGGTGTCGCCGTCCGCGATCCACGGCCAGTGCGGAGTGGTGAAGTTCAGGTTGAGGAGCCAGGGCGCGTCGTGGTCCCGCTGGACGTACTCGCTCGCGCGCTCCGTCAGGATCCGGGTGTAGTAGCGCAGGTCCTTGTACTCGGCGTCGCCCTCGTACAGGTCGTACTCACCGCCGAGCCCCAGCTTGGAGTAGTACTCGAGCGCCCCGCCGAAGTTGCCGAAGAACTCGTCCCAGCCGGACCTGGTCGGGCTGTAGTCGGGCAGATAGCCGCAGTGCCACTTGCCGATCAGCGCGGTGGAGTAGCCGGCGCCGCGCAGAAGCGAGGCGAGCGTCGGGTGCGTCGGTTCGAGGCCCACGGACCTGTCCGCGATGGGTTCGGCGAGCCCGCCCTTCGTACGCCCCGGATAGCGCCCCGTGTAGAGGCTGAACCGGGTGGGGGAGCAGGTGGCGGACCCCGCGTACGCATCCGTGAACCGCACGCCCTGGCGGCCGAGTCTGTCCAGGTTGGGGGTCCGGATGTGCGGGGCCCCGTACGAGGAGAGGTCCGCCCAGCCGAGGTCGTCACCGAGGATGAACAGGATGTTGGGCCGCCTGGAGTGCTTGCCGCGGGCGGCGCGGAACGGCTGCTCCCGCACCGCGTCGTCGGAAGCCGGCCCGGAAGCCGCCGCGGCCGGTGAGGCGGCCTGTACCCCGACGGCTGCGGTGGCTGCGGTCGCGCCCACCGCGGTGGTGAAGGCGCGCCTGCTCAGCGGTGAGCCGGATCGCTGAGGGGAACTGGCATTCGAATCATGAGAGGGCATGAGGTCTCCAGGGAGGGCCCCGGGCGCCGGTCGGGACGGGCGCACGAGGTGGATGAACGTGAGGGGGCCCGTCAGGGGCGGGGGCGCACGGGAACGCACCCGGCCATGAGCGGGCAGAAAGGGAGAAGCGGGAGAAAGGGGCGGGATCGGCTCATGCGCCCCGGAAGTCCGGGACCCGGGCTCCGAGGCCCCGCGAGCGCGGCAGGCTCAGACGCAGCGACAGATGGCGCTCGCGACACGTCCCAGATCGACGTGGCGGCGCGCTACAAGCAGGACCGAAAGATCACCGGAGGGCTGCATGAGGCAGGAGCCTGCCAACGGGCCATGAGCCTGTCAACGCCGGTCTCGTACTGCGGACACAGGTCTCGTACTGCGGACAGGGGCGTTGGTACGCCCGAACCGGCACGTGGATCTCCGGAAACGACCCCCCGGCCGTTGCCCGGGTCGCCACGTGAACCTCGGGATGCCGCGCGCCCGCCGTCGCCCGGGCAGCGCGTGACCGCGTGGACCGCGTGGACCGCGTGGACCGCGTGGACTCGGGAAGTCACCCTTGGCCCTCGTCCGGCTCCGCTCGCGGGTCCTCGGGTCGCCCGGCGGCCCCCTGGGCCGCGCCCCCGAGTGTGAGGCTCACCACGAAACGAGTGTGCGGCCTACGTCCCTCCGGCCCCGTGCCCCGGCTCACCGAGTGCCACGAGAGTGCCGTTCGCCGCCCACCCGACGGCCGGCCCGAACCGACCGGTAACCAGCCGCTCCTCCGGGCGCCGACTGCCCCGCACCCGTCGAAAGGCCCTCCGGCGAACCGGTCGCCATCACTCCGAGTGATCACTTGGTGTCACCCGGAACGGCCCGCAGAGGCCCCTCCCGGCCCCGTCCGCGGTGCTCCCGCAGGCCGTGCACGGCGCTTCCCCAATTCGGACCGGTGGTCGATCTCGCCTACACTCGGTGCCGTGCCTCGTGGTGATGGACGACTCAACCACGACCTGCTCCCCGGAGAGAAAGGCCCCCAGGACGCTTGCGGCGTCTTCGGTGTCTGGGCTCCGGGCGAAGAGGTCGCCAAGCTCACCTATTTCGGACTGTATGCCCTGCAGCACCGTGGACAGGAGTCCGCGGGCATCGCAGTGAGCAACGGGTCCCAGATCCTGGTCTTCAAGGACATGGGACTGGTCTCGCAGGTCTTCGACGAAACGTCTCTGGGTTCCCTCCAGGGCCATATCGCGGTCGGTCATGCCCGCTACTCCACCACCGGTGCCTCGGTGTGGGAGAACGCGCAGCCGACATTCCGTGCCACCGCGCACGGCTCGATCGCCCTGGGTCACAACGGCAACCTGGTCAATACGGCCCAGCTCGCCGAGATGGTCGCCGACCTTCCCCGCAAGGACGGCCGTGCCACCCAGGTGGCGGCGACCAACGACACCGACCTGGTGACGGCGCTGCTCGCCGGCCAGACGGATGAGGACGACAAGCCGCTCACCATCGAGGAGGCCGCCGCAAAGGTGCTCCCCGAGGTCAAGGGCGCCTTCTCGCTCGTCTTCATGGACGAGCACACCCTCTACGCCGCCCGTGACCCGCAGGGCATCCGCCCTCTGGTACTCGGCCGGCTGGAGCGTGGCTGGGTGGTGGCCTCCGAGTCCGCCGCCCTCGACATCTGCGGTGCCAGCTACGTTCGCGAGATCGAGCCGGGCGAGCTCGTCGCCATCGACGAGAACGGCCTGCGCACCTCCCGCTTCGCAGAAGCGAAGCCCAAGGGCTGTGTCTTCGAGTACGTGTACCTGGCCCGCCCCGACACCGACATCGCCGGGCGCAACGTCTACCTCTCCCGGGTCGAGATGGGCCGGAGGCTGGCGGCCGAGGCTCCTGTCGAGGCCGATCTGGTCATAGCGACGCCGGAGTCGGGCACTCCCGCGGCCATCGGCTACGCCGAGGCGAGCGGAATTCCGTTCGGTGCCGGACTGGTCAAGAACGCCTACGTCGGCCGGACCTTCATCCAGCCGTCCCAGACCATTCGCCAGCTGGGCATCCGTCTCAAGCTGAATCCGCTCAAGGAAGTCATCAAGGGCAAGCGCCTGGTGGTCGTCGACGACTCGATCGTCCGCGGCAACACCCAGCGCGCTCTCGTCCGGATGCTCCGCGAGGCGGGCGCCGCCGAGATCCACATCCGGATCTCCTCCCCGCCCGTGAAGTGGCCCTGCTTCTTCGGCATCGACTTCGCGACCCGCGCCGAGCTGATTGCCAACGGCATGTCCGTCGACGAGATCGCCACCTCGATGGGTGCCGACTCGCTCTCGTACATCTCGCTCGACGCGATGATCGAGGCGACGACGATCGACAAGCCGAACCTGTGCCGCGCCTGCTTCGACGGTGAATACCCGATGGAGCTCCCGGACCCGGAGCTGCTCGGCAAGCAGCTGCTGGAGACCGAGCTGGCGGCCGGCCCCGCCGCGACCGCGGCGGCCGACGCGCTGCGTCGTCCGTGATCCGGACCGACCGGCTCCCTCCCCACCAGCCCCGTATTCCCACACGAAAGATCCCAGGCAATGTCTGAGACAACAGGTGCTTCCTACGCGGCGGCGGGCGTCGACATCGAAGCCGGTGACCGCGCCGTCGAGCTGATGAAGGAGTGGGTGAAGAAGACGAAGCGCCCCGAGGTCCTGGGGGGCATCGGCGGATTCGCCGGCCTCTTCGACGCCTCGGCACTCAAGCGCTACGAGCGCCCGCTGCTCGCCTCCGCCACCGACGGCGTGGGCACGAAGGTCGATCTGGCCCGGCAGATGGGCGTGTACGACACGATCGGCCACGACCTCGTCGGCATGGTCGTGGACGACCTCGTCGTCTGCGGCGCCGAACCGCTCTTCATGACCGACTACATCTGTGTCGGCAAGGTGCATCCCGAGCGTGTCGCGGCCATTGTGAAGGGCATCGCCGAAGGCTGTGTCCTGGCAGGCTGCGCGCTGATCGGCGGCGAGACGGCGGAGCACCCGGGTCTGCTCGGCCCCGACGACTTCGATGTCGCGGGCGCGGGAACGGGCGTGGTGGAGGCCGACCGGCTGCTGGGCCCGGACCGTATCCGTAAGGGTGACGCCGTGATCGCCATGGCGTCGTCCGGTCTTCACTCCAACGGGTACTCGCTCGTGCGCCACGTGGTCTTCGACCGGGCCGGCTGGGCCCTGGACCGGGAGATCGAGGAGTTCGGCCGGACGCTCGGCGAGGAGCTCCTGGAGCCCACCAGGATCTACTCCCTGGACTGTCTGGCGCTGACCCGTACGACCGAGGTGCACGGCTTCAGCCACGTCACCGGCGGCGGACTGGCCAACAACCTGGCCCGGGTCGTCCCGGACTCGCTGCACGCCACGGTCGACCGTTCGACCTGGACGCCCGGCGCCGTCTTCGACCTGGTCGGCAAGGCCGGACAGGTCGAGCAGCTGGAGCTCGAGAAGACGCTCAACATGGGTGTCGGCATGATCGCGATCGTTCCCGCCGACTCGGTGGACGCCGCGCTCACGACCCTGGCCGACCGGGGTGTCGACTCCTGGGTCGCGGGTGAGATCACGGACCGCGGTGCGCACACCACGGGCGCCGAACTGACCGGCAGCTACGCACGGTAGAACGCCACGAACGCCGGTCCGGCACACTCCGGACCGGCGTGAGGCGGAGCAGCTCCACCCGTCCGCACCGGGACAGCACAGAACCCGGTCCGGGCAGGCCCGGACCGGGTTGATGTGTCAGCGCGAGGTCAAGCGCCGCGGCGCTGTGACGACGGACCGGACTGCTCGTCCTCGTCCGCGTCCTCGTCGTCGTTGTACTGATCCGCGTACTGTGCGTACGGGTCATCTTCCTCGTCGTCGTCCTCGAACGGCTCAGCGTTCGGTGGCTGACTCGAAGGTGATGCGCCCAGCTCATTGGCCAGACGCGACAGGTCAGTCCCGCCGCTGCTGTACTTCAGCTGACGGGCGACCTTAGTCTGCTTGGCCTTTGCCCGGCCGCGCCCCATGGCTCGACCCCCTCGGTGACGGGGCTCGACGGCCCCAGAGTCTTGACACGCGTTCATGTTTCAGGACGGACTCTCGGCTGAGAGACCGCGCCCGTGGCTTTAACGGTACCTGCTTCCTCGGCCATACGGTACGCCGCCCGCATCACGTGCCTCGGTACAGGACCACCGAGGAGCCCGTCCTCGCTGGTCAACCGCGATTTTAACCTCTTGCGGACGGCCGACCCGCCGACCGGCGTGAGCCTTGTCTCCCTGCCCGGCTGAACCGGCCGGGCACCGGGCCGCCACCGGCCCGTCACCGGCACTGCACAGTCCGATGACGGGCCGATGGCCGCTGGGTGAATCGGGCGAAGCGTCAGCGGCGACGGGCCTCGGCCATGCGCTGCTCGGCGATCCTGTCGGCCGCGGCGGCCGGCGGAATCCCGTCCTCCTTCGCACGTGCGAATATGGCCAGCGTGGTGTCGAAGATCTTTGCAGCCTTCGCCTTGCACCGGTCGAAGTCGAAACCGTGGAGCTCATCGGCGACCTGGATCACGCCACCGGCGTTCACCACGTAGTCGGGTGCGTACAGGATCGCGCGGTCGGCGAGGTCCTTCTCGACACCCGGGTGCGCGAGCTGGTTGTTGGCCGCGCCGCACACCACCTTGGCGGTGAGGACGGGCACGGTGTCGTCGTTCAGCGCTCCGCCGAGTGCGCACGGGGCGTAGATGTCGAGTCCCTCGGTACGGATCAGCGCGGCGGTGTCCGCGGCCACGGCGACCTCGGGGTGCAGGTCGGTGATCCGGCGTACCGACTCCTCGCGCACATCGGTGATGACGACCTCGGCACCGTCGCTGAGCAGGTGCTCGACCAGGTGGTGACCCACCTTGCCGACGCCCGCGACACCCACCTTGCGGCCGCGCAGCGTGGGGTCGCCCCACAGGTGCTGGGCGGAGGCGCGCATGCCCTGGAAGACGCCGAACGCGGTGAGGACGGAGGAGTCTCCCGCGCCGCCGTTCTCGGGGGAGCGGCCGGTGGTCCAGCGGCACTCCCGGGCGACGACGTCCATGTCGGCGACGTACGTGCCGACGTCACAGGCGGTCACGTAGCGCCCGCCGAGCGAGGCCACGAAACGGCCGTAGGCCAGGAGCAGTTCCTCGGACTTGACGGTGTCCGGGTCGCCGATGATGACGGCCTTGCCGCCACCGTGGTCCAGGCCGGCCATGGCGTTCTTGTACGACATGCCGCGCGACAGGTTCAGCGCATCCGCGACGGCCTCCTCCTCGGAGGCGTACGGATAGAAGCGGGTGCCGCCGAGGGCGGGGCCCAGGGCGGTGGAGTGGAGGGCGATGACGGCCTTGAGGCCGCTGTCACGGTCCTGGCAGATCACGACTTGTTCGTGGCCTCCCTGATCCGAGTGGAACAGGGTGTGCAGGACGCCGTCGGTCAGATTGGTCACTGTGGTGACTCCCAAGTACGAAGCGGCGGAAGACCCTCCTGAAGGTGGGGAGGGCCCCGGACCGACCGGCACGGTCGGTCCGACTGGGCAAGAGCGTAAGTCCTCGGGACACGCAGATCTGTTCCAGTGCCGAGGATCACCCCCTGGCGGAGTACCGGCGTGACACGATTTGCTGCATGTCGGTGGTGTCTTCAGTGCTCGTCCCTTACACGTCCTACCTGCGGGTGTACGAGCCGCTCGCCGCCTTCCGGGAGCCCGAACGCAGCCATTGGGCGCGCTACGCGCAGCGTTCCGTCCTCCCCACGGCGCAGGACGAACTGCGTCGCTCGCTGGCGGACTTGGTGCCCACCCCGCCGGTGGGGGTGCCCGTGCACGAGAGCGGGGACGCCTTCGTCGCGGAGCTGGACGGGGCGGTGTGCGTCTGTCCGTGGCGGACCCGGATGCGCGGCTGGCTGGCGCTGGAGGAACTCGGGGGGCTGTTTCCGGCCACGGTGCTGGACGCGGTGCTGCCCCCGGTGGTGCGGGGGCAGGCGATCGCGGACTACGAGCGGTGGGCGGAGCGGAACCCGGACGCCCGTCCTTGGATCCGGACCACGGTGTGGCACGTCCCGGTGCGCTGGTTCGTCCTGTTCGACGACGAGGAGCGCGAGTACGTCGAGGCGGACGCCGACGGGGCCCAGCCCCTGCTGCGCTACCGGACGCCGATGGTGCAGGCGCGGCGGCGGCTGGCGCGGGCGCTCAGGACGCTGCGCGAGACGGTCGACGAGGGGCCGCTGACCGAGGGCCTGGTGGATGTGGGCCGCTGGCTCGAGGAGTTCCATCCGCGCGCCCTGGTGGAACTGGACTACGGCGGCCTGGTGCACGCGCTGCCCCGCGAGCAGCTCGCCGGCGACCGGTCGGCGGCGGATGTGGCGGAGGGCATCGCGGCGCTGAAGGCCGGCGACAGCGACGCGGCGGGTGTCGCGTACGGGCGTCTCGCCGAGCGGTGGCGTGCGGTCCGGGACCGGCAGTCCGCCAACTGACGACTCCGAAGTTGTGTGAAATCCCACGAACCGTCGCATAGCGGTGTGATCGGAAGGGAAGAGACATCCCGTGAGGTGTCCGGCATAGGCGGATGCCGAGAGGCCGGACGGAGGTGAACGGGGATGCCCTGACGGGAACTGACGAGCCGTGAACCCGCGGCCTGTGTGACGCGTGTGACACACGAGGCGGGAGGCCACTCCGCAGGGCCCAGGACCTACGTCCCGAACCGGGCCTTTGCCTCAAGGGTGACGGATAGCACTTACGGGGCCCTTGCGCCCTTCCCTACTCCTCATGCCAAAATAGGACAAGGAGTCCGGGGAGGACTCTGTTCGCCCAACTATGGGCGGAATGCTTGGCATTGCACGCTATGGGGGGTCTGACGACTTCTGATGACTCCTGATCGTCCTGTGACTGATCGTTACTGGGGCGTGACTGTCCGCTATGGCATGGTCCATCGGCTTCCGTCGCTGATGAACACCTGGGAGGGCAATTCCATCGGTTTGGCCGACGTGGCTGGACGGATGGTGTAGTTGTAGTGCCGAGGACAAGCCGTTCGTCCTATAACCGACTCGGCCCGCGTCCGCCATTTCGGGCAACGCGGGTCAAGGTGCAGAATTTAGAGGAAAGAACCGAGATGGTTCGGTTCTCCCGAGGAGGCCGCTCATGACCGCTCGCACCCCTGATGCCGAGCCGCTGCTGACCCCGGCTGAGGTTGCCACGATGTTCCGCGTGGACCCGAAGACGGTCACGCGGTGGGCAAAGGCTGGCAAGCTCACGTCCATCCGCACGCTCGGTGGGCATCGCCGGTACCGCGAGGCAGAGGTCCGCGCACTGCTTGCGGGTATTCCGCAGCAGCGCAGCGAGGCCTGATACACCCCTGCCGCCGCAGCCATAACAGGGCTACTGCCGGGTCCCCCAACCCACAGTGCCCGCCTATAGCTCCACACGACGGACGCCTGCCCCAACGGGCGTCATACCTACGCAATAAGGGTGCGTCGTTCGATCGCGCTGGACTCCGCCGGGTCCAGCGCGATCTTTTTATGCCCGCAGGCCCCCGAAGCCCGCCCCGCCTGCCTCTACGCGCCCCGGTGCCCGGCCGTACGCCCGCCTGTCCGCCCTCTGTCCGCCTCCTGTGCCCATCTGTCCGCCCGACTCCCCGTGGCTGTCCGAACGGGCCGACGAGTCGGTTTCCGAGGGGGCCGGCGTACGAGTGTGGGCGAGCCTGTTCGGGCCTGTTCGGGTGGGTCCCGGACGTCGTGGGGCAGCTCGGACGGAACGGTCCGGGATGTGCCTCATGCGCAGTGCAATTGCACATATTAAATTCGCTAGTTGTAGGAAGGGAGTAAAGTCCCCACTTCTCAAAACTCGTTCGGTGACTCCCGTCACACCGGCCCTGTCTTGCAACCGTGCGCCCGGCCAACTAAAGGCCTTTCACGGCCCGGAGGCGGACGGGCGGGGCCGACGGTCAGGCTGCGTGGGGTCCTTCGCCATCGCTTCCGGCCTCGTTCCCCCGCCGGACCCCCGCCGGGCCCCCCGGAGCGTCCTCGTCGGGCGGCGCCGGGTCCGGGGGCTGGGGTGCCGGGCCGGTGCCCCTTCCGGGGGCTTCGGCGGCGTTTTCGGACGTGCCGGTCGGTTCGGGGGCATTGCCGTGCCCCGGGTCCGCGTACGGCGCCTGTGGGGCCGTCACGGGCTCCATGGCGAGCCGCAGCAGACGATGGCAGATCGGACAGTGGCGGGTGACGTGCCGGTAGCCGGATGCGGCCGCCAGATGGGCGCGCAGCAGCGCGCGGGTCTCGTGCCGTGCCGCGGGCGCAGACATGCGTGCGACCTCCCGGTGGACCGGACTGCCCCGCGCCGAGGGAAACAGGGGCAGTCTCTGTTCTATGGGGGTACCCGCGGCAGATGCCGACGTCAAGACGCACGAAAGCCCGGATCCAGAGGATCCGGGCTTTCGTCATGTGCGGTCCTGACGGGATTTGAACCCGCGGCCTCCACCTTGACAGGGTGGCGAGCACTCCAAACTGCTCCACAGGACCAGGTTTTCGCGGCTGCCTTGCGGCTGGCTGCGAAACCAGACTGTACAGGAGGTCCGAGGGCCAGGTCGAACTCACCCGTGGTGGCGGATCCGTTACGGCACGGAGGCGGGCGGATTCACGGTGCCGCCGCGTCGATCGCCTTCACGATCCGCTTGTCCGAGACGGGCTGTGCCGTGCCCAGGGCGTGCGCGAAGTAGCTCACCCGCAGCTCCTCGATCATCCAGCGGATGTCCAGGACGTCCTGCGGCACGGGCCGTCCCTGCGGCAGCTGTTCGAGCAGCCAGGCGTACTCGTCCTGCATCTCGTGGACCTTCTCCATGCGCGTGGTGTCGCGCTGGACGTTCGTCGGCATCTGCTGCAGCCGGCGGTCCTCGGCGACCAGGTAGCGCATCAGGTCGGGCAGCCTGCGCAGCCCGGTCATGGTGACGAACCCGGGCGGTACGAGGCGGGCGAGGTGGTCCCGTACGTCCGTGACGTTGTTGATCAGGACCAGGCTGTTCGTGGCCTTCAGACGGCGCTCGCAGGCCTGCCAGGCCGCGAGGATCTGCTGCACCTGCTTGATCGTGCGCACGGTCAGGTCCACGAGGTCGGCGCGCACCTTGTCGTACAGCTTCCGGAAGGACGCCTCGTCCCAGGCCGGGCCGCCGTGCGCGGCGATCAGCCGGTCGGCGGCAGCGGTCGCGCAGTCGTCGAAGAGCGCCTGGATCGAGCCGTGCGGATTGCGGGACAGGGCGAGCTTCTGCTGGTTGGTGAGCGTGTCCGAGGCGAACTTCGCGGGGTTCACCGGGATGTTCAGCAGGATCAGCCGCCGGGTGCCGCGCCACATCGCCTGCTGCTGCTCGGCCTCGGTGTCGAAGAGGCGTACGGCGACGGTCGCGCCCTGGTCGACCAGCGCCGGGTACGCCTTGACCGGCTGGCCGGCCCGCCGGGTCTCGAAGGTGCGGTTCAGGGTGCCGATCGTCCAGTCCGTGAGGCCCGAACGCTCGATGGACTCGCCTGAGGGCCCCGCGGTCGCCGCGGCGGCCTTGGAGAGGGCCTGGCGGGCCTTGGGGCGCAGCTGGACCCTCAGCGCCTCCAGGTCCTTGTCCTCCGCGACCTTGCGGCGTCGTTCGTCGACGATCCGGAAGGTGATCTTCAGATGGTCCGGGATGCGCGACAGGTCGAAGTCGTCGGCCGTGACCGGGACGCCGACCATGCGCTGGAGCTCGCGGGCCAGGGTGAACGGCAGCGGCTCCTGCAGGGGCACGGCCCGGTCCAGGAAGGCGTCCGCGTAGTTCGGGGCGGGCACGTAGTGCCGGCGGATCGGCTTGGGCAGCGAGCGGATCAGCTCGGTGACCACTTCCTCCCGCAGCCCCGGGATCTGCCAGTCGAAGCCCTCGGAGGTGACCTGGTTGAGCACCTGGAGCGGGATGTGGACGGTCACGCCGTCGGCGTCCGCACCCGGCTCGAACTGGTACGTCACCCGGAACTTGAGCTTGCCCTGCCGCCAGGAGTCCGGGTAGTCGTCCTTGGTGACGGTCCCGGCCTTCTCGTTGATGAGCATCGAACGCTCGAAGTCCAGGGCGTCCGGCTCGTCCCGGCGCTTGTGCTTCCACCAGGAGTCGAAGTGCGCCCCCGAGACGATGTGCTCCGGGATCCGCTGATCGTAGAAATCGAAGAGCGTCTCGTCGTCCACGAGAATGTCGCGGCGCCGGGCGCGGTGCTCCAACTCCTCGACCTCGCCGAGCAGTTTGCGATTGTCATGGAAGAACTGGTGGTGCGTACGCCAGTCGCCCTCGACCAGGGCGTTCCGGATGAACAGATCGCGGGACGCCTCCTGGTCGATGCGGCCGAAATTGACCTTGCGCTGGGCGACGATCGGCACTCCGTACAGCGTGACCCGCTCGTACGCCATCACCGCCGCCTGGTCCTTCTCCCAGTGCGGCTCGCTGTAGGTGCGCTTCAGCAGGTGCTGGGCGAGCGGTTCGATCCACTCCGGCTCGACCTTCGCGTTGACCCGCGCCCAGAGCCGGGACGTCTCGACCAGCTCCGCCGACATCACGAAGCGCGGCTGCTTCTTGAAGAGGGCCGAGCCCGGGAAGATCGCGAACTTGGCGCTGCGGGCACCGAGGTACTCGTTCTTCTCGGTGTCCTTCAGCCCGATGTGCGACAGCAGGCCGGCCAGCAGCGAGGTGTGCACCGACTGCTCCGGCGCGTCCTCCTCGTTGATCTGGACGCCCATCTGCTTGGCGACCGTACGCAGCTGCGCGTAGATGTCCTGCCACTCACGGATGCGCAGGAAGTTCAGGTACTCCTGCTTGCACATCCGGCGGAAGCTGGAGGAGCCCCGCTCCTTCTGCTGCTCCCGGATGTAGCGCCACAGGTTCAGGAACGCCAGGAAGTCCGACGTCTCGTCCTTGAAGCGGGCGTGCTGCTGGTCGGCCTGCGTCTGCTTCTCCGAGGGCCGTTCGCGCGGGTCCTGGATGGAGAGCGCCGCGGCGATCACCATGACCTCGCGGGCACAGCCGTTCGTGTCGGCCTCGATGACCATCCGGGCCAGCCGCGGGTCCACCGGCAGCTGGGAGAGCTTGCGCCCCAGCGGGGTGAGCCGCTTCTTCGGATCCTTCTCCTCCGGATCCAGCGCGCCCAGTTCCTGGAGCAGCTGGATGCCGTCCCGGATGTTGCGGTGGTCCGGCGGGTCGATGAAGGGGAACTTCTCGATGTCGCCCAGACCGGCCGCGGTCATCTGGAGGATGACGGAGGCGAGGTTGGTGCGCAGGATCTCCGGATCGGTGAACTCCGGACGGGTCAGGAAGTCGTCCTCGGAGTACAGCCGGATGCAGATGCCGTCCGAGGTACGGCCGCAGCGGCCCTTGCGCTGGTTGGCGCTGGCCTGCGAGACCCGCTCGATCGGCAGCCGCTGGACCTTGGTGCGGTGGCTGTAGCGGGAGATCCGGGCGTTGCCCGGGTCGATCACGTACTTGATGCCGGGAACGGTCAGCGACGTCTCCGCGACGTTCGTTGCCAGAACGATCCTGCGGCCGGTGTGGCGCTGGAACACGCGGTGCTGCTCGGCGTGCGACAGGCGCGCGTAGAGCGGGAGCACCTCGGTCTGTCTGAGATTCCTCTTGTTCAGCGCGTCCGCGGTGTCACGGATCTCCCGCTCGCCGGAGAGGAAGACCAGGACGTCGCCGGGTGCCTCGGACTGGAGCTCGTCGACGGCGTCGCAGATCGCGGTGATCTGGTCGCGGTCCGAGTCCTCGCTGTCCTCTTCCAGGAGGGGCCGGTAGCGCACCTCGACCGGATACGTACGCCCGCTGACCTCCACGATCGGCGCCGCGCCGAAGTGCTTGGCGAAGCGCTCCGGGTCGATGGTCGCCGAGGTGATGACGACCTTCAGATCGGGGCGCTTGGGCAGCAGCCGGGCGAGGTAGCCCAGCAGGAAGTCGATGTTCAGCGACCGCTCGTGGGCCTCGTCGATGATGATCGTGTCGTACGCGAGGAGCTCGCGGTCCGTCTGGATCTCGGCCAGCAGGATGCCGTCCGTCATCAGCTTCACGAAGGTCGCGTCCGGGTTCACCTGGTCGGTGAAGCGCACCTTCCAGCCGACGGCCTCGCCGAGCGGGGTCTTCAGCTCGTCGGCGATCCGCTCGGCGACGGTGCGGGCAGCGATCCTTCGGGGCTGGGTGTGCCCGATCATGCCCCGGACGCCGCGCCCCAGCTCCATGCAGATCTTGGGGATCTGCGTGGTCTTGCCGGAGCCGGTCTCACCCGCGACGATCACGACCTGGTGGTCGCGTATCGCCTCCAGGATCTCGTCTTTTTTCTGGCTGACCGGGAGCTGTTCCGGGTACGACAAGGCCGGCATCCGGGCGGCGCGTCCTGCGAGCCGCCCGGCTGCTTTTCCGGCCTCGGCCGCGATCTCGTCCAGCACGGACTGTCGGTCCTCGGGCTTACGGATGCGGCGGGCACCCTCGAGACGACGGCCGAGCCGGTGCGCGTCGCGGAGCGAGAGCTGCCCGAGCTGGGACTGGAGATCGGCAAAGGAAGTAGACATACGGACCCCAGGATCTCACCCGGGCGCGAAGAGTGGCGAACGCATTTCACGCGAGCGCATCTCCTGGGCTCCGGTCGGCGGGCTCCACGGGGCGGGCTCCCACCCGGATTCCGGCACGCGGCGGTGGACGATCGCGTACCGCGCCGGTGACCGGGAGGGCGCGCCGGATCACAGCACGTACCATTTCGGGCAACTGATCATCCGTACCTCGACCGAGGCGGTCCCATGTCCCGTGCGCGGTGGTGCTGCCTGACGGCAGTGCTCGCGGTCGTACTGGGGCTGCTCTGCGCACCCGCGGCGATGGCGGCCGGCACGGGCACCGGCACCGTTCAGGCCGTGGCCGCCGCCGGGAACACGGGCATACCGGGCTGCGACCGGAACGGCGACCACGACGGCACCGACCCCGTCCTCCCCGCCCGGACCCGCGCCCCGCACGACCAGGCGCCCGGCCCCGCCGCAGTGGGCCTGCCCGCCGCCACCGACCGGGCCCGGGCCCCGCTGCCGGTGCGGCTCGCCGTACGCGGTCCTCGTCCCGCCACACCCACACCCGTCGAGCTCTCCGTGCTGAGGGTGTAGGCGGACCCGCCTCCCCCTTTTCTTCCTCTCCCGCAGAACCCCCACGCACCAGCACGGAGTGCCGCATGCCCACGCCCACCCGCCCGACATCCAAGAAGCCGCTCGCCTTCGGCGCCGCCGTCGTCCTCGCCGCAGGGCTGCTCGGCTTCGTCTCCTACCGGGCCACCGCCCCCGACGGCACCCCCTCCGGCACCACCGCCGTCAGCACGACCTCGGAGCCGGACGCCGACATGTACGCGGAGCTGGCGGAACTCGCCCGGCGCGACGCGGGCGACAAGCTGGCCCAGGGCCGCACCGACGCCCCCGTCGTCCTCATCGAGTACGCCGACTTCAAGTGCGGCTACTGCGGAAAGTTCGCCCGTGACACGGAACCCGTACTGATCAAGAAGTACGTCGCCGACGGCACCCTGCGCATCGAGTGGCGCAACTTCCCGATCTTCGGCAAGGAGTCGGAGGCCGCCGCACGCGCCTCCTGGGCGGCCGGCCAGCAGGACCGTTTCTGGGCCTTCCACCGGGCCGCGTACGCCGAGGGCGCCAAGGAGAAGGGCTTCGGCAAGGACCGGCTCAGGGCCCTCGCCCAGCAGGCCGGGGTCAAGGACATCGACCGCTTCGTACGCGACACCGACAGCAAGGCCGCCGCGGACGCGGTCGGCAAGGACCAGGAACAGGCGTACGGGATCGGCGCCACGTCCACCCCGTCCTTCCTCATCAACGGCCGCCCCGTGGCCGGAGCCCAGCCGATGGCCGTCTTCACCCAGGCCATCGAAGCGGCAGCGGCCGAGGCCGCCAACGTGGGCAGCGCCGGGGACCCCGCGAAGTGACCCCGGGCATCGGATACTTCGCGGCCCTGCTCGGCGGGCTGCTCGCCCTGGTCAGCCCGTGCAGCGCCCTGCTGCTCCCCGCCTTCTTCGCCTACTCCCTCGACTCCGCCTCACGGCTCCTGGCACGCACCGGCATCTTCTACGCCGGCCTCGCCACCACCCTGGTACCGCTCGGTGCCGCCGGCTCGTACGCCGGACGGCTCTTCTACGGGCACCGCGACGCCCTGGTCCTCGGCGCGGGCTGGCTGATCATCGGCCTCGGCCTCGCGCAGATCGTGGGCCTGGGCTTCGCCTCCCGTCGGATCGCCGCCCTCAGCGGCCGGATCCGTCCCACGACCGCGCTGTCCGTCTACGCCCTCGGCGCGGTCTACGGGCTGGCCGGCTTCTGCGCGGGCCCGATCCTGGGCAGCGTCCTCACCGTGGCGGCCGTCAGCGGCAGCCCCGTGTACGGCGGACTGCTGCTCGCCGTCTACGCGCTGGGCATGGCCGTTCCGCTGTTCGTGCTCGCACTGCTCTGGGAACGCTTCGACCTCGGCCGCCGGGCCTGGCTGCGCGGCCGGACCCTGCGCGCCGGCCGCTTCGAACTGCACAGCACGTCCCTGCTCTCCGGCCTGTTCTTCATCGGGCTCGGGGCGCTCTTCCTCATGTACGACGGGACGACCGCGCTGCCCGGACTGCTGGACGTCGACGACTCGTTCGCCGTCGAGCAGTGGGCCCGGAACATCGGCCGACGGGTACCGGACGCAGTGGCGTTGGGAGCCGTGGCGTCGGTGGCGCTGCTGTTCCTCGGGGCGCAGGCGTGGCGGCGGCGCAACGGACGGAAGGAAGAGGAAGTGGCCTGACAACGGCGAAGGCCCCGTCCATCGGACGGGGCCTTCGGGTGGTGGCTGGGGCCGGGATCGAACCGGCGACCTATCGCTTTTCAGGCGATCGCTCGTACCAACTGAGCTACCCAGCCACGCAGCTCATACGGGCTGCAGCGGTCCTGACGGGATTTGAACCCGCGGCCTCCACCTTGACAGGGTGGCGAGCACTCCAAACTGCTCCACAGGACCAAGCAATGTGCGAGACAAGTCTCGCACACAGTAAAGCGTGCCCCCAACGGGATTCGAACCCGTGCTACCGCCTTGAAAGGGCGGCGTCCTGGGCCACTAGACGATGAGGGCTAAGGGCCCACCTGCGCGCTTTCCAGCGCGTCGGGGACGTGAGAAGCATATGGGATGCGGGGAGGTAACGCCAAAACGGTTTACGGGGAGGTGGGGGAGACGGTCGGGGAGGGCGAGGGACCGGCCAGGTTCTCCTCGGGGAGATGGCGGCTGACCTCGGCCGTCGTCAGGCCCAGGCCGCCCAGGGTGATCTCGTCCCAGGCCTGCAGGTGCCGCGTGGCGCGGTCCAGGTAGAGCACCGAGGCGCGCACCTTCTCCGGCTTCTCGTTCTGCACGGCGCGCAGCCCGCCGCCGCCCGTGGAGCCCTCGACCTTCAGCCGCGTACCGAGCTTCAGCAGTTCGTTCACCCGGTGGTGCACATGGCCGGCCAGGACGAGCGGAACCGTGCCGTCGGTCTGCCGCGCCGCGTTCGGGTCGTGGGCCACCGCGATGTCGGCCGGGGTGCCCGCCCGCTGCTGGTCGCGCAGCGCGGAGGCGAGCCGCATCCCCGCCAGCTCCTCGGCCGCCCTTCCGCCGGTGGGGCGTGAGCGGTCGGGGGTGAACTGGGGATCGCCGGTGCCCGCGATCCGCAGGCCGGCGACGTCCACGGCGCTGCCCTCGTCGAGGACGTGCACGTTCTTGAGGTTCTTCATATAGGCCTGGGTGACGGCGGAGTCGTGGTTGCCCCGCACCCACACGTAGGGCGCGCCGAGGTCGCGGATGGGGTCCAGGAAGCCGTTCTCGGCTGCGGTGCCGTGGTCCATCGTGTCGCCCGAGTCGATGATCACGTCGATCTCGTACTGCTCGACCAGCGAGCCGATGATGTGCCAGGAGGCGGGGTTGAGATGCACGTCGGAGACGTGCAGGACTCTGATGGTGGCGGGGTCCGGCGAGTACACCGGGAGCGTGGACGTGGCGTCGTACAGCTTGGTCACGTTGGTGACGAGCCGGGCCAGTTCCTGCTGGTAGACGTCGAATTCGGTGACGATCGAGCGGGCGTCACCGACGACCGAGGGGGCGCTGGAGAGCAGCCCGGAGAACTTGGGCTCCAGGACGGACTTCGGATTCCAGGTGGCGTACGCGCTGACGCCCGACGCGGCCAGGAGCGCCAGGGCGAGCCCTCCGGCGGCCAGTGCGCGGCGCGGCCGGCGGTAGACGGCGAGGCCGAGCGCGGTGGCTCCGGAGACGACGGCCACGCAGGAGCGGACGGCGAGCTCCCGGGTGCCGGTGGCGACGTCCTCGGTGACCTCGTCCTGGAGGCCGGAGAGGCGTTCGGGGTGCTTGACCAGGGCCTGGGAGCGCTCCGGATCCAGCTGGTCGACATCGACGTCGAGGCGGACCGGGGCGATGTGGGAGTTCAGCTCCAGGGCGCCGAGCGGCGACACGTTGATCTTGGTGCCGCCGCTGAGTGAGGGGCGCAGGGTCATGGTCGTGTCCATGGGGCCCACCGGCGTACGCACGCTGCCGACGATCAGCAGCCCCAGCCAGGCCCCCAGCACGACGACGGCGAGCAGTCCGAGCACACGCGTGTACGGGTGCGGGGCGGCGGCGAGCGTGCTGACGGGGGCGGTGGAGCGGGCGCGGTAGTGGTGCCGGATGCGGACGACTGCGGCGCGGAACGGGTCGCGGGCCATTGGGCCCGTATGCCCCGATCGGGCGCCGTACATGCGGACCGGTCGGGAGGGGTGGGCCGGGCGGGTGGCTGTCCGTCCGGTGAGGGCTGCCCGGTCCGGTCCGGTGCGGCCCGCCCGCCACGGCCGGTCGTACGTGACAATGGCGGGGTGCTGGAGATGACGCGCGAGGAGTTCGAAGAGCTGGTGAGTCTGGCTCTTGACCGGGTCCCGCCGGAGCTGATGCGGCTGATGGACAACGTCGCGGTGTTCGTCGAGGACGAACCGGAGCCCGGGGATCCCGATCTGCTGGGGCTCTACGAGGGGACGCCGCTCACCGATCGGGGTGAGTGGTACGCCGGGGTGCTGCCGGACCGGATCACCATCTATCGCGGGCCGACCCTGCGGATGTGCGAGTCGCGCGAGGACGTCGTCGCCGAGACGGAGATCACGGTGGTCCACGAGATCGCCCACCACTTCGGCATCGACGACGAGCGGCTGCACGCGCTGGGCTACGGGTGAGCGCACAGGAACCCGGTCGCCGGCCGATCATCGACCCGGACGTCGACCTCTCCGTACCCGCGCAGCGTCACGAGACCGCGGGGGCCGGCCGGTGGCAGGTCCCCGCGGTGATCGCGGCAGGAGGCGCGCTGGGCGCCACCGCCCGGTACGCGGCGTCCTTGGCCTGGCCGGCTGCCGAGGGGGCGTTCCCCTGGGCGGTCTTCGTCGTCAATGTGACGGGCTGTGCCCTGATCGGGGTGCTGATGGTGCTGGTCGCCGAACGGGGGACGGTCACGCATCCGCTGGTGCGGCCGTTCCTGGGGGTCGGGGTGCTCGGCGGATTCACCACCTTCTCGACGTACGCCGCCGACGTGTCGAAGCTGCTGGTGCGTCAGGAGGTGCTCGTGGCGATGGCGTACGCGCTGTCGACGGTCGTGGCGGCGCTCGGAGCGGTGTGGGGGGCGGCGGCGCTCACGCGGGTCCTGGTGGACGGGCGGGGGCGGGCCTCGTGAACTGGCTGCTGGTCGTCATCGGGGGTGCCGTCGGCGCGCCGTTGCGCTATCTGACGGACCGTGCGGTGCAGGCCCGGCACGGGGCGGGGCTGCCGTATGTGTTCCCGTGGGGGACCTTCACCGTCAACGCGGCGGGCAGCCTGCTGCTCGGGGTGCTGACGGGGGCCGCAGTATCCGCACATACGTACGCCCTGCTGGGTACGGGGCTGTGCGGGGCGCTGACGACGTACTCGACGTTCTCGTACGAGACGCTGCGGCTGGCCGAGACCGGCCGGGGCTTTCTGGCGGCGGCCAATGTGGTGGCGTCCCTGCTGGTGGGCCTCGGGGCCGTGTTCCTGGGGGCGGAACTCGCCGGGGGCTCCGCGGGCTTCGCGGGCGCGGGGGGCTTCGGCGGCTGACCCGGGAGCGCCCGGGGGCGGTGTGCGGGTGTTGTGTCCGTGCGTGTCCCCGGCGGGGTCGGGGGAGTTGGACACAGCGCCCCCCGACCTGTCCCTGCTCCGCAGTCTCCCGCCCCGGAGGTGCCACCCCGTGCGCCAGTTGTCCGCCCCTGTCCGTTGGGCAGCCGTCACCGCGCTGACGATCGCCGCGTCCACAGGCTGTATGAGCGTCGGTGAGGACGCCGGGAAGCCGGCTCCGTCCCGCCCGGCAGGCCAGAAGGGGGCGTCGGCCGAACCGGGCGGTGACACCGCGCCCGGCTCGGGCAGGGCCGGCTTCGGCGGCGGAGGCCACGCCGGGGCGCAGTCCGAGCGGGACGCCGCCCGCAAGGCGTCCCCGGGTGCCTCCGGCGCAGCCCCGTCGGCGACGCCGGGGGATTCCCGTCCGGTACCCGGCCCCGGTACCCCCGCGCCGTCCGGGGGCGGGCACCTGCCCACCCCGGAGCCCAGCGCCCCGGGACCCGGCGAACCGCCGCCCCCGCCGGTGGTTCCGGAGGACCCTCCGCCCGCTCCCGATCCGGAGCCCTCACAGCCCCCGGAGCAGCCCTCCGCCTCGCCCGCCGCGCACTCCCGAAACGATGCGACGGGTGCGCGCGACCGGGTGGAGGTGTGGCCCACTCCGGAGGTATCACCGCAGGTCGCGCCGGTGTGAGGGGGCTCGGTTTGCGCAATGTGGGGGAGGGTGCGTATGGTAGTAGATCGTTTGATCCCATTGCCCGGCGCCGACACAGAAGAGCGCCGTGTGGCGCGTACTCTCCCTTGCCGTGGCTGGACCGCATTGAGGCGGTCGAAATTGCGAAAACACGGAGTTACGGGCGCGTGCCGAGACTCCGGAAGGTTTCGCATTTCGCATGTCAATTTCCAGTTCTGACCACACCGTCATGCCCGAGAACGTCGAGAACAACGAGCTCGTGGAGCTCGCCGAGGCCGTAGTGGCCGCGGCTCCCGAGGCCGCTGTGGCCGTCGTGGACGCTCCCGCCGAGGTCCAGGCCCCGGCCGACGACGCCGAGCTCTCCGACGAGGCCGCAGAGGCCGTCGAGGACGCCGCCGACGCCGAGCCGACCATCACGTTCGCCTCGCTCGGACTGCCCGACGGCATCGTCCGCAAGCTCGCGCAGAACGGTGTGACCGCCCCCTTCCCGATCCAGGCGGCGACCATCCCGGACGCCCTGGCCGGCAAGGACATCCTCGGCCGCGGCCGTACCGGCTCCGGCAAGACGCTCTCCTTCGGTCTGCCGACCCTGGCCTCGCTGGCCGGCGGTCACACCGAGAAGAAGAAGCCCCGCGCGATCATCCTCACGCCGACCCGTGAGCTCGCGATGCAGGTCGCCGACGCACTGCAGCCCTACGGCGACGTCCTCGGCCTGAAGATGAAGGTCGTCTGCGGCGGTACGTCGATGAGCAACCAGATCTACGCGCTGGAGCGCGGTGTCGACGTCCTCGTCGCCACCCCGGGCCGTCTGCGCGACATCATCAACCGCGGCGCCTGCTCGCTCGCCAACGTCCAGGTCGCCGTCCTCGACGAGGCCGACCAGATGTCGGACCTGGGCTTCCTGCCCGAGGTCACCGAGCTGCTCGACCAGATCCCCGGCGGCGGCCAGCGCATGCTCTTCTCCGCCACCATGGAGAACGAGATCGGCACGCTCGTCAAGCGCTACCTGAGCAACCCGGTCACCCACGAGGTCGACAGCGCCCAGGGCAACGTCTCGACCATGTCGCACCACGTCCTCGTCGTGAAGCCGAAGGACAAGGCGCCGGTCACCTCCGCGATCGCCGCCCGTAAGGGCCGCACGATCATCTTCGTCCGCACCCAGCTGGGCGCCGACCGTATCGCCGAGCAGCTCATCGAGTCCGGCGTGAAGGCGGACGCGCTGCACGGCGGTATGACGCAGGGTGCCCGTACCCGTGTGCTCGAGGACTTCAAGAAGGGCCTCGTCAACGCCCTGGTCGCCACCGACGTCGCCGCCCGCGGCATCCACGTCGACGGCATCGACCTGGTCCTGAACGTGGACCCGGCCGGCGACCACAAGGACTACCTGCACCGCTCGGGCCGTACCGCCCGTGCCGGCAAGTCCGGTGTCGTCGTCTCGCTGGCGCTGCCGCACCAGCGTCGCCAGATCTTCCGCCTCATGGAGGACGCGGGCGTCGACGCCTCGCGTCACATCGTGCAGGGCGCGGGCGTCTTCGAGCCGGAGGTCGCCGAGATCACCGGTGCCCGTTCGCTGACCGAGGTCCAGGCCGACTCCGCGAACAACGCGGCCAAGCAGGCCGAGCGCGAGGCAGCCGACCTCACCAAGCAGCTGGAGCGCATCCAGCGCCGTGCCGTCGAGCTGCGCGAGGAGGCCGACCGCCTGGTCGCCCGTGCCGCCCGTGAGCGCGGGGACGACCCCGAGGCAGCGGTGGCCGAGGTCGCCGCCGAGGCCGAGGCCGCTCTGCTGGCCGCCGCGGCCGTGCCGGAGCAGTCCGCTCCCCGCGAGGACCGTCGTGACGACCGCGGCAACTACGGCCGTCGTGACGACCGTGGTGGCGACCGCGGTGGGTACCGCGGCAGCAACGACCGTGTCGGCGAGCGCAGTGGCCGTCCGTCCGGTGCGAACGGCTACCGCGGCAGCAGCGACCGTCCGTCCTTCCGCGGAAGCAACGACCGTCGTGAGGACCGTCCCGTGGGCGGCGGCTTCCGCTCCGGTGGCGGCGACCGTCGTGACGACCGTGGCGGCCGTTCCTTCGAGCGTCGTGACAACGACCGCCCGGCGTTCAACCGTGACCGTCGTGACGAGCGTCCCTCGGGCGGCTTCCGCTCCGGTGGCGGCGACCGTCGTGACGACCGTGGCGGCCGTTCTTTCGAGCGTCGTGACAACGACCGCCCGGCGTTCAACCGCGACAACGACCGCCCGGCGTTCAACCGCGACCGTCGTGACGACCGCCCCTCGGGTGGCTTCCGCTCCGGCAGCAGCGACCGTCCGGTCAACCGTGACCGCCGCGACGACCGTCCCTCGAGCGGCTTCCGCTCCGGTGGCGGCGACCGTCCGGCCGGCCACCGCGGTGGCACCGGCACGGGTACCGGCACCGGTACCTTCGGCCGCCGCGACGACAAGCCGCGCTGGAAGCGCAACGGCTGACCGTCGCTGACCGACTGATCCATCCGCAGGGCCCGTACGACACTCCGGTGTCGTACGGGCCCTGCGGTGTTGAACGGGTTCGAAAATCCTCTCGATTTCTGTGAAGATCCTGTTAGGATCCGTCCACTCGCGTGGGGGGCTACGTGCCGGGGGGCAGGCCCGAGCGTCCAAGTGCGCCCGGAAGCCGTCCAGTTCCAGTGACAGCTTTTCCTTCCTCCTCCATGCCTGCGTGCTCATCAGTCCAGGGGAGGAACCCGAGTGGCCCACCGTGCCCTCAGCTCCGGCGTCATCGCCGCATCGCTCGTACTGTCCGTCACCGCGGGCCTGCCGACGCCGGCCGCGGCCACGCCGCGGGCGGTACAGAACGCCGTCCCGGCCGCGACGGCCGCAGCGGCCGACCCCGTGGTGGTGCCGGCCACGCTGCGCAGCACCGTGCAGTCCTTCAACCTCGTCTCCACCGGCGGTGCCCGTGAGGCCGACGCCGTCGGTGAACTGGGCGTCTTCAACCGCCCGTCCGCCAATTCCGGCTACCGCTGGACGCGTTTCTCCGACGGTGCCCACGTTTCGGCGGGCCCGACGGGCAGTGGCATCCTCATGAAGGTGTACGGGACCGGTACCGACACGATCGCCTATCAGTGGGCGGACGAGGTCGAGCTGCGCGACATGGTGGCGGGCACCACGACGTTCGTGCCGATTCCCGAGGGGCTCACCTTCGCCGGCGTCTACGGGCACACGGTCGTTGCCGTGAAGCTGGTGACCACGGAAGCCGACGGGACGACCAGCACGACGGCCACCGAGGCACACCTCCTCGACATACGGGCCGACGGGACGACGCGGGACCGTACGGTCACCGGCCTCCCCGAGGGCGCCAGATACGCGGGGGCGGCCCAGACAGCCGCGACAGGCGACGAGAGCGGCGTCCTGCTGCGCTACGTGCACGACGGGGTCGCCAAGATGGCGATGGTCGACTTCGGAACCGCGCACATGGCCGGCAGCTCCGCCCGCATACAGGGGACCGCGCCCGGTTACCTCCTGACACCCCGGTACGTGGTCTGGTACTCGTACGGCGCCGACTCGACGATCAGCGTGGTTCCCCGGTCCGACATCGGTGCCACTCCGAGGGTCCTCACCGCACCGGCGCCCACCGAGCGCAGCGGCTACCACCTCGCTGTCGTCGGCGACTGGCTGCTGCACAACAAGGGGAGCGTCTCCTTGATGGCCACACCGCTCGACGGCGGTCCCTCACGTCAGCTGCTCGCTAAGGCCAGGACGGAGATCGCGGCTGCCCAGGACGGTTCCGCCGTGGTCGTCGGCGGAGCCACCGGCTATGCGTCGGACACCACGTGGGGGGTGTACCGCATCGTCGAGGGTCAGGACGGGGTGCCCGAGCCGACCCGTGTGATCGACCTTGCCGCACTGCCGATGGACCTGGAGGGAATCGGCCTGTCGGCGGGCAGGCTGACCGCCGTGACCCGTCCGACAACGCTCCGTAATGGCACGGAGCGAGAGCTCGCGGTCCAGGGAACCCCCTCCTACGGACCCGCGTCCGGGTCGTCCATCTCGTTCGTGAGCGAATGCGGACCCGAGGATCCCGACTGTCACGCCATCCACGGCACCGGCGACGGCAAGCCGGTGGTACTGATCCGGCTGGAGTCGGGCGCCGGCGACGAGATACGGGAACGCGGGAGTTCGGTCCGCACAGGGCTGTCCGGTGGAACGCTCACGGACACCGACGGCGACTACGCCGTCTATACGCATGCCGCGTCGAACCAGCAGATCGTCTACCGGTTGGGCGGTCAGAAGATCCTGACCCGGAGCCCCGTGGCGTCCGCCCTGTGGGCCGGCACGTTGTGGAGCGCGGGTACGAAGCCGGGCACGGTGACCTCGTACGACCTGGCGACGCGCCGGACGACGGCGACGGTCGACCTCGGATCGGGCTGCGCACCCAGCGAACTCCAGGCACTGGGTCGCTGGTTGTACTGGACGTGCGGACCTTCCGGCGGCGCCGGGGTCCTCGACCGTACGACGGGGAAGTCGCTGGCCGTACCTGTCGGAGAAGCGCTGCTGGGGGACGGCTATCTCGTACGCCACGACAAGGCGGCCGGAAAGCTGGAGCTGACCGATCTGGTGTCCTCGGTGGCGGCCGGGTCCGCCAGGAGCCGCGTCGTCGCGGACCTGCCCGCGACCGCGAATCCGCAGCGGCGGGTGGAGTGGACGGTCGACAAGTACGGCGGGCACCTCGCCCACGTGGATGCGGGGCAGCAGGTGCACATCGTGCCGACCGGGGTGCCGACCCAGCCACTGTCTGCCCAGAACGAGTCGTGGACGGGGCAGCCCGGCGTCTTCTCGGGCCCCTGGACGTACAACGGGAAGCTCTCCAAGCCCGCCTCGTCGTGGAAAGCGGTCTTCACGGACCGGCGGACCGGGAAGACCGTCCGCACCGTCACGGGCGGCGAGGTGCGGGGCGACCTCTACGGGGTGTGGGACGGCCGGACCGATGCAGGCCCGCTCGCCGTCAACGGCCCCTACAGCTGGACGCTGACCGTCCAGCCGGCCGACGGCCACGGTGCGGCGCTGGTCCGTAGCGGTGGGATCGCCCTGACTCAGGGCGCCGCGGCCTGGCGGGACTACGGCCGGGACGGACTCGGCGATCTATTCGTCGTCAAGGACGAAGGCATGCTCGGGTTCCGCGACGGAAAGCTGCCCGGCACGGTCGGCCCGCTCACCGGCATGTGGTGGAGCGACGGCCAGGCCGGGAACCGAGTCCTTCCGATGGGCGATCTCGTCGGTGACGGGTGCAACGACTACCTGGCCGCGAGGGACGACGGCACCCTGGTGCGGACCGACGGCGCATGTGACGACCGTGTCGACGACGAGCCCGTGCAGATCGGTGTCGGCTGGAAGACGTACGACATGTTCGCCCCCGGTGACATCAACGGCGACCGGATCCCGGACCTGCTGGCCCGCCAGCAGTCCACCGGCTACCTCTTCCTGTACCCGGGCGACGGCAAGGGCAGGCTGAAGGCCCGTACCCAGATCGGGGTCGGCTGGAAGGGGCTCACGGTCGTGGGAGCCGGCGATCTCACCGGTGACGGCTTCGGCGACCTGCTCGTACGCGACAGCGCCGGGGTGCTGTGGCGCTATGCCGGAACGGGCACGGGCAGGGTCGCGCCCAAGGTGCGGATCGGCCCCGGCTGGCAGGCGTACAACGCGCTCGCGGCCGTCGGTGACATCACGGGCGACGGCAGGAACGACCTGCTCGCCAGGGACAAGGCCGGGGTGCTCTGGCGGTACAACGGCACGGGGACGGGCTCGTTCACGGCGCGGGCCAAGGTGGGGCCGGGCTGGAACACCTACTCCGCGATCTTCTAGCGGGCAACGGGTGGGGTGAGGGGTGCATGCTGTGCCCCCGGTGAGGGCATCGCTGGGGGCATGACAAACGACGAAGCAGCAGTCACGAAGCCCCCGCCCGATGTCTCATCGGGTCCCTCCGCCCCCACCACGGACGAGGAGCGGCTGGCCCAGCTGGGCTACACCCAGGTGCTCGCGCGCCGGATGTCCGCCTTCTCCAACTACGCCGTCTCGTTCACGATCATCTCCGTGCTCTCCGGCTGCCTGACGCTGTACCTGTTCGGCATGAACACCGGCGGCCCGGCCGTCATCACCTGGGGCTGGGTCGGCGTCGGCCTGATGACGCTGTTCGTCGGCCTGGCGATGGCGGAGATCTGTTCGGCGTACCCGACGTCCGCGGGCCTGTACTTCTGGGCCCACCGCCTCGCCCCACCGCGCTCGGCGGCGGCATGGGCGTGGTTCGCAGGCTGGTTCAACGTGCTCGGCCAGGTCGCCGTCACCGCAGGGATCGACTTCGGGGCGGCGTCCTTCCTCGGGGCGTACCTGAACCTCCAGTTCGGCTTCGAGATCACGCCCGGACGCACGATCCTGCTGTTCGCCGCGATCCTCGTCCTGCACGGACTGCTGAACACCTTCGGCGTCGGGATCGTCGCCGTCCTGAACAACATCAGCGTCTGGTGGCACGTCGTCGGTGTCGCCGTCATCGTCGGCGCTCTCACCTTCGTACCGGACTCGCACCAGTCGACGTCGTTCGTCTTCACCGAGTTCGTCAACAACACCGGCTGGGGCAGCGGCTTCTACGTGGTGATGATCGGCCTGCTGATGGCCCAGTACACCTTCACCGGGTACGACGCCTCCGCCCATATGACGGAGGAGACCCACGACGCGGCCGTGGCGGGCCCGCGCGGCATCGTGCAGTCCATCTGGACCTCCTGGATCGCCGGCTTCGTGCTGCTGCTCGGTTTCACCTTCGCCATCCAGTCGTACGACGGCGCCCTGAGCTCCCCGACCGGGGCCCCGCCCGCCCAGATCCTCCTGGACGCGCTCGGCGCCACCACCGGAAAACTCCTGCTGCTCGTCGTCATCGGCGCCCAACTGTTCTGCGGCATGGCCTCGGTCACCGCCAACAGCCGCATGATCTACGCGTTCTCGCGCGACGGCGCCCTGCCCTTCTCCCGTGTCTGGCACACGGTCAGCCCCCGTACCCGCACCCCCGTCGCGGCGGTCTGGCTGGCGGCGCTCGGCGCGCTGGCGCTAGGGCTCCCGTACCTGATCAACGTCACCGCGTACGCCGCGGTGACGTCCATCGCGGTCATCGGCCTCTACATCGCCTACGTCATCCCCACGCTGCTCCGCCTGCTGCGCGGCGACGACTTCATCCGGGGCCCCTGGCACCTTGGCCGCTGGTCCCGCCCCATCGGCATCGTCGCGGTGGCCTGGGTCGCCGTGATCACGGTGCTGTTCATGCTGCCCCAGGTGTCCCCCGTCACCTGGGAGACCTTCAACTACGCCCCGCTGGCCGTCCTGGTGGTGCTCGGCTTCGCAGCCACCTGGTGGCTGGTGTCGGCCCGCCACTGGTTCCTCAAACAGCCCGATCCCGACCACAAGGCCACGATCAAGGACGAAACGGAAGGCTGATTCCCCAGGCCCCGGCGCGACAGGGCCCGGCACCCGATACCCGATCGGCTGCCGGGCCCGGGCGGGCTATGCTCGGGGGGTGATCGCTCAGGGGCCGTTAGCTCAATTGGTCAGAGCAGCGGACTTTTAATCCGTTGGTTGTGGGTTCGAGTCCCACACGGCCTACGCGACGCAGGGAGGGGAAGCCCCCTCTGGACTGCAGCTCAGCGCCTCGACCGGCTTCGGCCGGTCGGGGCGCCTCGTGTTTCTCGACCACTCGACCACTCGTCCACGCTGCCGGAGCGGGCCTCGGAGTGGCCCAGAGGTCCGGCCGGCTGTCGAAGTCGAAGGCGACCTCCCGAAGCGCCACTCCTACGCCTTCACAGAGACACCGCATGTGCGGTGTTGCGGCGAACGTGACGAGGAGGAGAGGAGCCACGACTGCGGCAAGGGTTGCGGGATCGACGCCCCGTACCCGGCAGCAATCGAGTGATCTTGCTCATATTCTCGTCAATGGATTGCCCTGAAAGTGCCAATCATTGGCGAATTGACCTCCTCTCGCCAAGGGGCGAATCTCCTTACATCTCCCGAGATGGCATCAATGTCCCACTCATAGCTAAAGCTCGATGTGGTCCGCTACCGGTAGGTTCCATCCGGCTCGGGTCTCGAGGGGCCGGGTTGTGAAGATCGATGCGGTCTGGGGAGAGTCGGGGGGTGGGGCTGCGTGAAGCGGCGTCGGATATGGGTGACGGCGGCTACGGCCGTTGCGGGGCTGGCCGGAGTGCTTGTCTTCCAAGGAGTCACCGGCAGCACGGGCAATGGTGTCCAGCCGGATGGAACACCGGGCCCCGTCAAGGCCCGGGCCAACACGGAGCAGTTGGCGACGAGCGGCGACGGCCGGTCCGCCACCCTGGAGCAGCGGGACGCGGAGCCGTTCAGCATGCTGGGGGTGACGTGGACCGATCCGGCAGCGCACGTCCCTGGTGCGGTAGAGGTGCGTACGCGGTCGGTCGGGTCGGGGCAGTGGTCGCGCTGGCTGCGCCTGGACGGCGACAGCGGTCAGGGCGAAAACGGTGCTGCACGCGGCGGCACCGAGCCGGTATGGGTGGGCCCCTCCGACGGTGTCGAGGCCCGCGTGCGTTCGGGCGGGTCGACTTCGGAGCTCCCCGCGGGCCTGCGTCTGGACATGGTCGACCCTGGCAGCGGCAAGGTCACGGGCATGGAACCTGCGGCGTTCGCCGTCGAGGAGACCGATGAGCCCTTGCCCACCGACTCGCCGTCGGACTCCGGTGAGCCGACGCAGAGCACGACCGAGCCCTCCGCTCCGGCGAGCAGCGAGCCGCCCACCGAACCTTCCGTGAGCGAGCCGCCGGCAGCTTCGGAAACCCCCAGCGACTCACCGTCGCCGTCCGTCCCGGCTTCCGAAACCGTGAGCCCCACGCCGACGGTGACGGTGCCGCCCGCGCCGCCCTCCACCGCGCCGCAGCCGCCGGTCACCTCCCGTGCCGGCTGGGGTGCGGACGAGTCGATCAGCCCGGAGGACCCGGGCTACCTGCCCGGTGAGAAGGTCAAGGCTGTCGTGGTGCACCACACCGCCGAGTCCAACACCTACACCTGCGAGCAGGGTCCGGCGGTCGTGCGCGGCATCTACGCCTACCACGTGAAGCAACTCGGCTGGAAAGACCTCGGATACAACTTCCTCGTCGACAAGTGCGGCCAGATCTACGAGGGGCGCAAGGGCGGCATCGACAGGCCCGTGATGGGCGCGCACGCCTACGGATTCAACGCCGAGACGACCGGTATCTCCGTACTCGGCACCTACACCGATGCCGCTCCGCCGCAGGCCGCGATGGTCTCGGTGGCCCGTATCGCGGCGTGGAAGCTCGGCCAGTACGGCGTGAACCCCGCCGGTACGACGACACTCACCGCGGGCGACAGCGGCCGTAACTACTTCGGCAAGTCCTGGGCCAAGGGCGACCAGCTGGCCTTCCCGGTCATCCACGGTCATCGGGACGGCTACAACACTCAGTGCCCCGGCAACGCCCTCTACACCCAGCTCAGCACCATCCGCTCCTGGGCGGCCGGCCCGGTCACGGGTCTGGCGATCAAGTCCGTCACCGGTTCGGTTCTGTCCGGGACGACGTACTACGCCAAGGCCGCGGTCACCGTGAACTGGTCGGCCACCACGCCGGCTTCGCTGATCTCGAAGTTCGAGCTGCTCGTCGACGGCAAGGTGGCGGCCACCGCGGCCGGTACCGCGACCTCCGCAAAGGCGACCCTCGCCGTGGGCAGCCACAAGGTCACCGTCCGCGCGGTCCACCAGTCGGGCACGACCGCCACGACAGCGGCCGCGACCGTCGTGGCGGATGCCACCGTCCCCACGTTCACCGCCAAGCCCTCCCTCTCCCTGCGCACCGGCACCGTCGGTACCACCGCCGTCCCGCTCGCCCTGAGCTGGAAGGCAACCGACGGCGCCGCGCTGAAGGAGGTCCGGCTGACCGCCCCCGTGGCCAGGACGTACGGCCCGACCACCTACAGCGCCGCCCACACCGCGAAGTCCGCAGCGGCCACCGCCTGGAGGATGACGGCCTACGACCGAGCCGGAAACACCGCCTCCGCCTCCGTCACGGGCACCCCGGTGATCCTGCAGGAGTCCTCCGCAGCCAGGTCCGGCACCTGGGCCACCAAGTCCTCCACCAGCTACCTCGGCGGCAGGTCCTACTCCAGCTCCACCAGGAACGCGAGCCTGACCTGGACCTTCACCGGCAAGTCGGCGGCCTGGGTGGTCTCCCGTGCCTCCACCTCCGGCCAGGCGTACGTCTACGTCGACGGCGTCAAGACCGCCACCGTCGACCTGAAGTCCTCCACCACCAAGTACCGCGACGCGATCTGGACCAAGACGTGGACCACAAGCGCCAAACACACGATCAAGATCGTCGTCGTCGGCACGAGCGGTCGCCCGGCCGTCACCACTGACGGCCTCGTCTACCTCAAGTAGCTGTTCCCGCAAGGCCTGCTCCTCAGCGCCCCGATCGGCTTCGGCCGGTCGGGGCGCTTCGTCCTTCCCGGCGCCTCGCCCGACGTTCCCGCAAGCCCGCACCTCCGTCGGGCCTGCGGGAACTTCTTTTGTCCAGTGCATTGACGGCGGCACCGGGCCGACTTACCTTCATCGCGTTGTTCTTCGTATGTCATATATGAGACGCGATACAGGAGATCTGAGACCCGCGACAGACCGCCCCTCCGATTTCCCCGACGGCGCCCCGAGCGCGTCCCGTACGGCTTCGGCCCGCGGCGGACCCGCTCGCCCCGGGGATCCCTGACAGTGAGCACTCAGAGAAGAGAGCCGACCCATGAGCAAGTCCCGCAGCCGCCGCCTCGCCTCCGCGATCTCCCTGGTTTCCGCCTTGGCCCTGACCGCCACTGCCTGCGGTGACGACGGCAGCGGAATGACCGGAGCGACGGGAAGCGAAGGCAAGGGCACCGGACACATCGTCTTCTGGGACGAGAACGGAGGGGTCCGTACGGCGGTCTGGAAGGAGATCATCGCCGACTTCGAGAAGGCCAACCCGGGGCTCGACGTGGAGTATGTGGGCCTTGCCTCCACCGAGGCGCAGTCCAAGTACGACACCGCCATCCAGGGCGGCGGTCTGCCGGACGTCGGTGGTGTGGGGGCGGCGATGGTCGCAGGCATCGCGGCGCAGGACGCGCTGGAGCCGCTGGACGAGCGGCTGGGGAAGAGCAGCCTCAGCGGCAAGCTCAACGAGGCGATGATCGAGAACGTGAAGGCCGCAGGTGGCCGGGACGCGATGTACACGGTGCCGATCTCCGCCACCAACGGCGTCCTCTACTACCGCACCGACCTGTTCAAGAAGGCGGGCCTGGGCGAGCCCGGCACCTGGGACGAGTTCTACAAGGCCGCCGCGAAACTGACGGACAAGAAGAAGAACGTCTTCGGGTACACGATCCGCGGCGGCCCCGGCTCCATCGCCCAGGCGCTGGACGCGATGTACGGGCAGTCCGGCATCGACTCCTTCTGGGACGCGGCCGGGGAGAAGACCACGGTCGACGACCCGAAGAACGTCGCGGCGCTGGAGAAGTACGTCGGCCTGTACAGGAAGGCCACTCCCGAGGCCGACCTCAACAACGACTTCACCAAGATGGTCGCCCAGTTCGACTCCGGCGACATCGGCATGCTCAACCACAACCTGGGCTCCTACCAGGACCATGTGAGCACGCTGGGCGCCGACAGGTTCCGCGGCATCCCGCAGCCCGAACTGGCCGACGGAACCCGGGTGATGGTCTCCAACCCGGTCTCCGGCCTGGCCCTGTTCAAGTCGTCCGAGAACAAGGCGGCGGCCTGGAAGTTCATCGAGTACGCCGCCTCCCACGCGGCGAACTCCAAGTTCAGCGAGTCGGCGGGCCTGATACCCGCCAACGAGGAAGCCGCCAAGGACCCCTGGATCGACACGTCCGAGACCACGAAGCTCGGCGCCGAGGCGCTGTTCTCCGGCAACACGAAGATCGTCCAGCTGCCGTACTACCTGCCCGACTGGAACACCCTGTCCAAGGCGGACAGCGAGCCGAACTTCCAGAAGGTGCTGCTCGGCAAGATGAGCGCCGAGGAGTTCCTGGGCTCCCTGGCCGAGCGGCTCGACGAGGCCCAGGCGGAGTGGAAGCAGCAGCAGGGCAGTTGACGCCCGGCCACCGGCCACGGCAGGGCGCCCCGCCACGAGGGTGAGCGGGGCGCCGTCGTTCCCGTCAGTCGTCCAGGACCGTCAGGTCGAGGGCGCGCAGCCTTTGTGGGTCGGAGAGTACGTCGATGGCGGCGATCCGGCCGTCCGTGACGGTGAAGCCCATGACCGACAGCGGCTTCCCGTGCGCGGCGACCACGACCCCTGCCGCTCCGTTGACCAGCGCGGGCCGGGCGAACGGGGACAGCTGTCCGAAGGTGAGTGCCTGCGAGGCCACGGTGTGCGCCCCGGTGAGGACGGCCGTGTGGCGGGCCTGGGCGCCTCCGCCGTCGGACCGCAGGACGACATCGGGGTCCAGCACCGCGACGAGCCGTCCGGTCTGCCGTGGACGGTGCTGCGTGCCGCCCAGTTCCACGACCTGACCCTGACCGTCGTGCGGAAGACGGGAATGCTGCCCGTGGTTCCCGTCCCCGGCGGGCTCAGGCTCCAGCCCGTCGATCCGCGCGACGTGGCTGCCCGGCTCGTAGAACTGGCACTCGGCGCTCCGGCCGGCCGGGTGCCCGACCTGACGGGGCCCACGGTGTACGACATGTCCGCCCTGATCCGCGGCTATCTGCGGGCGCGGGGCAAGCGCCGGATGACGGTGACCGTCCGGATGCCCGGAAAGGCGGGCCGCGCCTACCGTGCCGGCGAGAACCTGTCCCTCGAAGGGGCCGATACGGGCACGCGGACGTGGGAGGACTTCCTGGCGGTGCGCGTGGGCCGGTCCTAGTCGAGGCCTTCCGCCCGCAGTGCGTACATCAGGAGGAAGGTCCGGTAGGTGTCGGCGGACACGTCCAGGCAGATGTCGGGCCGGAGGGTGGCGGTCGACGTGTTGTCGAGGGCACGCTGACAGGCCGCTTCGGTCTCGGCCTCGGACGGGATGTTCGAGAGGTACGCGGCGAGCAGGAGGGCCGCTCCGAGGGCGACGACGGCGATTCGGATGCGCATGGTCTTCCAACGACCGTGCGGTCCGGCCGGTCACTCGGGCCCGTTGCCCACGGGGCCCTGCCGATCAGCCGGCCCCGTCGCTCACCGGGCCCCGACGCTCGTCCGGCCCCTTGGGCCGCCCGGCCCGTCGCTCACTCGGGTTCGTCGAGGAGCGGCGGCAGATCGGGCTCGATGAACAGGCCCGCGTACTGCGGAGAGGGAAGGGGAGCAGCCGTGCCCGGGGCGGCGAGCTGCGCGCCCGTGTCCGCGGCCGTGCCGTTGGAGTGCCGCTGCGTCGTGCGTGCGGGCATGTCGGTCATGGAGTGTCCTGTACGTAGGTGTGCGGTGAGAGCCCCGTGACCGAGCCGATGGTGTGATGCCGGACTGGTCCCGACCGGTACGACGACGATGTGCCGCTTCCGGTGTCGCGCCGCTCCGGGGGCGGCCGGATCATCATGCGGTGCATGCAGACTGTAACCCTCGGAGCACGGCTTTCCCTCTGTATTGCCGTGGTCGGCGTGAGGGTCAGTGACCCGGGTTGGGCTCGATGTTCTGGTTTGCGTGGAAGAGGTTGTGCGGGTCGTAGGCCTGCTTGACCTCCGCGAGCCTGTCGTAGTGGCCGCGGTAGGTGGCCCGGACCCGGTCCGGGGACTCGCCCGCGCCGATGAAGTTCACGTACGAGCCGCCCATGGAATGCGGGTGCAGCGCGTCCCAGTAGTCCACGGCCCACTGCCGCAGCGCCTCCGCGTTGTCCGGGTCGGGGTCGATGCCGGCGATGACGCCGGACCATACGGCGTCGCGGTAGGCCCAGGCCGTGTCGTCGGCCCCGACCCGGCCCGCGGCCCCGTCGACGGGGTACAGGTGCATGGTCGACAGACCGGTGGGGAGTGCCTCCGCGTACCTGGCGTGTACGTCGACGGCGTCGTCCGTGATCCGGTCGAAGAAGGCGCCGCGCCAGTACCACTGGAGGCCCGTGGGGATCAGTTCGTCGAACATGGCCTGCAGCGCCGGGTAGGGCATCGGCGCCGTGAAGTGGAAGGCGGGTTTGCCCGGTTCGTTCACGGCCGCGAGGGTCTCGTCCAGGGCGTCCGGGTCCGCCGTCGAGGACCAGACGACGCCGCACACCTTCTGGCCGTGGAGCTCCTCCGGGAACGGGGGCGCGGGCGGGACGGTCATCGACGCGAAGAAGCCGTACAGGTCGTCGGGCGCCTGCGGAAGGAACTCGCGGTACCACCGCAGTACGTCGGGGAGGAGGTCCAGCGGCCACACGGTGATGCCGACACCCACCGTGTCCACGGGGTGCAGCTCGAAGTCGAACGACGTCACGATGCCGAAGTTCCCGCCGCCGCCGCGCAGTGCCCAGAACAGGTCGGCGTTCTCGCTGGCGTTCGTCGTGACGAAGCCGCCGTCGGCCAGGACTACGTCGGCGGACACCAGATTGTCCGCCGTGAGGCCGTACTTGCGGGTGAGGTAGCCGTGTCCGCCGCCGAGGGTGAGGCCCCCGACGCCCGTGGTGGACATGATGCCCGCCGGGGTGCCGAGGCCGAACGCGTGGGCGGCGTGGTCGAGGTCGCCGAGCTTCGCCCCGCCGTCGACCTGCGCGGTCTGGGTGGCCGGGTCGACGCGCACGCCGCGCATCGGCGACAGGTCGATCGTGACGGCGTCGTCGACGAGGCAGAGACCGGGGCCGCTGTGTCCGCCGCCCATCACCGCCACTTCGAGTCCGTGCGTGCGCACGAAGTCGACGGCTGCCATGACGTCGGCGGTGTCATGGCACCGGACCACGGCCGCAGGTCTCCGGTCGATCATGGCGTTGTAGATCGTGCGGGCCTGTGTGTACTCCGGGTCGTCCGGGCCGATGACGGGGCCGCGCAGTTCGGTCCGCATCGTTTCGAGTGTGGTGCCGTCCATGACCGTCTCCTTGCCGAAGCGTGTGCCGTACCCGCCCGGTCCGCCTGTGCCGGGCCTTCGGTGCGGGTGTGCGCCGGCGCTCCGGCAACCTCGGTCGCTGACGGAAGCGGACACCGCAGGACTGATAGGTCCAGCGTCCCGCCGCTGACGGAGCCGCGCACTCCGGCCCGCCCGTGCCCACGGGGGCATACGCACCCTCCCGCCGATGGGCCGCGTGTTCCGTGGGGGCCGCGGGCACCGGCAGTCCGGGCGGTGCCGGAGCCGGTGGCGGGGGGTCGCGGCGGTAAATGGTCAGGAGCTCGTCCCGGATGGCGTAGTGTTGCACTCACAACGACGCGGGGTGGAGCAGCTCGGTAGCTCGCTGGGCTCATAACCCAGAGGTCGCAGGTTCAAATCCTGTCCCCGCTACTGAAAGACAGAGGCCCGGATCCTTTCGAGGATCCGGGCCTCTGTCGTATGCCCGCGTCCGCCACGGCTGCCGTGCTTGACCTTGACGCAACGTAAAGATCTAGCGTTCTCGGCATGGAGTGGTCCATCCAGGAAATCGCCAGAAGAGCCGGCACCACGAGCCGCACGCTCCGGCACTACGGAGATCTCGGTCTCCTCGCGCCGAGCCGGATCGGGTCCAACGGCTACCGCTACTACGACCAGGACGCCCTCGTCCGGCTGCAGCGCATTCTGCTGCTGCGGGAGCTGGGTCTCTCGCTGCCCGCCATCAAGGACGTACTCGAGGGGCAGCGGGACACGTCGGTGGCGCTCCGGGCCCATCTGCGACTGCTGGAGCAGGAGCGGGAGCGCATCGGGCGGCAGATCGCCTCGGTGCGGACCACTCTCCACAAGACCGAGGAGGGAAGAGAGCTCATGGCCGAGGAAGTGTTCGACGGCTTCGATCACACGGTGTACGAGCAGGAGGTCACCGAGCGCTGGGGCCGGGACGCGTACGAGAAGGGCGACCGGTGGTGGCGTTCGCTGAGCCGGGCGGAGCGTGACAGTTTCCAGGCCGCGCACGAGGCCATCGCCCGTGACTACGGGCAGGCCAGGGCCGCGGGCATGGACCCGGGCAGCGAGCCGGTGCAGGACATCGCGCGGCGGCACTGCGAGTGGCTGTCGGTGACCGCGACGCCCACCCGGTCGCACGTGATCGGCCTCGGCGAGATGTACGTCGCCGATCCCCGCTTCGGGAAGAACTACGATCGGTACGGGGACGGCACCGCCGTCTTCGTACGGGATGCACTGACGATCTACGCGCAGCGCAGGCTCTCCGACTGACCATCGGGGCGCGGCGCTCGGGCGCTCCTCCCTTTGGCCGACGACGAGTCGCCGCACGGCGCGGCTCCGGCCAGCCTGGGTGGAGCGCGGTACCGTCCGCAGCCGTGGACGGACCGGGCAGGAGTGCACAGGTGGGGAAGCGGGAGAGGCGGCGGCGCGGAGCTGCTGGAGGTGCCCGTACCCGGCGGTTCGTACGTCTGCTGCCCGCCCTGATGATCGCGGCCGGGCTGGTCTTCGACCTCTCTACCCCGCCCGAGGTCAGTGCCGTCCCCCTGTTCGCGGCGGCTCCGCTGATCGCCGCACCGTTCTTCTCGCTGGCGAGCACGATCCGTACGGCTGCGGCCGCCATCCTGACGGTCCTGGCCATCCGGTTGTACGACGACACGATCTCGGACGTCGCCCCGGTCACCGAGCTGATCACCCTGTTCACCGTTTCCGTGCTCGCCCTCGTCATCAACGGTGTCGTCCGGCGGAGCAACGACCAGCTGGCCTCTGCCCGGGTCATCGCGGAGACCGCGATGCGCGCGGTGCTCCCGACGCCGGACGACCGGATCGGCGGGCTGCTGGTCGCGGCGCGTTACGAGGCGGCGCAGGCGGACGAGTTCGTCGGCGGTGACCTGTTCGCCGTCGCGGACACCCCGCACGGGGTGCGGCTGGTCGTCGGGGACGTACGGGGCAAGGGGCTGGCCGCCGTGGAGGCGGTGGCCGTGGTGATCGGGGCGTTCCGGGAGGCCGCCGAGCAGGAGCTGTCGCTGGAGGGTGTGGCGCAGCGGCTGGAGCGGGCGCTGGCGCGGGAGGGGACGCGGCGCGGCGGGCTCGACTCCATGGAGGGGTTCGTCACTGCCGTGCTCGCCGAGATCCCGGCGGGGTCGGGCAGGTTGCGGATCGTCAACCGCGGCCACCCCGAGCCGATCCTGCTGCACGCGGACGGGGCGCTCGATGTGCTGGCGCCGACCGTGCCCGCGCTGCCGATCGGGATGGGCCTGGGGGCGTGGCCGGACCGGTCGGACGAGTGGGAGCTGCCTGCCGGGGCGACGCTCCTGGTGTTCACGGACGGCCTCTCCGAGGCGCGGGACGCGGACGGGGTCTTCTACGACCCGGCGGCCCGGCTGCGCGGCCGTATCTTCCCGGGGCCCGACGAACTGCTCTCGGCGCTCACCGACGACGTACGGCTGCACACGAAGGGCCGTGCCGTGGACGACATGGCGCTCCTCGCGATCGGCCGGCCCGCCCGGGGGCAGCCGGAGCGGCGGACGACTGTGAAGATCGTGGGGCGGGGCGATGGATGAGTGGTTACCACGGTGCGTAGTCGAAGGGCACCGCTCCGCATAACATTTGACGCAACGTCAGAAACTGGTGCCCTTACCGGGAATACTCAACTCGCCCGTTTCGGACCGTTAATCCCCTGAAAGTCCATGCCGAAGCCGTGAATGATCAACGGGAACAGCTTGGAATCGGACCCGGGTGTCTATTAACGTTCGATAACGCAGCGCGGTTGTCCCAGTCGTCGCAAGAGGCGGCACCGTGCGCGAGCGCCGAATTCCGCAAGGAAACCGGGGAACCACCTACATGGGGTGAATCGGACACCTGTGTCTCGTAAGAGACGGAGATGCCCGTAGGAGACCTTCCTGCTCCGAACCCGTCAGCTAACCCGGTAGGCGAGAAGGAAGGAAAGGAGTGCGCCCACGTGGCGTCCAATCAGCCTGCCCCCGAGGCCCCGTCAGCCTTCAGGTCCGACAGCTTCGGTGACGAGGGCAGGACGTGGGAGGAATGGAACCCCACCGAGGAGTCCATCCGTCCCGTACGCGGCAGGCACCGTGTAGCCAAGCAGCGCGGCCTCGCCCGTAGCTCCACCGTCCTCGGTGTCGGCGTCATCGCGGCCGTCGGCGCGGGTGGCATGGCCACTGCGCAGAGCAAGCCGCCGGTCTCTATTTCTCTTCCCGATTCCATCGCGGACAATCTCCCCGACGCCAAGTCCCTGCCCGGCGTGAGCGCGTTCATGTCGGACGACTCGGCGGACAACGGCACGGTCGCCGCGTCCTCCCCGCTCACCACCGCCGGCATCACGGCCGCCGAGGCCGAGCAGGGCACGAGCAACGCCGGTGAGGCGCTGCGCGCCCGCATCCTCCAGCAGGCCGAGCAGCAGCAGGCCGGAGCCGAGGCCGAGGCCAAGGCAGCGGAGGAGAAGGCGGCGGCCGAGGCGGCCGCAGCCGCAGCCGCGGAGCAGCAGAGCGAGGCCGAGGCGAAGGCCGCCGCGGAGAAGAAGGCGGCGGAAGCCGCGGCGAAGAAGAAGGCCGAGGCCGAGCGCCTCGCCAAGCTCGCCGCCAGCTACGCCCTCCCGACGTCCTCGTACACGATCACCTCGACCTTCGGCCAGGCCGGTTCGATGTGGTCCTCCGGCTACCACACCGGTCTCGACTTCGCGGCGCCGACCGGCACCCCGATCAAGGCCGTGCACGGCGGCACGGTGAAGTCGGCGGGCTGGTCGGGTTCGTACGGCTACCACACCGTCATCGAGCTCGACGACGGTACGGAGATCTCGTACAGCCACCAGTCCTCGATGGACGTCACCGCCGGCCAGCGGGTCACCACCGGTGAGACCATCGGCCGCGTCGGTGCCACCGGCAATGTGACCGGCCCTCACCTCCACCTGGAGGTCCACACCGCGGACGGCTCGGGCATCGACCCGATGAGCTGGCTGCGCAGCAAGGGTCTCTCCATCTGAGGTCTCCCGGTCCGAGGGCTCCGCGGCACTGCCGCCGAGCCCTCGCCGGTGCTCCGCGGTGCTGCCGTCGAGCCTTCGCCGTTCCTGAGCCGAGCGTTCGCGCCGGCGGACGGCCCATCCGAACCCCGGCGGACGCCCCCTGAACTCCGGCGGCCCTGGCGCACCCCCCCGACGTCAGGGCTGCCGGTCTGCCCGTGGACCGCCTCCATCGGAATAGTCGCCTGAGCGGACTGGTTTGTTCCAGGTATGACTTCACTCCGCACACTCGGTTCCTCGAGCCTCCAGGTCTTCCCGCTCGCTCTCGGCGGCAACGTCTTCGGCTGGACGGCCGATGAGGACGGGTCCTTCGCCGTCCTGGACGCGTACGCCGCGGCCGGCGGCAACTTCATCGACACGGCCGACTCGTACTCCGCCTGGGCCCCGGGCAACGAGGGCGGCGAGTCAGAGACGCTCGTCGGCAAGTGGCTGGCGTCGCGCTCCAACCGCTCCGACATCGTCGTCGCCACCAAGGTCGGCGCCCACCCCGAGTTCAAGGGGCTCGCCGGCGCGACCATCAAGGGCGCCGCCGAGGCCTCGCTGCGCCGGCTCGGCACCGATCACATCGACCTCTACTACACGCACTTCGACGACGAGACCGTCCCCGTGGAGGAGATCGTCACCGCGCTCGACCAGTTGGTGAAGGACGGCAAGGTGCGCGAGATCGCCGCCTCCAACATCAGCCCCGAGCGCCTCCGGGCCTCCCTGGAATTCTCCGAGCGCGAGGGCCTCGCCCGCTATGTCGCGCTGCAGCCGCACTACAACCTCGTCTCGCGCGACACCTACGAGGGCGAGCTCCAGGACACGGCGGCCGATGCGGGCCTCGCCGCCGTCCCGTACTTCGCGCTGGCCTCGGGCTTCCTCACCGGAAAGTACCGGCCCGGCACGACGGTCGACAGCGCACGGGCCGACGGCGCGGCCAGGCACCTGGAGTCGGAACGCGGCCGCAAGGTGCTCGCCGCACTCGACAGGGTGGCCCAGGAGCACGACGCGGAGATCGCCACGGTCGCGCTCGCCTGGCTGGCCGCCCGGCCGACCGTCGCCGCGCCGATCGCGTCCGCCCGCACGGTCGGGCAGCTGCCCGCACTGGTGGCGGTGGCTGACCTGCGGCTGACCGACAAGGACCTGGCGGACCTCACCGAAGCGTCCGCCTGACACCTCCCCCGGCTAGGCGGGTGGGCGGCTGTCCTGCTGGTGACCGTCGTGCAGATACGGGTTGTACCCGCCGTAGTGCCGGTGCGGCGCGGGGAGCTGCTGCTGCGGATACGGGGCGGGCTGCTGCGGGTACGGGGCCGGCTGCGGGAACCTGCGGGGGGACGGGACCGCGGCCGGGCCCATGGGGGCCGTGCCGCGCGTGGCGCGGAACCGGCCCGTCGCATGGGCCGCGTACGTCAGGGCGGGCCCGGCGACCTCCCGGCGCTGCCACAGGTGGTGCAGCAGCTCCTGCTCGCGCTCGGCGAAGTCCGGACCGGGGGTGTCGCGGCGGGCTCTCCTGCGCAGCACCGCCAAGGAGGTCGCGAACGCCTCGTACTCCGCGACCGCCTGTGCCGCGGCCTTGCCCCGGGCCCGGTCGGAGGTTCCGTGCCAGTGCCGTGCCATGTCGCGTGCCATGCCCCTGGCCCGCATCGAGGCGAGGGACAGCGGTTCGGCGGGAGTCAGCCAGCCGGCCGCCGCGTAGACGGGCAGCTCGGTGGCCAGGGTGCGCAGTTCGCGCTGGCGCGTCCAGATGGCCAGCCAGGTCACCAGGCCGAAGGCCGGCATCATGAACACCCCGTACACCGCGTAGAAGCCGTACGGACCGAAGGCCGACGAGCCGTTCCACAGGGCGTGCATGCCCATGGCCAGGAGCAGGCCGAGGACCGGCAGCAGGATCCTGCGCACCCGGTGGTGCCGCCCGGCCACGGCCGCGACCCCGAATCCGATGCCGGTGAGCACCGTGAACAGGGGGTGCGCGAACGGCGACATCACCACCCGTACGAAGAAGGTCCCCGCCGTCACCGACGCGAGGCCCGTCGTGCCCAGCTCCTGGTCCTCGCCGAAGGCGTTGCCCAGGTAGAGGATGTTCTCGGTGAAGGCGAAGCCGGTCGCGGTGAATCCGCCGACCACGATCCCGTCCACGACACCGCTGAACTCCCGTCTGCGGAACAGGAATATCAACAGGACGGCGGCGGCCTTGGCGCTCTCCTCGACGACCGGGGCTATCACCGTGGCCCCCAGGGTGTCGGCGCTCGCAGGGTCGGCGGTGGCCGTGGCGATCCACCGGGTCGCGAACGTGTTCGCGATGATCGCCACCAGTGCGGCGGCGCACGCTCCCCAGGCGAAGGCGAACAGCAGATTGCGCCAGGGGCCCGGCTCGACCCGGTCCAGCCAGCGGAACGCGGCCATCAGCAGCGGCACGGGCAGGACGGCCAGCCCCAGCCCGACCAGGAAACCCTCGGTGCCGGTCTGTTCGCGGACCATGGACAGGATCAGCAGGCCGCACAGAGCGAGGACGACGATCACCGCACCGGCGCGGAACGCCTTGCTGCGCCACACCATGCCGACGCGGCGCGGCCGGTAACGCCACTGGCCGCGCTCCGGGACGGCGCCCAGGAACTCGTCGAGCCGCTGCTCCTCGAGAACCGGGACGGCCGGCTGCTGGTGCTGCTCGTACCCCTCGGACACCCGATGACCCTAACGAGAGGGACTGACACCTGGCCATGGTGCGCAGCGCCGGGCACCGTTCAGTGGCTGATCAGCGACCCCCGGCAGCGACTGGCGCCGACCGGGGGGCGGCCGGGGGCGGCCGGGAGCACGTCCTGCGCGCGCCGGCTCACCGACGGGTGAACAGAACGTCCTGCACGACGTGCCCCTTGTCCAGGCCCTGCCCCTCGAAGCGGGTCAGCGGCCGGAACGCGGGCCGCGGCGCGTAGCCGCCGTCCGCCTGCGTGTTCTCGAACAGGGGGTGCGCCGTCAGCACCTCGAGCATCTGCTCCGCGTACGGCTCCCAGTCCGTCGCGCAGTGGATCACCGCGCCCGGCTTCGTCCGCTGCGCCACCAGGTCGAGGAACTCGGGCTGGATCAGCCGGCGCTTGTGGTGCCGCTTCTTGGGCCAGGGGTCGGGGAAGTACACCCGGAGCCCGTCCAGCGCCTGCGGCTCCAGCATCTCGCGCAGCAGGATGATCGCGTCACCGTTGGCGACCCGGATGTTGGACAGCCCTGCCCGGTCGGCGAGACCGAGCAGATTGCCCTGGCCCGGAGTGTGCACATCGACGGCCAGAATGCCGGTGCCGGGGTCGTCGGCCGCCATCTGCGCGGTGGCCTCGCCCATGCCGAAGCCGATCTCCAGGACCACCGGGAGGCCGTCGAACAGCTCGGGCAGATCGAGGACGCGGAGGCCGTCGATGTCCAGGCCCCACTTCGGCCACAGCCGCTGGAGGGCGTCCTCCTGGCCGGCGGTGACCCGGCTGCGGCGCGGCTGGAAGCTGCGGATCCGGCGCTCGTGGTGCGATCCTGCCGGGTCGGCAGCGGGTCCGCCGGGGAAGCGGGGCTCCTGGCGGAGTCTGCGCTGCCGCTCGAACGATGCTGCGCGCCGGGCCTCGGCATCCGCGTCCGCGGGGGTGCCGGGCGTTTCGGGGGTGGGGTTCACAGGCTCAGACACAATGACCGGATTCTACGGCGGGTGGCTTCCACCCCGACGCGCGTGCCCGCAGCAGGGCCCGTCGCGCCACCTCCCTCCCGATGGGCAGCGAAGCCGTGGCGGCGGGCGACGGCGCGTTCAGTACGTGCACGGTGTGCGGGGCCTCGCGGAACAGGAAGTCGTCCACCAGCGTGCCGTCCCGCAGCACCGCCTGGGCCCTGACCCCGGCCGGGGACGGGCGAAGATCGTCCTCGGTCACCTCGGGCAGCAGCCGTTGGACGGCCCGGGTGAACGCCTTCCTCGACAGGGATCTGTGCACCTCGCCCGCCCCGTACCGCCAGTGCTGCCGGGCGATCCGCCAGGACCCGGGCCAGCTCAGGGTGGACGCCAGCTCACGGGGGCGGACGACGGGCCAGCCGTATCCCTCACGGGCCAGCGCCGGCACCGCGTTCGGACCGACGTGGACCGTGCCGTCGGCGCCCCGGGTCAGATGGACCCCGAGGAACGGGAACGCCGGGTCCGGCACCGGGTAGACCAGGCCGCGCACCAGCTCCGGCCTCGCCAGCTCGTAGTACTCCCCGCGGAACGGCACGATCCGCACCCCTGGGTCGTCACCCGCGAGCCGTGCCACCCGGTCGCTGTGCAGCCCCGCGCAGTTGACCAGCACCCGGGCGCGGACCACCTGCCCGTCGGCCGTTCGCACGGCGACACCCCAGGGGCGCCGGTCGACAGCGACGACCTCCGCGCCGAACCGGATCTGCCCGCCCGCCCCGCTCACCTCGGCCGCGAGCTGTGCGGCCACCGCCCCGAAGTCGCACACCCCGGTCGTCCCGACCCGGATCGCCGCGAGGCCGCGGACCTGCGGCTCGTACTCCGCGATCTGGGCGGGGCCGAGCTCCCGTACCGGCAGTCCGTGCTCCCGCCCCCGCTGGACCAGGCCGTGCAGGCGGGGCAGCTCGTCGCTTTCGGTCGCGACGATCAGCTTGCCGGTCACGGCGTGCGTGATCCCGTGACGCGCACAGAAGTCGACCATCTCCGCGGCGCCGCGCACGGCGTAGCGCGCCTTGAGGGAGCCAGGGGGGTAGTAGATGCCGCTGTGGATCACCCCGCTGTTGCGCCCCGTCTGGTGGCGCGCGGGCCCCCACTCCTTCTCCAGCACCGTGACCCGGGTGCCTGGCGCGGTGCGCGTGAGCGCGTACGCGGTCGACAGACCGACGATCCCGCCGCCGATCACCAGCACATCGCAGTCGTACGCCGCGTGCGTCATCACGCCACCTCCCACCCCGATAGTGCACTGACCCACTGACAACGGGCTCAAACCAGGGGAGGCGGGGGCGTGGCGAGTCGTGGTCCCGCAGCCGTCCCCCGGGTCGGGGCATACCGGGGCGTTACGGCGTTCCGCCTACGCCGGGGCCACCAGGAGCGGCCGGGCCCGTTCCCGGAGCTCGGCCACGCGGGGCTCGTCCCCGTACGGTTCGAGGCGGTGCAGCAGATCGCGTACGTACTCCGTGGTGCGCGCCGAGGAGATGCGTCCGGCCACCTCGACCGCACGCGTCCCGGCCGCGCACGCCGCGTCCAGGTTGCCCGACTCCAGCTCCGCGACCGCCGACACGACGAGCCGCAGTCCGTGGGAGCGGACGAACTCCTCCGTCGGCTTGGACAGGGCCTGCTCGGTGAAGCGCCGCACCTGCCGCGGGGCCTTCAGGTCCCGGTAGCACTCGGCGGCGTCGGCGGCGAATCTGTCGTACGAGTAGAAGCCGAGCCACGACGGGTCGGCATCGCCGGCCCGGGAACGCTCCAGCCAGCTCTCCGCAGCCTTGAGCGCGGCCCCCGCGGCCGGTGCGTCGCCCGCCTTCGCGTGGGCGCGGGCCTCCACGAGACGGAAGAAGCTCATGGTCCGTGCGGTGGCCAGACCGCGGTTGCGTTCGACCGCCGCCTGGGCCAGGTCCACGCCCTCGTCGGCGAAGCCGCGGTAGGTGGCCTGCAGGGACATCGACGCCAGTACGTATCCGCCCAGCGGTACGTCGGCGGCGGCCCGGGCGAGCCGCAGCGCCTGGATGTAGTAGCGCTGCGCGGCCTCCTGCTGGCCGGTGTCGAACGCCATCCACCCGGCGAGCCGGGTCAGCTCGGCGGACGCACCGAAGAGGGCCCGGCCCACCTCGTCGCTGTACGAACCGAGGAGCAGAGGTGCGGCGTCGACCCGTAAGCACTCCGGGACCATGGAGGAACGCCAGTCCCCTCCGCCGTACTTGGAGTCCCAGCGGCGGGCGTCCTGGGCTGCCTCGCGCAGCTTGGCCACATCACTGTGGCCGACGCGCAGCGGCGACACGTCGGACGACGCGTCCGGACCGGGCTGGACGGGCACGCCGCCCTGCGCCCCGGGTGCGCCCGGGGCGCCGAGGATCGCGGCCTCGGCCGCCGTCGGGTCCCGCGCGACCGACGGATCGGCGGGGGTTATCAGCCAACGGGACGCGGGCGTCGCGTACGCGCTCACGGCGAAGGAACCCGCCAGCGACTGCCAGATTCCGCCGCCCCTGCGCCCGGCCGGATCCAGCCGGTACAGATCCGTCGCCGACCGCACCGCCTCGCCCACATCGCGCGGGAAGGCCAGACCGACCTCCGGCGCCGGGTCGGCGTCCGCGAGCCCGATCTCGTGCAGCGGCACCGGGCGGCCGAGTTTGGCCCCTATCGCCGCGGCGATGAGATGGGGCGCGGCACCCTGCGGCACCATGCCCTTGGCGACCCAGCGGGCCACCGAGGTCTTGTCGTAGCGAAGAGTCAGACCGCGCTGCGCTCCGAGGTCGTTGACCCGCCGGGCGAGCCCGGCGTTACTGATTCCCGCGAGGGCGAGAACCGTGCCGAGCTTCTCGTTCGGCCCGCGTTGCTCCCTGGACATGCGCCACCCCTCGACACACAGACGGCAGCCGCGTCACCGTGAGGCGCGCGGCATTCGTACCGTGTTCTCCCCAGGTACGGTCCCGGGCACTCCGGCCGCACACGCATTTGGCCGAGCCCCGTGGAATATGCCGCCCTGCCGAGAACATCAGTAAACCCAGCGTAGTTCGCCGCATCCCTACCGTTAAGGGGCAGACGTCCGTATGGCGGGAATGTTGTGCGTGCGGGCGGACTGTGCGGTCCTTGTCCGGTGCGGCGCCGGATGTGCGCCCGGGGAGCGGGCGGCGGGCCGCGCGGGCCCGGGGTGCGGCCGGGGGCGTGTCCCGCGTGCTCCTGGTGTGTGGCCGTGCGCCCGGCCGTGCGCTCTGGTCCGGCCGGTACGGGAGCGCTTCCATTGGTGCTGCGTGGGTCGGCCCGCTGCACTGGACTCAGCGGGCTGGGGGAGACCGCCGCCCCAATCCCCGCGGGCGGCGAACCGGTCCGGGAGGTGGCGAACACCTCCCGGACTGTGTGTTGTACGGCAGCCGGTGGGGGGCGGGACAGGTCGGCCGGCGCACCGGGGGGATGCGCCGGCCGATGTGGTCCCTGGCCGTCCGCGAAGCCCCCGGAGGCGAAACGCGCGGTTGCATCGCGATCAGAGATTGGCTGAATAACGCCGGTCGGCTCACACGTTGGGGAACGGTCCGGCTATGGCCGGATTCCAACGGTGCCGCGGAGCGGCCGGGGCACCACCCCCATCCGGAGCGCGGCACCACAACTCCCGGAAGCGCCGGTTCTGTTGGTGCGGGCTCCGCCGGGCCTTTGCCAGGGGCGCATGCACATCCGGTGTGCGCTGCCCGTACCCCCTCCCGGGCGCCTTTGTCGTGGCAGCATGTCCCGCAGCGGCGTTCGCGTGTCCTGGTGCCGCTTCGTCCACAGCCTGTGGAGGCGGCGATGCGTTGGTTGGTGGGGTGGAGCAGTATCGCCGCGAGCTTCGGCACCGTAGGTGCGGTCGGCAACCACGGCGAGGGACGCACCGTCCACCCCGTGGGTTCCCAACTCCTGTGGGGTGACCCGGATCCGCTCTGGGCCGTCGGCGACTGGCGCCCCGACGAGATCCGCATCATCAAGGTCGCGACCCAGGAGGGCGCCCCCACCACCCGTCTCGCGGTCCTCGGCTGCTGCGGTGCCACCGACGAACAGCTCCGCGTCGGACTGCTCGCCGCCCGCGGCGGGGCGCTGCGTCATCTCACCGCCTGGCCCGGCAGCTACACGGCCGTCGTCCAGATCGGCCGCCGCATCACCGTCGCCGGTGACATCGCAGGAGCCCGCCCCGTCTTCCACACGCCCTGGGCCAACGGAACCGCGTACGCCACTGCCGCCCTTCCGCTGGCGGACCTCATCGAGGCCCAGCTGGACATCGGCCACCTGGCCGCGCTGCTCGCCTGCCCGGAGACACCGGAGGCGTTGGGCAACGGCACGCCGTACGCCGGGGTGAAGCGGGTCCCGCCGGGCCACGCGCTCATCCTCCGGGAGGGCTCCCGGGAGATCACGGGCTACGAAGCGGTGGCGTCCCTCGCCGTGGCGGCGCCCCAGGTCGACCCGGTCAGAGCCGTCGAGGGCGTACGGGACGCGCTCGTCGAAGCCGTACGCGCCCGGCTGACCGCCCCGCGCCACGCCCCGGAGACCCTGCCGCCCGACCCCGGGCCCGTCCCCGGCATGGGCCCCGCCGAACGCCGCGCCGCCCGCGGGGCGCCCGTACCCGGCATCGGCTCCGACCTCTCCGGAGGCAGTGCCTCCGCCACCCTCGCCCTGCTGGCCGCCGGACTCCCCGGGCTGCCCGGCACCGTCCTCGGCCACGGCACCGGGGCGGGCGAGCGCCTGCTCGCGGTCACGTTCAACGACCTTTCCGCGAAGGGCCGCGAGGACGAACTGGAACGCGCCCGCGTCATCGCCGCCAACCCCCGCCTGCACCACGTGGTCGTCGCAGCCGGCGAAGAGGCCCTGCCCTACGCGGCACTGGACAGCGGCCCCCTCACCGACGAACCCGCCCCCTCCCTCGTCGTCGCCGAGCGCCACCGCCGCCGCCTGGCCGCGGGCAGCGCCGACCACTTCGTCGGCCACGGCGCCCGGCAGGTGCTCGATGCCCACCCCGCCCGCCTGGCCGACCTGCTCATGGACCGGCGCAGACGCCATCTGCTGCGCCCCGTCGCCGCCCTCGCCAAGGCCGAGAAAACCTCCGCGCACTCCCTGTTCGTCCCGCTGGCCGTCTACCGCGCGGCCCGTCGGCTCGCCCGTACCTCGTACCGCACCGGCCTGGAGGCAGCGGCGGACCTGCTGCCGGACGCCAACCGCTACGCGCCCGACCTCGACACCCCCGCAGAGGCCTCGCTCGCCTCCCTCGCCTGGTCCCGTCCGGGCCCGGCCGCACGCTGGCTCACCGGGGAGGCGCTCGCGGAAGTGGCCGTCCGGCTGCAGGAGGCGGCGATCCGGCCCACGTCGGTGCAGCGGCCGGGAGAGGCCCGCGCCCGCGCGGCACTGGCCCGGCACGCGGCCGACCACCGGATCCTGGAACAGGCCGCGGAGATCCGCAGCCAGCGGCTGCACGCCCCGTTCCTCGACAACCAGGTCGTACGGGCGGCCAGGGCGCTCCCCGAATCGCTGCGCGTCCAGCCGGGAGCCCGGGCCGCGATCCTGCGCCGGGTCCTCGCGGGCGCGGGCATCCACGACCTGCCGCCCGGCTGGGGCACCCCGTCCCAGGCCACCTCGGCCGCGGCGGGCCGGCTCGGTCTGCGCGCCGCTCTCCCGGAGCTGATCGCGCTCTTCGACGCGCCCCTGCTCGCGGACGCGGGCCTGATCGAGGCCCGCGTCGTACGGAAGGCGCTGCGCGCGGCGTCCGAAGGCGAACCGCTTCCCCTGGACGGCCTGGCCGACCTCGCTTCCACGGAACTCTGGCTCCGTCGCCTGGTCACCCGCCGGGGCACCTGCTGGACGGGCACGGCGGCCCCGCGCCAACGGGCAGTCGCCGGCGGCGTGGTCCCGGCCCGCAGGACGCTCCAGCCGTAACGCCGACGACCGAGGCGCCGCGCGACAGGACAAAGCCCCGCGCTCAGGAGGCCCCGCACCGGACACAATGGGCCGGTGCAGTACCTGATCCTGGGCGCCACCGAGGCGCGAGACGAGCAAGGCGGCCCGCTGCCCGTGGGCGGTACGCGGCTGCGCGCCCTCCTCGCCGCACTCGCCCTGCGCGCAGGGCGCCCCGTGTCCGTCGCCGCGCTCGTCGACGACGTATGGGCCGGTGATCCCCCGAACGACGCGCCGGCCGCCCTCCAGGCCCTCGTCGGCAGGCTGCGCCGTGCCCTGGGCCGGGAGGCGGTCACCGGCACGCCCGGCGGTTATCGACTCGAAGCCGACCGCGACGACGTCGATCTGTACGTCTTCGAGCGGCTGGCCCGCCGGGGAGCCGCCGAACTCGACTCCGGCGACCCCGAGTCCGCCGCCCGCACCCTGCGCGCCGCACTCGCCCTGTGGCGCGGGCCCGCGCTCGCCGACCTCCGCGAGCGCGACCACGGGATACGGGCCGAGGCCGACCGGACGGCGGCGATCCAGCAGCGCATCGAGGCCGACCTCCGGCGCGGGGCTCCGCGGGGCCTCGTACCCGAGCTCAGGGAGCTCACGGCCGCCCACCCCTACAACGAGCCCCTGCACGCGCAGCTGCTCCGTGCCCTGCGCGCCGAAGGAAGACAGGCCGACGCACTCGTCGCGTACGAGGAGGCACGCCGGGCCCTGGCGGACGGCCTCGGCGCCGACCCGGGACCGGAACTCACCGCCCTCCACCGAGAGCTCCTCGACCACGCGGGACCCTCGGCCCCGGGAACCCCGGCCGACCCGCACCCCCCGGAAGGCAACCTCCGCCCCAGGCTCACCTCCTTCGTCGGCCGGGAGCCCGAACTCCAGGCGATCCGCGCCGACCTGACCCGCGCCCGCCTCGTCACCCTCACCGGTCCCGGCGGCTCGGGGAAGACCAGGCTGGCCGAGGAGTCCGCGGCGGGCCAGGGCGCCTGGATCGCCGAACTCGCCCCGCTGGACGACCCCTCCGCCGTACCCGGAGCCGTACTCTCCGCCCTCGGCCTGCGGGAGACGACCCTCCTGCGGGACAGCACCCACGACCGTCCCGCCGCGGCCGCGGACCCCACCGAACGGCTCGTCGAGCACCTCTCCCACCGGTCGCGGAACCGTCCGTTCCTCCTCGTGCTCGACAACTGCGAGCACGTCATCGACGCGGCGGCGGCACTCGCGGAGACCCTCCTCACCCACTGCCCGCGGCTGCGCATCCTCGCCACCAGCCGCGAGCCCCTCGGCGTGCCCGGCGAGGCCGTGCGCCCCGTGGGTCCGCTGCCGCCCCACCCCGCCCACCGCCTCTTCGCCGAACGTGCCCGCGCGGTGCGGCCGGACTTCCGCCCCGACGAGGAGACGCAAGGAAAGGACACCGAGGACGCCCAGGTCATTGCCGAGATCTGCCGGCGGCTCGACGGGCTTCCGCTCGCCATCGAACTTGCGGCCGCCCGGCTGAGGTTGCTCACGCCGCGCCAGATCGCGGACCGCCTGGACGACCGCTTCCGTCTGCTGTCCAGCGGCAGCCGCACCGTTCTGCCCCGTCAGCAGACCCTCCGGGCGGTCGTGGACTGGTCGTGGGACCTCCTCTCGGAGGACGAGCGCACCGTCCTGCGGCAGATCTCCGTCTTCGCGGGCGGCTGGGACCTGGCCGCCGCCGAGGCGGTGACCCGAAGCCCGGACGCCGCGTCCCTGCTCGGGGCGCTCGTCGACAAGTCCCTCGTCGTGGCGACCCCCACCGACGCCGGCGAGATGCGCTACCGCCTCCTGGAGACCATCCACGAGTACGCCTCCGAGCGCGCCGCCGAGACACCTGACGTACGGGCCGCAGCGGCGGCGGCACACACCGACTGCTTCGCCGCACTGGCCGAGGAGGCCGACCCCCTGCTCCGTTCCGGCGAACAGCTCCCGTGGATCAGCCGGCTGGAGGCGGACCTCGACAACATCCGCGCCGCCCTGCACCGCACGGTCGTCACCGAACCCTCCGAGCGGGACGCGCTGCGCCTCGTCCTGGGCATGGGCTGGTTCTGGTGGCTGCGCAACTTCCGTAACGAGGGTGTGGCCTGGGCCGACCGGGCCGCCGGCCTCGGCGAGGACCCGGACGATCCGGCGGACCCCCGCTACTGGCCCCGCAAGCACCTGCACATGCTGCGGTTCTTCCTCACGATGGAGACCAGGGCTGTCGCGGACGCCCAGGGGGACGAGGAGATCCAGGCACTGGTGAGCTGTGTGACCGAGGCCTTCGGATCCGGCGGCCCGCAGGCCGCCCGCTTCCCGGGACTGTTCTGGCCGCTGACCTCGTACATGCGCGGCGAGTTCACCCAGGACGTGCGCGGGCACTTCGACGCGACCGTCGCCAACGCCCGCGAGAACGGTGGCGACTGGGAGTACGGCGTCACCCTGATGTTCCGTACCCACATGCTCGTCGACACACCGCACGGCATGACCGGCATCGACGAGGACCTCGCCGAGCTGCGCACACTGAGCCGACGCATCGGCGACCGCTACCTGCGCGCCCAGGTCGCGAGCGCCGCCGCGGAGGCCGGAATGATGCGGGGGAGGTACGACGAGTCGCGAGGCGCCTACCAGGAGGCACTGGGGCTGGCACGGGAGGTCGGTGCCCACGCCGAGGCCCCGTTCCTGCTCGGCCGCCTCGCCGAACTCGACTACCGGGCCGGTGACCTGGACGCGGCCAGGAAGGGACTGGACGAGGCGGAGGCCGAGGCCGAGCGGCAGCACGTGCTGGACGCCCACGCCTATGTGAACTACCTGCGGGCCTCGATCGCGCTGACGGCCGGGGAGATCCCGGCGGCGAGGCGGTTCGCCGACGCGGCGCGCGGCGCGCAGGTCTACGGCCCGCCCCCGCAGTTCGCGGCAGGCCTCCTGTGCCTCTCGGCGCGCATCAGCGTGTACGAACCCTCTGGCGGGCCCGCCACCGGACTGCGCGGCATCACCGACGGCCTCCGCATGGCCGTCGAAGCCCGCTGCGCGGACGTGTTCACCGCCTACCTGGCGGAGGCGGCGGGGATCACGCTGCCGCTGCTGGGACGGTACGGGGCGGCGGCCCGCATCCTGGCGGCCTCCGACACCTGGCGCGGCAGCGGCCCGCGGTCGGTGCTGGAGGAGGCGGAGGTGGCCGAGGCACTGGCGGAGCTCCGCGAGAAGCTGGGGCCCCTCCTGTACGACGCGGAGCGCGCCGCGGGCAGCGCCCTGACCCCGCACGAGGCCGTGGACCTCCTGACCGGCATCACCGAGGAGCTCAGCGGCAGCTGATCCTCGAGTTCGCCCAGTCGGCCAGTGCCGCCGCGCCGAACGGCTCCGTGGGCTCCACGACGAGCCGGATCGTCCGCTGGCCGCCGATACCGACGCGCATGGCGACGGCGGGGTCACCGCCGCGCATCACCGGCGACTGCCACAGCCGCGCACCGTCCCCGTTGAACACGGAGAAGCGCATCGCGCCGGTCCACTTGGTCAGATCGTCGACCCCGGCCATCGCCTCGTACGTGGTGCAGTCGCGGTTCAGCCGGACGGTGAACGACGAGCGCGGGTGGACGGTCACCCCGTGGGCGTACGTCGTGGAGCCGATCGACAGCCCGGAACGCTGCCAGACCGCCCCCCGGCTCTCGCTCAGCGAGATCTCCGGCTCGCTGTGGTCGCCGACGACGGAGTACTTCAACTGGCTGACCTGGTAGACCTCGGGAGCCGGTGCCGGGGGAGGCTCCGGTGCCGGCGGCTTCGGCGGGGCGGGCTCGGGAGTGGGCGTCGGCTTCGGAGCGGGCGGCGGCTCAGGCGTGGGTGTGGGCTCAGGTGTGGGCGTGGGCGTGGGAGTGGGTGTGGGCGTCGGCTCCGGCGGAGGTTCGGGTGCCGGTGCGGCCGGGGCCGGCGGCGTCGGCTTCTGCGGGGGAGCGGGCGCGGGCACCGCCGGGGCGACCACCGGCGGTTTCGCCACCGGCGCGGCCTCCGGCGCGGGCCCGTCGTCACCGACGAGCGCCCACACCAGTCCGGCCGCGGCCGCCACGGCGACCGCCGCCGCGATTCCGGCCTTCGCCGGCGCGCCGAGCCCTTCGGCCGCGGCACCGCCGGCCGCGCCGCCGGACGCCGTGCCGCCCGTCGCCGCCGCGGCTGCTCCGGCACCGGCCGCACCGGCTGCCCCGCCCGCCACGATGCCCGCGGCCTTGACCGCGTAGCCGGCGGCGAACCAGCCGATGACGGCGACCGGGAGCAGTGCCGGAATCCCCGCGTTCACATGGGCCAGTTCACCGGCGGCGACACGGCACTTCGCGCACTCGTCGAGATGCTTGCGCAGTCCTCGTTCGGCCCGGGTCCGCAGTCCGCCGCGGGCATGGGCGCCGAGCCGGTCGGCGTACTGCGCGCAGTCGCCCCCGGACGTCAGGGTCTCGCTCACGTGCGCCTGCAGATAGGCCTGCTTGAGTCCCTCGCGTGCCCTGACGGCCAGAACCGCCGTGGCATTGGCCGACAGCCCGAACAGCGGGGCGATCTCGCTCGGTGACTCCTCCTCGACGGTGGTGTGCCACAGCACGGCCTGCCAGCGCTCCGGCAGGCTGCGGAACGCCTGCATCGCCATCGACCGGTCCGCCTCGTGCATGGCCATCACATCGGCGCCGAGGTCGAGGGTGTCGGCATCCGAGAGCTCGGAGGAACGCGTGGCCTGCGCGGCGAACACCGCGAAGTCGTCGACGAGATGCTCGCGCTTCGCGCTCTTCGTCCAGGCGGCGGCGACGTGGCGGACAGCGGTCATGAGGTACGCCCGGACCGCTTCCTCCGGCCCCTTCCCGCCGCGCACCGCCTGAAGTGTCCGTGCGAACACTTCGGCCGTCAGGTCGTCGGCGGTGTGCGCGTCGCGGCAGCAGCTGCGGGCGTAGCGGCGTACGGCCCCTGAGTGCCGACGGAACAGCTCCTCGTACGCCCGGTCGTCGCCGGCGCGCATGCCCAGGATCAACTGGGCGTCCGAAGGAGCGAGTTCGGCGGAACTGCCCCGGCCCTCACGCTGCAGGGGCACGACGAACGCCGCGTCGGTCTCCGTACCGGTATCCGTTTCGCGTTCCGCCGCGTGGTCCGTTCCGTGTCCTGTCGAAGGATCTGTCCCGGGGACGGCAGCGGTATCGGGCGCTGCCGGCCAGGGGCCGGGCAGGACGGTGCCGCCCTCGGCGCGTTCTTCCCTGTGCTCGCCGTTTCCGGAGCCTGCCTGGCCCGGCACGTGACCGGACGGCACACCGGTGTCCGTGCCACCGCCTGCGGCAGCGATATCGTCCAACGGTTCTTCCTGCTGCCCGTCACCGCTCATCGCGGAAGCCCCCGTATGCACTTCGGACCCGAATACCGGGCAAGCGTGCCACAGAGCGCCGTCGCGGCGAACCCTTCAGCCCCGTCAACCACTCGTCCGGGGTGTCTTGCTGTATAAGGGCCGTCGGCATCGCCCCATGGGGAAGCCGACGGCTCCTGCCCCCGGTCCTCGGGTGCGGATACGGGATTACCGGTGTCCGTCCGGCGCTGGACGGAGCGCTGGACGGACACCGGCCGTGTGCCTACGCGGGGCGGGAGCGGAGACCCTCCAGCAGGATGTCCAGCAGCCGTGCCGAAGCCGCAGCCTGCTGAGCGGGATCAGGCAGGGCCGGAGCCGCCGTGGCGATCACCAGCAGCACATCGGCCACCGTCACATCGCCCCGCAGCTCACCGGACTCACGCGCCCGGTCGACCAGCCGGCCCACGACCTCGAGCAGCTCTGCCGCACCCGAGTCGTCGTCGAACTCCTCGTCGACCGACGGGCGCGGTGGAACCACCCGGAGATCGGCCTGGCCCACTCCCTGCCGCTGGTGCGGGACCCGCGACTCGCCCTGGCCCTCGGCCGCGCCCGGCTCGTCCGCGTCGGCCCCGACACGCAGGACCTGCGGAGGCAGCAGCCGGCCCGCACCCGATGCCACGGAGGTCCGCAGGAAACGGGAGAGAGCCGACCATGGCTCCTCCTCCTGCCCCAGAGCCGTCCGCGCCTGATCGGTCAGCCGGGAGGTCTCCTCCTCGGCTATCCGTCGTACCAGCACGTCCTTGCTCGGGAAGCGGCGGTAGACCGTGCCGACCCCGACCCTGGCGCGCCGCGCCACGTCCTCCATCGGCGCGCCGTAACCCAGCTCGCCGAACACCTCACGCGCGGCGCGCAGGACGTGTTCCAGATTGCGCTGTGCGTCCACGCGGAGCGGCGCCGAGCGGGGTGTGTTCCCCGCTGCCGCGACCGTTCCTACCGCTCCTACCGCAGTCAGCCGCCCGTGGCCCTCCGAAGAAGAGGCGACAGCGGTCTGCCCATGCAAATCCTGAATGTGCATAACTTCCCCCGGTTATGACGTCTCCCCCCGGAGACTTCCCGCCGTGTCAGTCGGTGTGCGGATCATCGTCCGAATCCGACACCCCGACGGGGTACGAACATAGTTGAGCCCGGGTCAATTCAGAAGGGGGTAGTTCCGCACGGAGCGCCCCCCGATCGGAGCAAGGACCGGTTGGCCCCTGATTCGCCCCCTCTTCCCAGGCTCTCCCGCCATGCCTGACCTGCACAGCTGTCGAATTACGCGGTGCGCGGGCGCCACGCGGTGATCGAAGAGCTCCGGTCACACAATTTGTCGGGCCTGTGGACAAACACCGGACTCCGTTGCGTCATGGGATGGTGATGGCTCCAGATTCCCGGCGGACGATCCCCGGCACCCGGCCAAGTGTGCGCATTCTCGTCGTAGGCGGTGGCTACGTCGGGATGTACACGGCGCTGCGTCTCCAGCGGAAGCTGCGGCAGAGACTGAAGAGCGGCGACGCCGAAATCGTGGTGGTCACGCCGGAGCCCTACATGACGTACCAGCCGTTCCTGCCCGAGGCGGCGGCCGGCTCGATCTCACCCCGGCACGTCGTCGTACCGCTCCGCAGGGTCCTCAAGGACTGCACGATCGTCATCGGTGAGGCGGAGCGCATCGACCACGCCAAGCGCACCGCGACCGTCACGACCCTCGCCACCGGTGAGGACGGCACGGGCGCGGTCGAGATCCCGTACGACGAGATCGTCGTCGCGCCCGGATCCGTCTCGCGCACCCTGCCGGTCCCCGGCCTCGCCGACTTCGGTATCGGCTTCAAGACCGTCGAGGAGGCCATCGGCCTGCGCAACCACGTCATCGAGCAGATGGACATCGCCTCCGCCACCCGTGACCCCGCCATCCGCGACGCCGCCCTCACGTTCGTCTTCGTCGGAGGCGGCTACGCAGGCGTCGAGGCGCTCGCCGAGCTCGAGGACATGGCCCGCTACACCTCGCGGTACTACCACAACATCAAGCCCGCGGACCTGAAATGGATCCTGGTCGAGGCCACCGGCCGCATCCTGCCCGAGGTCGGCGAGGCGATGGGGAAGTACGCCGTCCGGGAACTGCGGGGCCGCAACATCGACGTACGCCTTGACACCCGCCTCGACAGCTGCGAGGGCAGGATCGCGGTGCTCAGCGACGGCTCCCGCTTCCCGACCCGCACACTCGTGTGGACGGCAGGCGTCAAGCCCGCACCGCTCCTCGCCGCCACGGACCTGCCCCTCACCGAGCGCGGCCGGCTCCGCTGTACCGCCGCACTCTCCGTCGAGGGCGTCGAGCACGCCTGGGCCGCCGGTGACGCTGCCGCCGTACCCGACCTCACCTCCTCCGAACCTGACAGGGAGACCGCGCCGAACGCCCAGCACGCGGTACGGCAGGCCAAGGTCCTCGCCGAGAACATCGTTGCCACGCTCGCCGGACAACCGGTCAAGGACTACCGGCACTCCTACGCCGGGTCCGTCGCCTCGCTGGGGCTGCACAAAGGCGTCGCCCACGTCTACGGCCGCAAGCTCAAGGGCTACCCGGCCTGGCTGATGCACCGCACGTACCACCTCAGCCGGGTGCCCACGTTCAACCGGAAGGCGCGCGTCCTTGCCGAATGGACCCTGGCCGGACTCTTCAAACGCGAGATCGTCTCCCTCGGCTCGCTCGAACACCCACGCGCCGAGTTCGCCCTCGCGGCGGGCGGCCACGCCCACCCGGGGCACCCCGGAAGCGAGGGACACCGGCCACGTCCCGAGGACAACCCGCCGAAGGACGACAGTCCGCCGAAGACATCCGGTTGATCTCCGGGCCCCCGGGTCCGCGCCCTCCGACCGCTGCGGACAGCGGTTCTCCTGCCGTGCGACGGCCGCAGTTCAGCCACCGGACGGACAGCCGAACCACAACTGTCAGTACGGTCGGTCACACTGGGCGTGTGACCATAGGTGGGCCCACACCTGCACAGAGTGACCCGACCGACAGTCACCTACAGTGACCGAAAGCGACGATCGACAGCACGAAGAGGCCCGGCTGCGCCTTCCCGGGGGTCCGGCCCCGGACGCCCCTGCACCGGCAGGAGAACCGGCACAGAAACCGGCACAGAATCCGGCACAGACACCGGCAGAAGAAGCAGCTCGCCCGAGCGGACCAGACCGACACACGAGGCCAGAAATTCCGTGAACTTCACGCGCTGGAGCGCCCGCCTTCCCGGAACGCAGCGTAGAACCGCCGCGCGGGACGACCACAGTTCCGTACCCGCCGCCCGCGCCGAGTCCGCCCGGCCGAAGAGCGCACCCACGCCGCCGGACACCACACCGGAAACGCCCGCTGCCACGCCCCCGGGCGCCGCTCACGAAACCCTCTCGGCCCGGGACATCCTCGGCAGGCTCCCCGCCCCGGTAGCGCTGCTGCACGGCCCCGAGCACCGCATCACGTACGTCAACGACGCCTATACGGCGGCGTTCGGCCCCCGCCCCTACGGCGTGCGCGCCGTGGACGCCATGCCCGAACTCACCGAGCTCAGCCTGCTGCCCCTGATGGACCAGGTCCTGCGCAGCGGCACGCCCCGCACGGTGAAGTCCCGCAAGGTCCAGGGCGGCAACTCGTACACCGTGACCTGCACCCCTGTGGCCGCCGGCGATCCCGAGCTCACGAAGAGCGCCCCGGGTGAGGAGGGCGTACTCGTCTACGCCACCGATGTCACCGACCACGCCGAGGCGGCGGAACGGCTCCGCGCCAGCGAACGCCGCCACCGCGAAACCGCTGTGACCCTCCAGCGCTCCCTGCTCCCGCAGGACCTGGAACAGCCCGACGACCTGCGGATCGCCGCGACCTACCAGCCCGGTGGCACGGACGCGGCGGTCGGCGGCGACTGGTACGACGTCATCACCCTCGGCGCGGGCCGCACCGCTCTCGTGATCGGCGACGTGATGGGGCGCGGCGTCCGCGCCGCCGCCGTCATGGGCCAGCTGCGCACCGCGGTCCGTGCCTACGCCCGCCTGGACCTGCCGCCCCACGAGGTGCTCCAGCTCCTCGACGTCATCGCGGCCGAGATCGACGCCAGCCAGATCGCCACGTGCGTCTACGCGGTCCACGATCCCAACGAGGGGCATCTCGTCTACGCCTCGGCCGGCCACCTCCCGATCCTCGTGTGCGACGAGGACGGCACGGTGCATCGCGCCGAGGACCCGACCGGACCGCCGCTCGGCACCGGCGGCTGGGTCCACACCTCCGGGACGATCGCACTGCCGCCCGGCTCCACCGCCGTGCTGTACACCGACGGCCTGGTCGAGCGCCGCAGCGAGGACATCGACGAGGGCGTCGCGTCCCTGGAGCGCGCGCTGTCCGGTGCCAAGGGATCACCTCAGGTGGTCTGCGACCGGCTGATCCGCTCCTTGGGGGTGACCGCCGAGCACGACGACGACGTGGCGGTCCTGGTGGTGCAGCACCCTGCCCGGACGGGGACGAACGCGGAGCTGTTCCACAACGCCTCGCTCGATCTGCTCGGCGGCATCGAAGCGGCGCCCCGGGCCCGCGCCTTCGCCACCGGGGTCCTGGCCTCCTGGCGGTTCCCCGTCGAACTCTGCGACCTGGGCGTGCTCGCCGCGAGCGAACTCGTCGCGAACTCGCTCCAGCACGGCACCCCGCCCATGCGTCTGGGCCTGCGCCGCACCGACCGCCGCCTGATCATCGAGGTGACGGACGGCGACGACCACCTGCCGCGGCGCCGCAGGGCCGAACCCGCGGACGAGGCGGGACGCGGCATCTCCATCGTCGCGAGCATCGCCTCGTCCTGGGGCAGCCGCCGCACACCGGGCGGCGGCAAAGCGGTCTGGTGCGAATTCGCGCTACCTCAGTGAACGGTGGCGGGAGCGGGCACCGGCCCGCCCTCCGGAAGTGACACCGCCACCACCCGCGACGGCACCGCCACGAGCGACGGCTTGTCCTGTACGGGAGTGAGCTGCCGGCCCAGTCTCAGGGCCAGCACAGTGATGCCCAGCGAGAACAGCACGAACGTCACGATGTACAGCCCGTGCAGCGTCGCCCCCATGGGCCCGCCCACGGCCGGTCCGACCGCCAGGGCCAGCTGCTTCACCAGGGCGAACGCCGAGTTGTACTGACCGACCATCGCCTCGGGTGCCAGGTCGGCGACGAGCGGGGCCACCGTCGGCGACAGCATCGACTCACCGAGCCCGAACAGCGCGTACGTCGAGATCATCGCGGCCGTGGCCATGGTCTGGCTGCCGTGCCCCAGGCCCGCGTAGCCGGCCACGATCCATGCGAACGCCCAGATCAGACCGACCCACGCGATGACCCGGCTGCGCCGCCGGCGCTCCACGAGACGGAGCACGACGAACTGTGCGACGACGATGACGGCCGTGTTGGCGGCCAGCGCGATACCCAGGGTCGACGGATCGATCCCGGCCGCCTCGGTGCCGTAGGCCGCCAGCCCGGACTCGAACTGTCCGTAGCAGGCGAAGAAGAGCACGAAGCCGAGGACACACAGCTGGACCATGGCCTTGTGGGAGAGCAGCACCCGCAGTCCGGCCCCGGGCGCGGAGCCGTCGGTGGGCCGGGCACCGGAGATGGACGGGGTACGGGGCATGCGCACGGTGGCCGCGACCACCGCGAGCACGACGAACATGACCGCCTCGATCAGGAAGAGCAGGGTGAAGCTCGACGGCTCGCCGACGTCGACGATCTGCCCGCCGACCAGCCCGCCGATACCGAGGCCCAGGTTCTGCAGGAAGAACTGTGTGGCGAAGGCGCGGGTACGGGTGGCCGTGCTCGAGCACCACACCAGCATCGTGGCGAGTGCAGGCTGCATGACCGCCGTACCGGCTCCGAGGACGGCAGCCGACAGCACGGCCGTCGTCACATTGCCCGCCACACCCAGCGCGGCAGCGCCCACGGCCGCCAGGCCGGCGGCGACGATCAGTACGGGCAGCGGCCCGCGGCGGTCGATGGCCCGCCCCGTGAACGGCAGAACCCCCAGCGCTGCCATGGCGAAGACAGCCAGTACGACACCTGCCGTACCGGCACCAAGATCCCGGACCTGCGCCACGTAGACGTACAGATACGGAACGGTGAACCCGAGGCCGAACGCGCTCAGCGCGCTCCCCACCTGGATCCGCCGCAGCGCTGCACCCATCTCCCTGGTCACACTCACCTACCTCAGACTTCGAAGAACCTTGAAGAACACAGACTCGTAGACTTTAGCACTAAAATTAGAACCTTAACGCTACACATAGAAGGACTTCGATGGCCATGGAGAGCGTGCGATACTGCCCGCCATGTCTGACACCCCCGAGCAGCCCGAGCTCCAGGAGCCGAGCCTCGACGAGCAGATCGCGGCCTACCAGCGCGAATTCCGCGACCTCGACCCGCAGGTCGAGCAGGTCGTCTCCGCGCTGGGCCGGCTGAACCGCCGGATGAACGTCGCCTACGGCAGGCAGGTCGCCGCCCTCGGCATCAGCAACGCCGAGTGGGAGGTCCTCAAGACCCTGGTCCTGGCCGGCGCACCGTACCGGCTGGGCCCCGGCGAGCTGGCGAAGCGCCTCGGGCTCACCCCGGCCGCGATGACCCACCGCATCGACCGGATGGCCGGCGAAGGACTGGTCACCCGGGACAGGGACGAGAACAACAGGGTGCGCGTCATCGTCGAGCTGACCGACGAGGGCCGTACGAAGTGGCTCGAGGCGATGCGCATGGCCACCGACTTCGAGGAGGACCTTCTCCAGGACCTCTCGGGTGACGAGCGCGGGGTCCTGGGCGAGATGCTGATCCGCCTCCTGCGCCGCGTGGAGCACGCCCAGCCGGACGCGGGCGGCCGGCTCACCGACCTGGACTGATGGGTCCGACGGGCTCCCAGGGGAGGGGTTGACACGCCCTTCCCTGATCCGTAAGGTTCTCCGAGTTGCCACGGAGCCGGAACGGTCCCGAGGCAGCCGATCCCGCCGCGAATGCGGCAACCAAACTCAGCACGATCTCCCGCCGGGGAGAATTTCGGCATGCCGAAATTCAATTCGAAGGCTCGATTATGAGCCGCGGAGGAAACCCGCTAGAGTTTGAGCGTCGGAACGGCCCAACAGCCGGGATGACAAGCCCCGCTGACTGGGAATCAGGCCCGAAAGGATCTGATAGAGTCGGACTCGCCGGAAAGGGAAA